>DAHXNE010000018.1 GCA_027366635.1 Gammaproteobacteria bacterium | reverse complement strand
GGGCGGACGTGTGGAGCTTCGAAGCCTACAATCTGGGGATACGGACCGTCCCGGCCGCCGCCAAGGCGGCGGCGCAGGCCCCGGACCGCGCGCACGACGCCCATTGAGCGGGCCGACTCGGCCCTGTCGGGCTCGGGCGCGTGCGAGACCAGCGAGGGCGTTTGGACAATATAGGGCATATCTCTTATGCTCTCTTAATGCTGCCTGCGGCGGTTTGACGCCACCAATTAGATTGTTGTAAGGGGGAGCGCATGGCGGGTCCAGCCAAACTCAGGCGCGATGCTGGAGTCATCGGCCTTCTGTATGCCAGCCTGGGCAGCATCATCGGCTCGGGATGGCTGTTCGGTGCCCTGCATGCGTCGGTGCAGGCGGGCCCGCGCAGCGTGTACTCCTGGGTGATCGGCGGCGTCGCCATACTGTTCCTCGCCTTCGTGTTCGCGGAACTGTCCACCATGTTCCCCAACTCGGGCGCGCTGGTGCACATGACACACGTCAGTCACGGCGATCTGGTCGGAAAGATCTGGACGTGGATCCTGTTCCTGGCCTTCGTGTCGGTGCCGCCGGTCGAAGTCAGTGCGGTTTTGACCTACGCCAATAACTACCTGCCGGGATTGATCCATCCCCACAGCGGTCTGATGACCAGTGTCGGCACGGCCTGGGCGGCGGTGCTGCTCGCCGGCGTCGTGGCGCTCAATTTTCTCGCGGTCCGCTGGGTGATTGCCATCAACAGCGCGGCGACCTGGTGGAAGCTCATCATTCCGATCGCGACCATCGTGATCCTCATGATGTACTCCTTCCACCCCCATAACTTGGTGGCGCACGTGCACAGTACCCCGGTCAGCGGGGTGTTCACGGCCGTAGCGACCGCGGGCATCGTGTTCAGCTTCTTCGGCTTTCAGCAGGCAATCGCGTTGGCCGGTGAGACGCGCAACCCGAGTCGTTACGTGCCGATCGCGCTCATCAGCTCGGTGCTCATCGGCATCCTGATCTATGTCGGGTTGCAGGTGTCGTTCATCACGGCGCTCAATCCCCGGGACATCAGCGGAGGCTGGGCCCATCTGCAATTCACGGGCATGTTCGGACCCCTGGCCGCGATCGCGGTCACGGTGGGCGCCGTATGGTGGGCGGTGCTGCTGTACGTCGACGCGATCATTTCTCCGCTCGGCACGGCATTCATCTACGTGACCGCCAGTCCGCGTATCATCATGGCGGCCGGCGAGATGGGCAATGCGCCGAAGCACGTTACCCTGCTGAGCCGCCAGGGCGTGCCTTGGATCGGGCTGATCGTGACCTATTGCGTCGGCGTGGTGTTCTTCTTTCCGTTCCCGTCCTGGCAGAAGCTGGTTTCGGCCGTGTCGCTGATCACGGTGCTTTCCTACAGCATCGGACCGATCATCCTGATGCGCTTGCGCATGGCGCTGCCCGATGCGAAGCGCCCGTTTCGATTGAGTGCGGCCAACATTCTGGCGCCGATCGCGTTCATTGCGTCGAACTGGATGATCTACTGGACCGGATATTCTGTGGCGCAGTGGATGTTTGGCGCGGTGTTTTTCTACGTCGTGGCGTACCTGTTCTGGTATTTCGCGGTGCGGCACCGGCCGCTGCGCGACCTCGGCTTGCGACAGGCGTGGTGGACAGTGCCGTACTTCGCGGGCATGTGGCTGATCAGTTATCTGGGCCCCAGGGGCGCGATGGGTGGCTCGGGTGTGCTGGGGTTCTTCACGGGCATGTGGATCATCGTCGGGTTCAGTCTCTTGGTGCTATGGTGGGCGGTGCGCTCCGGACAGAGTCCGCAGGCCGCCCAACAGTGCGCTGATCGGATCAAGACGCTCGGCTCGAGCGGCGTTGACGCACGCATCGAGAGCGGCGACGTCGAGGTCGCGCCATGACGGCGTTGGCGGCCGCCGATCGAAACGGTCGATGCGCCGCCCCGGGGCGGCTGAATCCCTCGGGCGCAAGCGCGCGCCAGGGAGATCCCCGGGGAGCCGTCGCGGCGTGCGCCCGGCGCCAGTCTTGATCTTGCCTGCGGATCGTCGTGCAATGTCCCGCGACCAGCGGCGCGTGGGACCGCTACCTGAGCACCACGTCATTGCGCCGCGGCCGGCGTGCCTGATCCTCGATGCGCCGCGCCCCGGGCCGGAGAAGCCACATGAATTCACCTCTCAATGCCGCAGCCGCCGGACAGATCTCCCTCGGCGGTGACCTGAGTGTCAACCGCCTGGGTTTCGGTGCCATGCGCATCACCGGCCCGGGCGTGTGGGGCGACCCGCCGGATGTTCCCGCCGCCGTGCGATTGTTGCGCCGGGCGGTCCAGCTTGGCGTTAATTTCATCGACACGGCCGATGCCTACGGCCCACAGGTCAGCGAGGATCTATTGGCTCGCGCGCTCTATCCATATCCGCCGGGCTTGGTCATCGCAACTAAGGGCGGTTTGGTCAGGCCGGCGCCCGGGGCGTGGCATCGCGATGGCCGGCCGGAGCATCTGCGGGAATCCTGCGAAGGTAGCCTGAAGCGGCTGCGCATGGATCGTATCGATGTTTATCAGCTGCACGCGCCCGATCCGACTGTACCGATCGAGGAGTCGATCGGCGAGCTCGCGCGCCTGCGCGCCGAAGGCAAGATCAGGCACATAGGCGTTTCGAATGTCACGGTCGACCAGCTCGAGCGTTGCCAGCGGCTTGTGCCCATCGTGTCGGTGCAGAACCGTTACAACTTCGATGACCGCGAGAGCGAAGCCGTGCTCGCGAACTGCGCCGCGCAGGGCATCGCGTTCATGCCGTGGGCCCCGCTTGCATCCGGGCGCCACGCGGCACGACCTGAGGGCCACCGGGCGCTCACGCGCGTCGCGAAGCGGCGACAGGCGAGCGTCGCGCAGGTAGCGCTCGCCTGGCTTTTGCAGCATGCGTCCGTGATGCTGCCGATCCCGGGAACGGCCTCGATGCCACACCTGGAAGAGAACATTGCGGCCGCATCGCTGCAACTCATGGCAGAGGACTTGAGCGTCCTGCGTTGAACCTTGGGATATGCGAAGCACAATTCATTGAAGAGTACAAGAGGCTCAGACCAGACGGGTACGTATCCGCGGCTGGGCGTGCCCGGACACCGGATATCTGCGCGAGTAGTTCCGCTTATGTGCCGGGCGAGTCAACGGAGTAGAGTGTGAGTGTAATTCAGGGCACCCGCCCAAGGGAGAGTCTCATGTTTTCCGATCGCCTCAGACGAGCCGTCCGGGTAACCACCGTCGCGCTGTGTCTGTTCGGTGGGTTCAGTGCCGTGGCGTCCGCGCAGATTCGTATTGGCGTGGGTATCGCGTTGCCCGGCGTGCGGATTGGCGTCAATATTCCCGCCTATCCAGACATGGTGCCCGTACCCGGGTATCCGGTCTACTACGCCCCGCAGCTCGACCAGAACCTCTTCTTTTATGATGGGACGTACTGGCTGTTTTCGGATGATCAATGGTACTCGAGCACTTGGTACAACGGTCCGTGGTACCAGGTCGAGCCTTACTCGGTGCCGGCGTTCGTGCTGCGCATACCGGTGCGTTTCTATCGCCGCCCACCAGTGTTCTTCCGCGGCTGGGCCCGTAATGCCCCGCCACGTTGGGGACAGCACTGGGGCCCGCAATGGCAACGGCGCCGTCCCGGCTGGAATCGCTGGAACCGGAGAGCATTGCCGCCACGCGCACCCTTGCCGCGCTACCAGCGCAACTATCCGCGCGGCCGTTATCCACCAAATGCGGGGCAGCAGCGCACCCTGGAGAATCGCTATTACCGAGCGCCGCAGCGGGTCCGGCCTCAGCCGCGAAACGGGCGCCAACAGCGGAACTGGCGCCAGCAGCGCAATGGGCGGCACCAGCCTCACCATGGTCGACCTCCGGGCCCGCCGCCGCTGAGCTGAGTTCGCTTCGCGGCGCGCCGAGCCGCATGGACGGATGCGTTTGAGTGGCGTGGCTCATCGAGCGGGCACGAAGCCGGCATCGTACCGCCAGTTTGCCCTGGTAGGTGCGGTGCTGGCCGGATTGCTGGCGGCTGGCGCGGCTGCCGCCTTGGGAGCTGCCGAAGTCAGCCGCACGCTGCTTGTGGCGCTTACCGCTGCTGTAAGCGTCGTCAGTGCGATCGCGACCGTACGGAATTTGCGACGGGGAGAAATTGGGGTCGACATCATCGCGCTGCTGGCGATGGTGGGTGCGCTGCTCCTCGGCCAATATCTCGTCGGAGCCATCATCGCGGTGATGCTCACGGGTGGAACGGCCCTCGAGGCGTATGCGACCGCGCGCGCGCGGCGCGAATTGAGTAGCCTGATCAACCGGGCACCTCGCGTCGCCCACCGACGTGACACGGACGGCTACACCGACGTGGCGGTCGAGCAAGTCGTCGTAGGCGATACTCTGTTGGTCAAACCGGGCGAGGTAGTTCCGGTCGATGGTATCGTCGGCACTGAAGGCGCCGTGCTCGACGAATCATCGCTGACGGGCGAGTCACGGCCCGTGAAACTCGATGCCGGAGCGCCGGTGCGCAGCGGCGGGTCAAATGCTGGCGGTCCGTTCGAGCTCCGGGTGACCGCCACGGCCGCGCAGAGTACCTATGCCGGTATCGTCCGGCTGGTACAGGCGGCAGAACGCTCCAAAGCGCCGTTCGCCCGGCTGGCGGACCGCTATGCACTGATCTTTCTCGCTGCGACCCTGGCATTGGCCGCCGCCGCTTGGTTGGTAAGCGGCACGGCCGAGCGGGCGCTGGCCGTGCTGGTCGTTGCAACCCCGTGCCCGTTGATCCTGGCGGTGCCGGCCGCGATCATGGCCGGAGTGTCGCGGGCCGCCCGCTACGGGATCATCATGAAAGGCGGTGCGCCACTGGAGACTCTGGCGCGGGCGCGGGTGGTGCTGCTCGATAAGACCGGCACCGTGACAGCCGCTCGTCCCGAGGTGGTGGCGGTGGAGATGATTGGAGCGGTCGGCGCTGACGACCTGTTGCGTCACGCCGCGGCGCTCGAGCAGCTCTCGGTCCACCCGTTCGCTCCGGCCATACTCGCCGAGGCGCGCGATCGGGGCCTTGCACTGGTCTTTCCCTCCGATGTCCACGAGCAGATCGGCGCGGGAGTCTCGGGTGTCGTCGCGGGCCGCCGAATTGCCGTCGGACAGCACAATTTCGTCGTTCCGGGGGCGCCACGCACTGCGAGGGTCCGTTCGATCGAGCGGCGCGCCGGCGTAGAAGGCGCGTCGTGCGTCTTCGTGGCGATGGACGGCGAACTTGCGGGTGTTTTCCTGTTGCAGGATCACATTCGGCCTGAGGCACCGCGGGTGCTGCGCAAGCTGCGCGGCGCGGGCGTACGCCGCATCCTCCTGGTCACTGGCGACCACCCCGAGGTTGCCGAGCTCGTTGCCGACGCGCTCGGCATCGATCGTGTGTTCGCCCAGCGCGCGCCGGAGGACAAGGTCGAGGTGGTACGAGCCGCGCGTCTGGAGGGCATCACTGCCATGGTCGGCGACGGAATCAACGACGCACCCGCGCTGGCTCTGGCCGACGTCGGCATTGCCATGGGTGCGCGCGGTGCAACGGCCGCATCCGAGGCGGCCGACGTGGTGCTCACCTCGGATCGATTCGAGGGCCTCGCCCGGGCGGTGGAGATCGCGCAGCGAACCCGCGCCATCGCGCTGCAAAGTGCCTGGGTCGGGATGGGGTTGTCCGTCGTCGCGATGATGCTTGCTGCAGCCGGGTTCATCGTCCCGATAGCCGGAGCGCTGCTGCAGGAAGGCATCGATGTGTTGGTCATCCTGAACGCGTTGCGCGCGCTCGTCGGGCGCGAGACGTGGGTTGCCACCACCCCCGAGACTCGACGCCTGGCGCAATCGCTCGACATGACCCACCGCTCGCTACGCCCGCGGGTGAGTGAGCTCGCGGAGCTTGCCGTGTGCCTCGATGAGCTGCCGTCCGCCGAAGCGCTCGCGCGTTTGCAGCAGGCGGCCCGGATGCTGGAGGAGGAGCTGCTGCCCCACGAGAGCGAGGAGCAGCAGACCGTCTATCCGATCCTGGAGAGCATGCTTGCTGGGGAAAATCCCACCGGGCCACTGATCCATACTCATGGTGAAATCCGCCGTCTGAGCCGGCTGTTCTCCCGGTGCGTGGTGCAATTGCCGCCGGCCGGTCCATCAACCGACGATCTGCGCGAGATTCATCGACTGCTTTACGGGCTGCATGCCATTCTGACGTTGCACTTCGCGCAGGAAGACGAACTCTACAGCCTGCTCGCGGCCTAGGGCGCGGCGAGCCCGTCAGACATGCGCGGAACTCGCCGCGCATCGGGTATTGCGCTGCACAGGGTGGCCGCAACCATTACAATCATTGCCAGCAGGTGTCACTGGGAGCAGCAGGCGCGTGAACGTACCCAAACTGCCGCGAGACGGCTGGTTGTTGTGCTTCTCGGCGTTCAGCGCCGATCTCGGCTATCAGGGCGTCACCGCGCTGTTTCCGCTCTATCTGGTCCTCGACCTGCACGCATCGCTGTACGTGTACGGACTTGTCACGGCAATTGCATTTGGCGGTGGAGCATTCGCCGCATTCATCGGCGGCCGCGCCGGCGATCGCTTCGGTCACCAGCGGGTCGCGATCCTGGGCAACGCGTTTATTCCGCTCATGGCGCTGGCGGGGCTGTCCAGCTCGGTGTGGGTCGCGGCACTGTTATACATCCTCGGTTGGTGGGCTCGTTACTTGCGCTCGCCGTCACGCCGGGCGCTACTGGTCAATGCGACACCTCCGGAGCGGCGAACCGAAGCGTTCGGTACGTTGCATGCGCTGGACATCGGCGGAGGGATGATTTCGGCACTGCTGGCGCTGGCTGCCCTCTGGCTGCACTTGGCGGTTGGGCACATCATGCTCTGGGCCGTGATACCGCTGATCGTCTCGACGCTGCTGCTGGTGCTGGTGCGTCGCGATCAGGTCTATACGGCCGTGACACCGCCTTCGGCGGTCTCGGGCAGTGCCCGGTTGACGGCGCGTGTCTTTATGTTGCCGCTGTTGGTGTCTGCCACACTGTATGGATTCAGTTTCTACAATCTGGGTTTCCCGATTCTCACCGCGGCGCGCGCGCATCGGACGGCGGGCTACGAATGGGGCGTATTGGCCTACGTCGTCTATCTGTGTGTCTCCGCGTTCAGCGGGTACCTGCTCGGGTTGCGCCGGAGCTCGGCCATACGTTCGCTGTGGCTGATCGGCTACCTGGTATCGGCGCTCGGCTCTGGCCTCATCGGCCTGGGTGAATGGCTGCACCTGCCGACGTTGTCGTTCTACCTTGCAATCGCCGTGCTTGGATTCGGCATGGGAGCGGTCGAGACGTTCGAGCCGGCGCTGGTTTCCTCGGCGGTCAGCCACACGCGCCTTGGGCGAGGCATGGGCTTCCTTTCCGTGTCACGCGCCGGTGGCCAGTTCCTGGCGAATCTGATCATGGGGATTCTGTTCGCATTCGGATCAGCCGTACCGTATTTCTACGCTTGCGCCTCGGCGCTTCTGGCGGCTGTCGTATTCGGCAGCGTCGAGCTGATCGGCGGCGGGTGGCGGCCGTCCGTCTAACGCCTGGGGAGGTGGGGCGGATTTGCCCGAAGGGCTGGGAGCGACTTCGAGCCGATGAAAAAAGAAGACCCCGCTTGCGCGGGGTCGATCGTTTACTTGCATCGAGTCGTGCTTATTTTTGTAGGCCGGCACGGTACGGCATGCGTCTGCGGTACGCAGTGCGAGCCCGTGCTTTCTCGGAATTTCCGTGGTGTCGCTTCGCGCTTCCCCCTTAGGACCGGCCGCCGGCCTCAATCAGAGTCCTGCCCTGACACGTCTTCGCCCCGTTCCTGACGGTGCTCGAGGTGTCTCGGCCCTTGCGGGCCGTGCAGCCTGCAAGGGCCTTTTGGCCGGTTCGCGGTTCATCGTGGGGCGGCGCTGAAGCGGTACGACCGT
>DAHXNE010000098.1 GCA_027366635.1 Gammaproteobacteria bacterium | reverse complement strand
CGATTCCGGTGCTGGCGGGTTCGCGCTGACCTGGTGCCGCGAGGCGGGAGTTCCCGTGCGGCAGGCGGTTGGTACTGCTGAGTTCCCGATAGAGCTGATCATAGCCTTCCCGGGCGCGGATAGACCCGTCCTCGCGGAGATTGCCGCGCGATCGGGCGCGTCGATTAAGGAAGTGGCGCCCTTTACCCGCGTCGTGCATTGCAAGCGCCATCCCTACAACATCTACGCCGGTCGCCCAAGCCCCTTCGGCAACCCATTCAGCCACGAGGTCGGCACGCTCGCGCAGTACCGTGTCGGTTCGCGCGAAGAGGCGATCGAGCGGCACGCTGCGTGGTTTCTTTCGAACCCCGCGCTCATCGAGCGCGTCAAGCGCGAGTTGACTGGGAAGGTTATCGGCTGCTGGTGCGCCCCGAAGCGCTGTCACTGCGACGTCTATGCTCGCGTGTGCAACGAGGCGGCAGGGCTCGTCGACACGACCAGGGCTCCCGCGGCACATCAGGCCGATTTGTTCGAGGCGCAGCAGTAATGTCAGGGGACGCGCCAGATGCGCGGCTTGGCCCACCGGCCGAGACAGATCATGTGCCCCGCCATTCGCTCACCGTGAGCGTACTGGCCGCCGCGGCCGAACACACCGACTGCACCTTCTCGAATCTCGCGCTCGCCGGACGTGTGGATCTCGAGAAGCTCTTCGGCGGCACCCGCTACGAGCCCGGCACCGGCGCCGATCCGCTCGCGATCAAACGCGGGCGGCTGTTCGAGGAGATCCTGAAGAAGGACGATTACGCGGAGTTGCTGAACCTGCTCTATGAGCACGGGGTGGCGATCGAGACGGAGGCGCGCATCGCGAGACTGCGCGATCTGCCGGCGCCGGCGGGCCGCTCTGGACTCGAGGTGCGCGCTGAGGCGACACGCTTGGAGCTCGTCAAGATCGCCCGGCGCGCCTGGGACGCCCCGACGCTGATCGACGGAGCGGTAATCCGCGCGCGCATCGGTGGGGCGGATGCCTATTTCGAGGCCGACGGGCTCGCGGCCGCCTCGAACGGAGCGCTGCACGTGCTGGAGGCGAAGTCTTTCCCGCTGATTGACGGCAGGTGCGACCCGATAAAGCTTGGCGCGGCTTGCGCTCAGGCCGGCCTCTACGCGGCGCTCGTGCGCGCGCAGCTCATCGAGGATCATCTGCCGGCTGAGACCGTCTCGGATAGCGGGTTCATCGTGCTGCCGAAAAACACGCGGCTTGGACGCGCTGTGTTGTTGCGGCAGAACCTCTCGTACCACATCCGCCGGGCGGCGCGGCTGCTCGAACTCGCGCATCCTGATGAGGCGGCGGTTAAGCGGCTCGCGGGACGTTCGTTCCCGGCAGATGGCACCGGAGCTGCCGAGCGGATCGCGGGGCTCTCGCACCTGATGGACGAGGCCGGTACGCACTACCGGCCCGAGTGTCTCGAGCACTGCGCGGCGGCGAAGTTGTGCCGGGAGCGTGCCTACAAGGCCGGCCGCCTGGGGATTCTCGGCGATCAGGCTTCCCGCGAGGCGAGTGGCGTCGAGTCCTTCGCGCGGCTGCTCGAACTCGCCGCTGGCGCAGACCCGAGCGAACACGAACGGCAGAGCGCGCTCGAGCTCACACGTGCCCGAAAGCTCTATCGCAGAGCGCTCAAGGGGGCCGGGCCGTGAGCCTGGGAATCCTGCTCAGCGCCGAGGCCTACCGGAAAGGCCGCGCCGTACGCAGCGCGCTCGTTCGGCACCGTTCGATCGAGAGCGACCCGATCTTCCTCGTGGCGTGGCAGAACGGATTCGATCCATTCTCCTGTGCATCGATCGCATTCGGCCAGGGGCACGCCCCGTCGGAGGTGTTCGTGATGAGCGGGACGCGGGATCGGGACCTCGAGGCGCGCGAGTTCGCCGCGGTCGCGCGTCGCTTCTGCGAGCTGTTCGAGTCCTATGGGGCCGCGAGCAGCTGCGTCGACTACCAGGGGCGCAAGCTCGAGGTGCCTGTGTGGCCGGCGCAGATCGTGATCCCCAATGGGGCGACGCTGCGGCTGCTCGGGCGGATTGGGCGACGCCTGGCGGGCGCGCAACATCCGGATGCCGACCTTGCGTCCCTGCTGCGCCGGTTCGCGTGTCATCTGCTCTGGCTCGCCCGGCATGCGGATCTGCCGGGGCAGCAGGTCGTGCTGTCGTGCACCGATTTTTTGAATGCGCACTGGACGAGCGCTATGAGCGCGCTCGAGAGCGAGTCGCTCTTCGCGCTCGAAGCTTGGATCGCCCCGCCATCGCACACGCGTGGGTTCGATGCGGCCGTTTCCGCTGAACGATTCTCAGCCGGCCCGCAGCCGAAACCCGAGGATGCCCAGACGGCCGCGCGGCTCTACGCGGCGCTCGATAAGGCTGGCAGGGGCGGCGCCGGCTCGTCGGGTGAGGTGGAAGGCGCGCTCGTGGAATTGCGCGAGTTCTACCGCGGTCTCACCGAACCGGTCTGGACGCTGCTGCTGGAGATCGTGCGGCGCGAACGGGACACCCCGGCCGCGGCGCACCTTGCCCGGCGCACTGAGCGGGATCGCGTCGCCTATGGACTGCACCTCGAGGGGCTCGAGCGCGAAGTATCCGATCCGCGCGGGATCCGCTTTCTCGAGAGCGCGCGGGCCGCGGCACTGCGTCGCGATGAGCTCGAGCGAGAGGCGGCGCTGCTCGAGGTGGAGGAAGCCATCGACGATCCCCTCAAGATGCTCCCGCGGGTGCTTAGCGGCGAGGCGATCGAAGGTGAGGTGCTCAGCTGCGCCGTGAATCGAACCGACGGGGCCACGGTGGTGCTGCGCACCGAAGAGCCGTGCACTGTGCCAGCTTGCGCTCTCCTCTGGTGGAGCGGTGCGCCCGCGGGGCGGGGCTGGACGATCGAGCGGATCGATGCGGCGGGAACCGGCTCGAAAGTCACTCTCGCGCAGCCCATCCGCAAGGATCCTGTCGGGTGCCCGACGGTCGGTGAGCGCGCGATCTTTTCCCCGCTGCACTTCGACGATCACCTCTTCTACGGGCTCGTCCTTCCGCCGCGCGCGCCCTGGACGCACCGGCCGGCGGCCTGACCGGAATTTTTTTTTGGATTTTTTCCCCGTCCATTACCTATAGCTCCAGTAGAGGACCGGCTCGTTCTTACTCACCGGCTCCTTCGGTATCGGCGTGGCTACCCTCCCTTGGCCCGCCGAGTCCCTCTGCCTACTTTGGGCAACCGGCCGAGATGATCGGCCGGTTTTTTTTGGCGCGCGGTCTCGAGGTATCGAGTGGATTCGAAGCGCGACCCGAATTTATTTCACATTTCGCGGTACGCAATTGGCCTCTGCCACATAAATATCTCGGTTTCAACGGCCCGCCATGCGATAACGGTTGACACTTTTATACGTTATCCGATAAAATATAAACAGTGGCAGAACAAAAGACCACGTGGACCGAAGAACCGGCGGAGGCCGGAGGCAGGAGGGCATCTTGAGTGTGAGATCGGGTCGAAAAAGAAGGCTGACCGAGGAAGAAGGCCAGCGGATGCGCGAGGAGTACCTCTACGGCAGGACGATGGCCGAAGAGGCCATGCAGCGCTCACCGAAGGCCCTGGCGGCCAAGTACAACGTCTCGCCATCAACCGTTTACGACTACGTCTATGGTCGCGCGAGGAGGAAGCGGAGACTGGCGGAAGAGGTCGGGCGCCGGATGCGTGAGGAGTATCTCTACGGACAGGCGCTCGGCGCGCAGGCCCGGGAACGCTCACCGAAGGCGCTGGCGGTCAAGTACAACGTCTCGCCCTCGACCATCTACGACTACGTCGAGGCGCGTCACAAAGGCGAGGCGGGCTACGAAGCGCCGCGCGAAGGCGTGCGCGAGATCATCCGGCGCGAGCAGGCGCGGGGAACGATCCTGGCGACGCGCGGCCTCGAGGGCGGACGAGGGCTGGCGCTCATCCCGGCCGTGTCCTGAGGACGGCGGTGTTGAGCACGCGAGCGCCGGCGAAGCCTGGTGCCGAAATCCAGGAGCGCAGGGACCGCCGGCTCCTGCGCGCTAACAACGCGGGGCATACCCGCGGCCCGTGGGCTTACACCGTTCACGGCGATGGTTACCACATCGAGAGCCGCGCGAATGGCCTGTACACATTCGTCGCCACCGTTCATGGCATGCGCCCTCACGACGCGCGGCTGATCGCCGTCGCGCCAGAGCTGCTGGCTGCGGTGGGCGAGCTGCTCGCCGATCGCGACGCGCGCGGTCTTTGCGACTGCCCGGCCGTAACGCGAGCGAGGCGCGCCGCCGCTAAAGCCACCGGGGAGGGCGTGTGAACGCCAAGCCTGCAGCGCAGAGCGGCCCGCAGCGGACCGGCCCGGCCCTGAATCCGTGCCCGTTCTGCGGGCATGTGCCTGAGATCATTGTGCGCGACGTAGAGCCGCAGGGCGACTCCTGGTACGGCGCCAAGATCGCGCGGTTCGTGCTCTGCGATTGCGGAGCTGCGCTGTTTGACGGCGAGCTCCACGAAGGTTTCGAGTCGGATGCGAAGGCCGCCGCGGCGTGAAACTGCAGAACGAGCGGGCACGAATCTTGCGAGGCGCGGTCATGACTGATTCGTGCGGTGGACTGGTTGTCGACAACTTCGCCTGTGGCGGTGGAGCGTCCACTGGCATAGAGGCCGCTCTCGGGCGCCCCGTGGACATCGCCATCAACCACAACGCGAAAGCGCTCGCGGTTCACATGGCGAATCATCCGCACACGCTGCACCTGCGCGAGGACATCCGCGATCTCGATCCGCGCACGGTATGCCCCGGGCGGCCGGTAGCCCTCGGATGGTTCAGTCCTGATTGCTGTTATCACTCCAAGGCGCGCGGCGGCAAACCGTTCCGCGATCGGAACCGGGCGCGCCGTGTGCGCGGCCTCGCCTGGACCGTGATCCGCTGGGCGAAGGAACGCCGACCGCGAG
>DAHXNE010000065.1 GCA_027366635.1 Gammaproteobacteria bacterium | reverse complement strand
CCCCCCCCCCCCCCCCCGTCGCAACAAAACAGCTGTGGGGCGGCGGGTCGTACCTGCGGAATTTATAGCGCCCAGACTCGGCTCCCCATTAATCTGCTCCTGATCGTTCACCAACCCCCTCGGGGCCGCGGGACGTTGCACCCGGTTCGCGCCTCTTGCCGGTCAGACTTGCCTCGCTCGGCTGGGCCAAGCCGTGCCGCAGTTGCGCTCCGCGCGTTTTACGTTCCACCCTCCTGGCGGTAGAGGCGCTCACAGCACTGTGTTGTTATACAGTCGCGCATGCCTCCGCCGCACGTCGCGCCCCGGCCGGGCAACGTAACATCGATCCGGCCGCCAGTAAGCGTTCGATTTCCTCGCCGACGAGTGGGATGCCAGCTTCAGGCGAAATCGTACCTGCCGGCGGACATCCCGCTGCGCGGTGAGTTCAGTCACCGGAATTGCCCACGTCCCGGTTCGCTTCGTCGCGGACGGCCGCGCCGACCCCTTTACTTTGTATGAAAAAGTTTATGATATGATGAACACGTAGGCCGCTGGCGCAGCGCGAGGGCCATGCGCGCCGGCCAGCCGTAGCCGCGGCGTTCCTGTGCTGGACTGTCGGTATGATCCATTCGGTCGCCTCCGTTTACGATGCCCGGCCTGCGGGCATCACCGTTCGGTTGCGCCTTCCCGCCCCACGGGAGACCTCCGCGCGCAGGGAACACACTTCAGACCCGGGGACTACGGAACCCTTGCGAACGCAGCCGCGCTCCGCAGCGCCATGGCGGTCGAGTAAATATCGCTGTGCGCCACGGGGTCTGGATGGTCGCGACGTGGTCACAATCGATCCCATTACCACCGGTCCGACGTTTTCGTGAAGAGTCGCTGGAAAAGCCGGTTTCGCCGCCTGGAACGACGCCTGAAGTTCCTGGTGATTGGGGTACTCAAGGCTCTCATCCGCACCTCACCAACACAGGCGCCGCCTGAATGGAGCGCACGCGCGCATCGCATCCTTTATTTGCGCTACGACCATATCGGGGACATGGTGCTGGTAACCGGCATACTCCATGCCATCAAGCAGGCGCAGCCTACCGTTACCATCGATGTACTGGCTTCGGCGCGCAATGCGTCAGTGCTGGATTCCAACCCCGACGTCGGAACGGTCTATCGCGTCAGGAAAGCGCGTCCCTGGACATTCTTGGCAGCTCTGGCGCGCATCAGGCGGCAGAAGTATGACGCCGTGCTGGACGCCATGGTTACCGGTCCATCCCTGACTTCGGTGCTGATCATGTGGGCGAGCGGCGCGCGGCATCGAATCGGTGTTGGAGGCCGGGGCAATGATTTTGCGCTCACGCTGGCCGTTCCGCGGGTCGCCGGAGCGGTCCACTACGTCGACCACAGTGCGGCACTTCTACGTCCCTTCGGTATCGATCCTGCGCGCGGCGCGCAGTCGCCCCCGGGGGCGACTGCGGTACCATCTGGCGTTGGCAAACAGGCTGCTTCAGCATACGATCCGCTGGCGGGCGGATGGGGCACATGGTTGCCGAGAATTTATCTCTCGCCCACCGAACTCTCCGCGGCCGAGACGTTCTGGCGATTCAGCGAGGGCCACAACCGAGCGCTCAATCGAGTCAGGCAGCTGCGCAGGCTGGCGGTGAACGTCTCGGCGCAAGCGCACTGGCGTCGCTGGCCAGACGACCACTACATCGCAACCATTCGCTGGGTGCGGCAGCATTTTCCAGACCTGCAGGTGCTGATTCTCGGAGCTCCCGTCGACGAGCGCTGCAAGCGACACATTGGGCAGGCCTGCGCGGTACCGGTGGATGAAACCACCAGTGCGCGGGAGATGATTGCGCTCATCGCCACCTGCGACGCCGTTCTCACGCCGGACACCGCAGTGACCCACGTTGCATCGGCTTTTCGCAAGCCGGTGGTCGCGATGTTCGCCGGGGTCGGCGGATTGCACTGGGGACCTTATGGCACCGTTGGTCGGGTCGTGTCCACGCCGGCCCGAACGCTCGCTTCGCTCGACGTCGAACCGGTGCAGCAAGCGCTTCAGGAATTGCTGGCCGCCGAAGCCGGATGCGGCGATGAACATGCATCCGTCGCGGGACTCTGACCAACTCGTCCATCAGGCGCTCGCAACTGCTGGCGCGACCTTGGCAACCGAGACTTAGTACTCTGGCCCGTAAGTTCGGTGACGTATTCTTCAGGCGGCCTTGCGGAAGGTTTTCTCATGCGCGTGGATCTTCGCGAGCAGCGTTCTGAGGTCCTCGCGGCTGAACTTCCACTGGAACGGGCGAGCGACGGCGCCGTAATGATCCTGGAAGCGCAGCAAGCGGTCTTTGACTTCAGCCAGGGAGTGGAAGTCATTGGGCGTGAGCGCCTTGCGCTGGATGACGGAGAAGTACACCTCGACCTGGTTGAGCCAGCTGGCGTGCACCGGGGTATGCACCGGGATGATTGTGGGCCAGCGTCGCTGCAAGCGCCGGATGCACGCTTGACCGCGGTGCGAGGAGCCGTTATCCATGATCCAGAACACTCGCGGGGCGGAGCGATAGGGCTCTTGCCTCATGACCTGGGCGACGAGGCGGCCGAAGGGACGGAGCCCGGTCGTGGTTTCGCAGCGGCCAAAGACCTTGGCACGTCGGACATCCCACGCGGCCAGATAGGCCCAGGCACCGCGTCGTTGATATTCGTGCTCCACGCGCATGGGGCGGGCAGGGGCCGTAGGCAGGGTGGGATGGATCCGGCGGCGAGCCTGGATGCTGGTCTTCTCGTCCGTGGAGAGGATGCAATCAGCTTCGCTCAAGGGTTTTCCTTCCCATTCCCCGTGATACAGGTCCAGCACCCTGCCGGCTTTGCGCTCGAAAGCCGGGTCGCGCGGGAAGATCCAGGTGCGGTGCGACCACGGACGGATCGCATCCTCGGTAAGCCAGCGCCACAGGGTGCTTTGCCCGATCGAGGCGACCAAGCCGCGCTCGATGGCCTCGCGGCGGATCTCCGGCACGCTCCAGCGCGAGAGCGGCACCTGCGACTCATATGGCAGCTGACAGGCCAGGGCCTTAATGGCGACGACGACGCTGGGGGGAAAAGAGCGCTGGGCGCCCGGTGCGCGAGCCTTCCTCCAAACCCTGTAGACGTTCTCGGAAGAAGCGCTTGCGCCACTTGCTGACAATCTGTCGCGGGGTATCCAGGCGCGCCGCAATGGTGTCGTTGTCGAGCCCCTCGGCGGCGTACAGCACGATCCTGGCGCGGATGACGTCCCGATACGGTGACGTATATTTCCGGGCCGTGGCCTCGAGCCTCGCTCGTTCAGCGTCCGATAAGTCGATGCGGTATGGGCATTTTCTGGGCATATACCTCCCTCCCTGGCTCCCAAGGGTGCCATAGGAGATGGATATATGCCACAATTATACGTCATCGTATTTATGGACTTAGGTACTTAGGGGCTTGCCGAACCTGCCCGCGTGCCGGGCGCCAAATCCGCGGTTCGCAGCCGCATCACCACGATCATCAGCGTTTCAAGTCCACGCTGTATCGGAGTCAGGCTGATGTCAACCGCGATTTCCACATCATCCTTGCGCTGCGCGAACAGCTCGAGCCCCGCTCCCATCGTCCGTGTCCGTCGCTCATCCGTAAAGCACAGGCGATGCCCGATATGTGCCAGGCGAAGTCGTCTGGGCACCAGCAGCTCCACACTTCGCCCTTCGAGTTCGCCTGGCACGTAGCCAAGCATGGCACAGGCTCGGTCGGTGGCGAACCGGATAGTCCCCGACTCATCAACGATGAGTGCGGCGCCACCGCCGTCCTGGATCCTGCCGGGTGGACTTGCGTTTTCCGAGCAGTGCATTGCCACGATATACATGTAAAAAAGACAATGCTACATCCCCACAGAACGCCGCCGCCATTGGTAGTTCTGCGTACGGCATTCGACCCCGTCCGTCCCCCGGCCGACGGTGCCTCACCGCAATCGCAACTACCGCGCTCAGCCAGACGGTGCACTGCGAACCGAACGGTCTTGAACGACTGCTCGGCCGCCGGCCTGAAGGCATGAGGGATCGGCGGGCTCAGCCTCGCCGCCCCGTTCTGTAGGTTGCTCGTGCGTTGACGATTGGGCGACCGCGCCGCATCGTTGCGCCGGGGGCTTTCATTTGATGGCCGCCGGCCCGGCGGCCATGCACAACTGGGCACGCGCCGAACCTTCCGGCACAAGCGCTCAACCGCCGCATGCAAATCGCGCTGCACTCACCAAGCTCCAATTCCCCGTCCGCGCCGGCGGGTTGCGGCAGCAAAGCGATGGGCGTTGGCGCCGTTTCGCATAGAGGCGGCGCAAGATCGCTGTCTATCGTCTTCCCGACATGCCGTCCAACGCGGCAGCGGCACGCGGCGTGACTTTTTGGACCGCAGAACGCATAATCCCGGCTGTCGGCACCATGGATACTCTCCTGCACGCCATCGAGCTCATTAGACGCCCGGCTTTCGCCGAAAGCCGGGGTTGTCGCGTGTTCGGTTCGGATCGGATTGAGATGAGAGCGAGTATCCATGGTTACAGAAAAAGCGATTCAAGAGGTCACGCAACTGCTGTGCCTGCGCGTTCGGGCGGATTGTGATCCCGGCGTGCTCACCCGTGTCGTGAGCTTTTTCCAGACGCTGAACGTCGTACCTCGCCGCGTCCTCGCCGAGTTCGGATCCGACGAGACAATGCACATTCGCGTCGATGTCGCCGGCCTTCCGGAGTGCCGTCTTTCCCTGATCGCCGCCAAGATCGGCGAGATTCCGGCCATCGAGAACGCCTACTGGCACCATCTTTGACGCTCTGGGCCCGCCGGAGCGCCTGTGCCGAAGTCGTGGGGAGCCGATCGGCCGCAACGGCATCGCGCTCATCGAACGGTCGCCTCAAAGCCCAAGTGCGTCGATCCGTTCACGGCCAGCGGCACAGCGCCGAGCTCGCCTTTGGAGTCTCGGCCGCGTACTGTCGCCAGGAAACTCCCACATGAGTTGACGCCGCCCCGAGCGCTACGGGAGAGTGAAACTCGCAACCGCCGTCGCGGCGGCCGCAGGCACGGAAAATACCTATAGTTCGAAGCCCGTGCGACGCGCAAATATAGCGCGGCTCGGCGCCGCACCCGACGATTGGCTGCCGGTCGCCGGCGCCGCTCGTCTACGGATGGCGCTGGGCTATTGCGCGCGATTTTGTTGAGGACTGAAACCAGCCGTTGCACCATGTCTGATCGGCGACCCGAACTGGCGGGAGATCGCGCGGCGCCACCGCCCACGGCCCGCACGCTCAAGGCAATCGGCGCCTGCTTGGCAGCGCTTGCGCTGATGGCCGGGTGCGCGTCGCTGAGCCGCCGACCGGCACCGCCGGCTGATTATTCGAGCGCTCGTGTTCCCGGCTTCCCAGCACAAATCCGCTGGGCCGGAGAGATGAGCGTACGGCAATTCCGTCGCTGGGCAGCCATCCACCTCTCGGGGGTCGAGCGCTCCGCCGCCGGCCACCCGGTCGATATTCTGGTCTTGTCCGGTGGTGGTGGCGCCGGGGCATACGGCGCCGGAGTGCTCGCCGGCTGGTCGCAACTTGGGACACGGCCGCCGTTTCAGATCGTCACCGGTGTCAGCGTCGGGGCGTTGATCGCTCCGTTTGCGTTTCTCGGGCCTCATTGGGACGAAGCACTGGCGGCCGCCTTTGGGCGTCCCAAGGCAATGCGCCTGCTCACGCGCAGGATGTTCGGTTGGTTCGGCGCGCTATTTGGCTGGAGCCTGTATCGCGGCGCTCCGCTTCGGCAGTTGGTGGACCGCTATGCAACGCCAAAGTTGGTGCGCGCGGTAGCGGCGCAGGCGGCGCGAGGCCGGCTGCTACTCGTGGCGACGACCGATCTCGATACCGGCCAAGCCGTGGTCTGGAACATGGGCGCGATTGCAGCCCGGGGCGGTCCGCGCGCATTGCGGCTGTTTCGCACAGTGCTCGTCGCCTCGGCAAGCATACCGGGCGATTTTCCGCCGGTGCTGATTCCGGTGAAAGCCGGCGGCAAACGCTTCGACGAGATGCAGGTCGACGGCTCGGCCAGCTCGACATTCCTGTTCGCGCCGGGAGTGGTCACGATCCTTCCCGGACGGATCAAACTCCTGGACGGCGCCCACGTCTATCTCATCATCAACGGTCACCTGCGCGAGCGACCGCAGACCACACCCAACAGCACGACCGCGATCCTCGTTCGCAGCGCCGACACGGTCCTGGTGAGCGACTCCAGATCCCGCGTGAAGCTAGCCGATGCGTTTGCCCAGCGGCAAGGTGCCGACCTGAAGGTCACCGGTATCCCGGCCAGTTACCCGCTCGAGGGCACTGCCGCGGATCTGGAGCCGGCGGCCATGAGGGCCCTGTTCATCTACGGGGAGCGCTGCGCGCGCGAGCACAAAGTCTGGAGCACGGCACTCGCTGTGCTCAATCGGGTCGGCCGCTTCCACCGTGCCACGCACAGACAGCCGCCGCCGTGCCCCGCGCCCGCCAATACTCGCTGATACGCTGCAGCACGCCACAGACCGCAATCAGCGTCCGGCCTCGAGCTGTCGATAATGGCGGAAAATGCCCTCTTCGCTGAAAGGTAAACGTCGATCTGACTGTAGGTAGGCATGGATGCGCGGTCGCGCTTCGACAGCCCGCCGCAGCGCCTCGAGGCGCCGATACCGCGGCCCAGCACGGCGCATCGTGGTCGGAAACGCGTAGCCGAGACCGACGAGAACCTGGAACATTGACAGATCGGCGTAGGTCATTCGAGCGCCCGCGAGCCAATTCCCGCCCCTCGGGTTGCGCGCCAGCACCCGCTCGAAGTAATCCAGGTACTTCGGCAAACGATCGTCGAGAAAATTCCGAGTACGCCGCCGCGCCTCCGGCTTTTGCTCCTCGTAGTACAACCCGGAGGCGATTGGATGATGGGTATCGTGTACCTCATCGACGAAGTCGCCGATTGTCAGTTGCAGCTGTTGTGTCCACAGCCGCAGGCGCTCTTGCCTGGGCGCCAAGCCATGCCGCGTTCCGAGAAAGTACAGAATATTCGCGGTCTGCGCCAAGACCCTCGGTCCGGCCTTGAGGATCGGCGGCGCGAACGGCAAGTCTCCGGCATCCCGTCCCGCGAGCATGCGCATCAGCCGATGGACACCTGATCCTCTGCCCGTACGGCGGGCCACATCCTCGTACTCGCACCCGGCCTCCTCGAGCGCGAGTCGGATGAATTCACCGCGTCCCTGAATCGTCGGCCAGTAATACAGCTCATAGCGCATCAGTGCACCCCCGGAACATTCCCACCAGCGCAGCAAGTGCGCGCCATAATCTTCTCGGCGCGCGTGCCCGAATCAGCCGCGAGCCGCGGCGTCCCGCAGCGCGTGATCCAGATCGCGCCACAGGTCCTCGACCGCCTCGATTCCCACGCTCAGGCGCAGCAACGACGGCGGCAGGTGTTCCTGTCCCGGCACCCGGGCCCGTCGCTCGATGGTGGACTCGACCGCACCGAGGCTGGTGGCATGTTGGATCAGCCGCAGGCCGCCGCACACCGCATCGGCGACGGCGGCGGTACCGCGCACGTCGAAGCAGATAATCGTGCCGAACCCATCGAGCAGGCGCCGTGCTGCCTCGTGAGTCGGGTGGCTCGGCAGTCCCGGATAGCGAGTCAGCTCGACGTTTGGATGCTGCGCGAGACGCTCGGCCAGTTGCATCGCGTTGCGCTGCGCCCGCTCAAGCCGCAATGCCAACGTCCGAGCCCCGCGGACCGCCAGAAACGTCTCCAGTGTGCCCGGTGTCGCGCCCGCGAGCCCGCGGGCCTGACGTAACGCCGCGACGAGGCGCGGCTCGCGCGCCGTGACCACTCCCCCGAGCAAATCCGAGTGCCCCCCGATGAATTTGGTCACAGACTGCATGGCAAGATCGGCACCGAGCGCCAGGGGACGCTGATTGAGCGGGGTCGCGAATGTGTTGTCCACGGCCAGGATTGCTCCACGCTTGCGCGGCGCTGCACAGATAATGTCCAGATCAGGCACGGCCAGCAGCGGGTTCGACATCGACTCGAGCCAGATCAGGTCCGCACTAGCGCACGCCGCTACCCAACCCGCGGTATCGGTAACCGTAAGGCGGCGCACGGTCCAACGGCCATGACTCGCACCCGCTTGGGCAAGTCCGCCTACGCCCTGGTAGCCGTCGTCCGGCAAGACGATGACCGAGCCGGCGGGAAGTTGATCGAATATCGCCGCGATCGCCGCCATGCCCGAAGCAAACGCGACCGAAGCACCGCCTTCCAAACCTCCGACAATCTCCTCAAGCGCTTCCCAGCCCGGCGTCGCGTCCGAACGCGAATACGTCCGATGATCACCCAGGATGAAATTCGATGCCGGCCAGGGCGGCACGTTGAGCGGCGCTCCGGGCCGGCGGTCCCGTCCTGCCGCAACCAGCCATGATTCGACTGAACCGGCGCCACCGGCGTCACGCTGCGCACTATCCGAGGATTTCATCGATCAATGGTAGCGCATCCCAGTTGCCGCCCCGGCGATCCCCGCCACGACCGGTCGCGACTCGAACATCCGCTCCGGAGTTCCAGTGCGCGTGAATTTTGGGAACAATTTGACATAATAAGACTTTTCTCTTTCATTTTCCAGATATTGCGCACCTTTCCGCGGTTTCGACTTAAGTACTCTTCGACACCAAAGAACGATCGGCGGCCGCCCTCGCGGCCACTGCGGGATCGTTCCTCGAGAGTCCCCATGCCCGCCCTCCCCTACACTGTGGCCACTCCCACCCTCGCCGCCGACTTTGACGCAGCGTCGCGTGCAACAGGTCCATACAGCGCCGACGTGCTGATCGAGGCACTGCCCGATCTCGTCCTGCTCCTCGGGCGCGACGGCATTCTTCTGGCGCACGGCGGCGGAAGCGGAACCTCAGCCCTCAAGCCTCGGGCGCACGCAATTGGCAAAGCGCTGGACGCGACTTGGCCGGCGCGCATCACTACTCTGATCAAGCAACTCGCGCGCAAAGCGATTGCCCAGGGTGAGACGATGATCGCGCGCTTCAGCAGTTGCGGCATCGAATACACCGCGCAAGTCTCACCGCAGGGATCGGAGCGTGTTCTGTGCGTCATCCGGCCGATGACTGGCGAGGCCGTGAGCGACCTTCCGGATGCCCATACTCGCACCCCGCCCCAACTCGACCGGCACGGATTTCTGCAGAGATTCAAGGAATCCCTGGCGTGGGCAACCCTGCGCGAGACCCCGATCGCGCTCGCGATGATCCACGTGGATGGGATCGCGGATATTGCCCAAGTACTCGCCTCCGAGGTCTGCGAGCAGGTCATGAGCGCGGCGATTCGCAGGCTTCCGCCACCGCGGGAGGACCCCGCTTCCACGGCCGGTGGTCCGCGGTGGTACCTCGGCCAGCTGAGCGAAGGCCTGCTCGCCGTGGTCATCGAAAGCGACGATCGAGACGCGATCGAGCGTTGCGTCAGCTCGATCTGTACGAGTCTGCGCGAGCCCATTCACACCGGCGAGGCGCAATTTCATCTGCGGCCCTGTGCCGGTGTCGCCCTTCGTGACCGGGACACCTCCACACCGCAGCTTCTGTTGGAGCAGGCGCGGGCGGCAGCGTTCGAGGCGCGCCAGACGGGTGCGTCTGCACTGGGCATCCGCTTCTTCACGGACACGATGAAGCTGCGCGCTCTGACACGCATCGATCTAACGCGCGAGCTGCGCAATGCCATCGCCAATGGTGACATCCGCCTGCGCTATGCCGGTCGTCACGAGCTAGCCACCGGCCGTCTGGTTGCCTGGGTGGGCTATCTGCGCTGGACCCATCCGCTGCGCGGCGAGATCCGGCCGGCGGAATTCCTCCGGGTAGCCACGGCGACCGGACTGGCCACTACTCTTTCCCAGGCCGTATTCGCGCAGCTGCGCAGCGACTTCGCCGTACTGGCCGGCCACTGCGCTCCCGAGGTCTGTATCTCCTTCGGCGCACTTCGCCACCACGTACTCGATGAGGTGTTTCTTAGCGACGTCACACGACTCGTCACCGAAGGCGGTGTTCCCGCCCATCGACTCGAGCTTCGAATCGCCGAGAAAGTCTTCGTGACGCGTGACCCCGCCCAGTCCACAGCGCTCAAGCGCCTCGGTGTTCGACTGATCGTCGATGAAGTGGGCCGCGGCATAGGCTCGCTCGATGCACTCGCGCGCGCCCCTATTTCCGGTCTGCAACTCGACCGCGCCTGGGTTACGGCGCTGCGCACTGATGCGGTCGCCGGCCGGGTGTGCCGGGCGGGCATCGAGATGGCGGCCGCACTGGGATTGATGCCGATCGCAACCGGCGTGGATGACGCCGAAACGCGTGACGCAATTCTCAGCTTTGGGTGCACCTACGGTAGCGGCGATCTCTACGGGGACGAGGAACTGGAGTTGACGTCCTCCTCGTCCTCGGCCTTCTCAGGCCGCCGGTTTCGCGGCGAGGGCGAGGATTCCTTCTGCGCGACGGCGACCTCCCGCCCCGAGTAAATTCTGCGCTGAGTTGACGTCGCGCTCGTCGAGGACTGTGCGGCGACCACCCTGCGCGCGATGATTTCGGCCCGGGCTACTGCCCGCGCCTCAGTGCCGTGCTCTGCGCCCGAGCGGTTCAAGATCGACAAGGCTTTTTTGTGCGCAACGTCGCCGGCTCGGCAAGCGATGCCGCGGTCGCGACTGTGCTGCTCTGGCTCGCCAAAACATTCGGTATCGTCGTTGCCGCCGATGGGATCGAGCGCCCCGCCCCGCTCGAACGGCGGCGCAACCGTGCTGGAGACGAGTCGCAGGACATTCTGCTCTCGCCACTGCTGTCGGTGGCTGAACTCCAAGCATGGTATCGGCGCGCCCCTGGGCCGCGCCATGCCGGCCACGTTGACTGACACGCCGCCGTTGTTCCCGCTCCGCGTCAATCGTGGTAAATAGAGGATCCATCCCAAAGGAAGATCGGGCCGAGCCGTGCTTCAGATCCAGCCGAGTCGGGCGGCATGGCCGTGCCAGATGCCGCTGCGTCGCGTACTCGCTGCGCTGGCGATCCTGGCACTCACCTCGAACGCGTGTGCCGCCGCGCCACGTGCGCCGGCACATCGGCACACCGCGACATTGCACACCGTCATCGTCACCGCGCTGGGGCGCAGGCAACCGGTTGCCGAGGTTCCCGAGAGCATCACCGTGTTCTCGGGGCGCACGTTGGCCGCGCTCGACATTCAGTCCTTCAACGGCTACGCCACCAAGACACCGAATCTCTCCTTCGCATACGGTGCGGGCTCGACGGGCATCTCCAACGCCCGCACGGTCGCGATCCGGGGCATCACCGGGCAGAACCTGTTCGGGACCTCCGGCGCGACGGGATTCTACATCGACAACACACCGCTGCCGGAATCGATCGATCCACGCATCGTCGACGTCAATCGCATCGAGATCCTCAAAGGCCCGCAAGGAACTTTGTTCGGCGAGGGCTCCCTCGGCGGAACCGTGCGCATCATCACTCACAAGCCTAATCTGACTGGCAATGCGCTGGCGTACAAGGCTCAGGCTGGATTCACCTCCGGCGGCGGCAGCGCCGATGGCGGCCTCGATGTCATCGACAATCTGGTCCTCGCGCCCGGACGGCTCGCGGCGCGCATCGTGTTCTTCGGCAATCATCAGGCGGGCTACTTGACCCGAACCTTTCCGGCGCCGGCGAGCCCCGCGACCGAGGACCCCTTCCTGCACGTCGCCCGCACCAGCGTGGGGGATCAGGGGGCCCAGAGCACGTATGGGGGCTCGATCACGACCCGCCTGCGCGTCAGTTCGACACTGGATGCCGACCTGATGGTGATGGCGCAGGATACTCACTACACGGGATTCCCGGCGACCTTCGCGCCACTGCCGGCGTTCAAACCCGTGTACACCCTCAATCGGGCCTTCAACGTCCAGCCGCGCGCCAGCTCCGCCTGGGTACTCCCGTCGCTGACGATCCGCTACCGGCATGGCAACCTGCGGCTGGTGTCCGCCACCAGCTACTTCTACCGCCACAACCGCGATATTGAAGACTCCACGTACGGTACCGAGCAGATTCTGCGCAGCTACTACGGCGTCACGACACTGCCCGCCCAGCCCTTCCTGTGGGACCAGAAGAACTACGAAAATCAATTTACACAGCAGATTCGCCTGTCGTTCACACGATTCCTCGGCATCAGTGGCACCGTCGGCGCATTCTTTGCCCGCACCCGTTCGGCGCTGTCCATCCCGCCAACCTACGCGCGCGGCCTGGTGGCCGCCACGGCCGACAATACCGTGGTCGGGCCCTGGCCTAATGACTTGCTCTGGATGGATTACAACCCGGCGATGCAGCGCGACATCGCGCTGTTTGGGCAGATCTACGTACCGCTCGGCCGCAAGCTCATCTTGACCCTGGGGGCGCGCCGATACTGGCTCCATCAGACGTCGGATTACACGGCCAATGGCTTCAACAACTTCGGCCTGACGCCGAGCGATCCGCAATCGAGCTACCAGTCCGGAATAGACCCGAAGGTTGCGTTGTCGTACAAGGTCAGCAAGCGGACAATGATCTACGCATCCGCCGCGGAGGGATTCCGCGCCGGCGCCGCCCAGACACTCGTGCCATCCTGCGCGCTGCCGACCCTGCCGGTCGGCGATATCACGCACCTGAAATCCGACACGTTGTGGAGCTACGAACTCGGCGCGAAAACCCAGGTTCCGGACACCGCCCTGCTGCTCTCGGCCGCCGCCTTCCATATCGATTGGCGCAATCCGCAACAGCAGGTTGCACTGCCCTGCGAGTCCATTTTCGACATCAATGGCCGGCGGGCCATTATCAACGGCGCGGACCTCGACCTCCAGGGCCACGTCGTTCCATCCCTGATGCTGCGGACCGGCATTGGCTTCGAGAAAACCGCCATCACCGAGCCCGGCGCCCTGGCGAACGTCGGGATCATGCCCGGCTCGCGCATTCTCGGCACGCCGGCCTGGACGGCGTCAATTGCAGGAATGTACACCCGGCGCATAACGACGGGGCTCGACGGCTTTCTCGAGGCGGATGCCAGCTATACCGGCGACAGTCGAGCGCTGCTCAACGGCGGCAACAGCACGTTCGCAACGCGTGGCGCGTATGTGCTGGTCAATCTGCGCATCGGCGTGCGCCATCGCAGCAGCTCGATTTCCGTCAATATACGCAACGTGACAAACTCGAGACCGAATCTCGGCGATATCGGTTACATCGGCTATGCGCAATATACCGCCAATGACACCGTCATCCCGCAGGTGGCAACCCTGCCGCCGTTGACGGTGTTGCTGCAGTACAGCCACGACTTCTGAGCGGCAGCCGCTTACCGATGATACAGCTTCGCGATCAGATGCGGCGGAGTGCCCAGAAAATACAGCGTGAGGCAGCCGAGATTGCGCAAGCTGCGACGCCACCAGCCATCCTCATGCCACCGTTCGGCCGACGTGTGCGCAGTAGCGGCCAGGACGGTAAGCCGCCGTGAGCCGACGCGGCGTATGAGATCGACGTCCTCCATCAACGGCAACGCCCGAAATCCGCCGATAGACCGATACAGCGTGCGATGGATCAGTAATCCTTGATCACCGTATGCCAGACCGAGAAGGCGCACGCGCCACGCGACCATTCGCTCCAGCCGTCGCGCGCTGGTGCTCGGGTCATCAAGCCCGAACCGGAAGGTGGCGGCGCGCAAGCGGTTATCCCGATGCGCCATAAACTCGCCCACCGCCGTGCGCCACCCGTCAGCGAGCACCGTATCGGCGTGCAAAAACAGCAGCCATTCATGCCGGGCCGCCGCCGCGCCGCGGTGCAGTTGAATGCCGCGGCCCGGATCGCTGGCCATGACTCGCGCGCCCCACCGCATCGCTGTGGCCGCGGTGTCGTCGTCAGAGCCGCCGTCAACGACGATAATCTCGCCAACGCCCTGGCACGCGGACAGTGTCGCAGGCAGATGTCGCGCCGCATTGCGCGCGGGAATCACGACCGAGACGTCAAGCACGCCGGCCTTTGACCCCGGGTTGACGCTCATGGCCGGTCAGGACAAGGCGCGCAGCAGGCGCACCAAGCGCCTGGGCCAGGGGCTGAACAGCTTCGGACGATAGAACGCGCTCGCGGCCGCCTTGGAAATCTCCCCGAGCGTCGGATAGGGAATAATGAGATTTGTCAGGGCGCTGAGCCGTAGTCCCTGGCTGACGGCAAGACCCCACAGCGCAATCAACTCCCCGGCCTGCGGGCCGAGTATGCCGGCCCCGAGAATCGATCCGCGCCGGTTGGTCACCACCTTGATGCCCCCGGCAGTGTACCCCTGTGCACGGGCGCGATCGTTGTCCTCGAGGTTCACCCGCACCACCTGCACCGTAGCGCCGAACCGCTCGCGCGCCTGCGCTTCCGTAAGACCGACTTGAGCGAGCTCCGGATCGCAGTAGGTGACCCATGGCAGCGCGCGATAATCAACCTTGGCCGGCAACCGAAACAGCGCGTTGCGGATCACGATGCCCGCCTGATAGCCCGCCGCATGGGTGAATTGTGGCGCCCCGATGACATCCCCGAGCGCAAAAACCCGCCGATTCGAGGTACGCAGTCGCGCATCCACGCGGATTCCGGCCGAGGTGTACTCGATGCCCGCGCGCTCGAGCGCGAGCCCTGTCAGCCGCGGCTGACGCCCGGCCGCCACCAACAGGTGCGAACCGACCACCTCGTCGCCCGAGCCGTACCGCACGGCGATACCGCGAGCATCGGGGCAGATAGCGGCGATTTCAACACCTTCGTGAATCGCGATGCCTTCGCCGGCCAGCCGTTCCCTGAGCACCTCGACCAGCTCCGGCTCATCGCGCGGCAGCAGCCGACCACGCTGAAACAGGCTCACCGCGCTGCCAAGGCGCCGAAACGCTTGCGCCATCTCCACCCCGACCGGCCCTCCTCCGAGGATGAGCAGGTGCTCGGGCCGCCGCCGCAAGGAGAAGAGCGTTTCGTTGGTCAGTGCCCCGATCTGCTCGATACCGCTCACGGGCGGGATCAGGGCGGCGGAGCCGGCTGCGATGACAATCCGGCGCGCCCGTACTCGGACCCCGCCGCCAGACACCTCGTCGCGGCCCGTGAACTGCGCCGCCGCACCGATCACGCGCACGCCCAATTTCTCCAGCCGCTCGACTGAATCATGCGGCGCAATCTGTCCGATGACCTCGTGCACGTGGCGCATGACCGCCGCGAAATCCACTGCGGGCGTGCCGGCATGGATCCCGTAGCGTGCCGCCTGCGCGATGCCCTGCGCCGCATGCGCCGCCGCGAGCAGCGCTTTCGAGGGAACACAACCGTAGTTGAGACAGTCCCCCCCCATCGTCCCCTTCTCGAACAGGACGGTCCGCGCACCGAGCTGCACGGCACCGACCGCGACGGACAATCCGGCCGCGCCGGCGCCGATGACACAGACATCACAATCGATTGGCCCGCTCATCGATCGGTTCCCGTCTCCGCCGGCACCCGCTCTGCAGCGATCGGGGCGGCCGCGTCCGCCGCTTGGATCGCGAGCGGTACGGGCGCGGCGCTGATCACCGGCTCGCCATCGGCCGACGTTCCGAGCGCGAGCACCGGGCCGCCGGCCGCCTCGGCGTCCGCCCAATCGTGCGTCACCAACAGGACCGGCAGGCCCGCGGCGCCGGCATGCTCGAACACGAAACGGCGGAACTCCGCGCGCAGCGCCATATCCAGCTTGTTGAAGGGCTCATCGAGCAACAGAACCTCCGGCTCGGCAAGCAGCAGGCGCAGCAGTGCGACTCGGGCGCGCTGCCCGCCAGAGAGTGTCGCCGGGTCGCGCGCGGCGAACCCAGCGAGTCCGACCTCGCCCAGCGCGGCGTCGACGCGCGCCGCGCGCAGCTTGCGCCCGCGCACGGCGGGCGTGAGGCCGAACGCCAGATTCTCCCCCACCGACAGATGCGGGAACAGCAGATCGTCCTGGAAGAGGATCCCGATGCGTCGCCGCTCGGGCGGCTCGTCCGTGACCTCACGCGCGCCGATCCAGACTCGGCCCGCGGCGCGAAAAGCCGCGCCGATCGTACCGCCGAGGTAGCTAAGCAAGGTCGACTTGCCCGAACCGCTCGGGCCCATGAGCGTGACGACTCGGCCGGGCGGCACACTGACACTCCACGACGGAATCAGCAGGCGCTCCTCGAGAGCGATCGAGACCCGCTCCAGATGCAGCGCTGCGTTCATGCCGTACTCCCGGCTTGCCGCCGGTGAAACTGCAATCGCGCCGGCATGCCGATGGCGAGCGCATAGGCCGCCAGGGGAATCACCGACTGCAGCAGCGCGAAGACGCCGGTGATGCGGCGGTTGCCGCCGCTGGCGAGCGTCACCGCCTCGGTGGTCAGCGTCACGACTCGGCCGGCCCCCGCGAACAGGGTCGGCAAGTATTGATCCACACTGACGGCGAGTCCGATCGCAACGGCGACCAGGATCGGGCGCAGCAGCAATGGCAGCTTGATCCGCAGGAACACCCGGCGCGGCGAGCTCCCCAGGCACAACGCGGTTCGCGCATAGCGAGTGTCGAGCGAGCGCCACGGTTCGGCCAGGGAGAGGAACATGTAGGGCAGCACAAACAGAAGTTGCGACCAGATCACGGCAACTAGCGAGCCATCGAGGTGAACCACCGTCAGCAGCACCTGTGCGCCGAACAAAAATGCGATCTGTGGCACCAGCAGCGGGACGTACAGCAGCCACAACGCGCGCGAGCTGGCCGGGCGGCCGCGGCGCTGCTCATTTTCGAGACAGGCCAGCACCAGCACCAGCGCCACAGCGCTGGACAGAACGGCCACGACGAGCGTGGTTTCCAGCGGCCAGGCCACCATGCTGAATTGCCGCGTCCAAGTGCGAGTGCTCCAGTGCCTGGGCAGGAAATCCGGGAACGACCAACCGTCGGCGAACGACCAGACTCCCAGGGCAACCAAGGATGCCAGTCCCAGTCCAGCCAGTCCCGCCACCGCAGCCGCTGCGATCCCGGTCAGCGCCCGCAAGCGCGTCTGACGCCCCCCCCGGGCGATCCACCGCCGTCCAAACCGCGCGACGGCCACCTCGGCCGCTCGCCACAGCACGATGCTCGCCAGCACGATGGCCAGCTGCAACAGCGCGGCGGCGGCCGCCGGGAAATACATCCGGATCTCGGGTGCGGTGAACCAGCGCAGCGCCAGCACGCTCAGCGTCGGCGGATTGCTCGGACCGAGAATGAGCGCCATGTCGACCACCGACAATGCGTACGCGAGCACGGCATAGATCGGCAGACGGATCTGCGGATAGATCTGCGGGAGAACCAGCTTCAGCCATGCCACCGTGCGGCCATAGCCGAGCGTCGCGGCGGCCTCGAGCTGGCGGGCCGCCGGCACCTGCCCGAGCGCCGTGAACGTCATCAGGAGAAGATACGGCACCTCCTTCACCAGCAGTCCGAGCATGAGCGCGATCCCGTACGGATCCTGCACCGTGGCGATGTCCGGCGGCTGATGCCAGCCCGTCAGCCATGGCGACAGCAGCCGCACCACCCAACCGCTTGGGGCAATCAGGAACGCGAAGCCAATGGCCATTGCCGCATGTGGCGCGGCGAGAATCGGCGCCATGAGTCCGCGGCCGGTCCGCCCCGGCTTGCGCCCGTGGATCTGCGCACAGAGTCCGAAGACGAGCAGCACCGACAGCACGGTAGCGAGCAGTCCGGTGCCGACCGTCAAGGCGATCGCAGTGCCGATTCCGGGTGCGGAAAATAACCGGATCCACGGCGCCAGAGTCAATGTTCGGCCGCCGATTGCCGGCAACCAACCGAACGCCGGCAGCGCCGTGCCGAGCAGTCCCGCCGCGATCGGCACCAGAAACAACGCCACTGTGACCAGTGGCGCGTAGCGCAGCCAGGCGCGCGAGCGCGTCCGCGCGGGTCGACGACTCGCTTCGAGCCCCATGGCGCGCGTCACGGCGTGTAGCGCCGCTCCCAGGCCTCAGCCAGACGCCGGGCCCAGGTTGGATTTGGCTCCGCAAGCACGCGCCGCAGCGCGGCGCGCCGCGCCCCCCACGGACTGTCGGACTGGGCTGTAAACAGCGCGCGCTCGGCCGCAGTCAGTTTCGCAACATCCAGAACGGTCGGTCCGCCCAGGTAGCGGACGTTCCCGGCGCGGGCCTGCGCCGCCGGGGAGAGCAGGAAGTTCGCGACGACCATCGCACCGGCCTTGTGCGGCGAGTTGTATGGAATCGCGACGAAGCTGGTGTTTCCGATCGTCCCGTGCGTGAGCCCGACGGTGCGCACCGACCGCGGCAGAAGACCCGCCTCGACGTCGGCCGCCGCCCCGGCGGGATTGAACGACGGCATCAGGTCGATCTCCCCGTCCTGCAGCAGCTCGCGCTCGGCCGGTCCGCTGGCGGGGAACTCGCGACCATGCCGCCACAGATACGGGCGCAGTCGGTCGTACCATGCCCACAGCGGCGCGGTCACTGTGGCGAAATCGGCAGTGCGTACCGGCCGCAGCAGCACGGACGGATCGGGTGTCAGTGCATACAGAGCCTGCTCCAGGAACGCGACCCCGAGGAAATTCTGTACCTGGGGGAAGGTGAATCGTCCCGGATGGCGCTTCGCCCAGGCCGGAAAGGCGCTGATGCCGAGCGGGACGTGTTTGACATAGGCGGAGTTGTACACGAAGACCAGCTGGGCCGTGCGCCAGGGAGACTCGTAGCCGGCGACCGGAACGGTGAAATCATAGAGATTCGCCTTGTCATGGGTGTTCACCAGCGCAGTGTTCGGCAGCCGCTGCGTGAACGGCCCATACAGCAGTCCCCGGCGCTTAAGGGCATAAAAGTTCGGGCCATTGATCCAGATGAGATCGACGGTTCCGTCGGTATTGTCACCGGCCGCCTTCTGCGCGATCACCTGACTGACCGCTTGCGAGGTAGCCTCGAGCGGCACCTGCCGTAATGTGATATCGCAGCAGGCAAAGACCTGTCGCGCCACCCACGCGATATAAGCGTCCATTCGCTCATCGCCGGCCCAAGCGTCGAAATACACAGTCTGGCCCCGCGCTTGAGCCAGAATGTTCCGCCACCGCCCCGCCATCGCGGGTGGGACCCAGAGGCACGCGAGAACAGCTATCGCCGCGGCGGCCTGCAGCGCCTTCGCCCGTATCATGCGCGGTCACCTCGTTGCGCGGCACGCCGGACCCGAGCGGCGTCAATCACCGCGCCCAGAACCGCTTCGTGGAAGCGATCACAGCCGATACACAGATTCGCGTACGGCGCACCCTTGGGCGTCACGGTGCCGGACTCGGCCCGGAAGCGCGCCTCGCTCCATCCATAGGCGAGCCCCATGCGCTCGGGATGCCCCGCGGAGATCGCCTCGAACGCCGGCTCGTGTGCCAAGGAGTCCAGTATCGAGATCAGATCGTCTTCCAGGAGATTTCCGATCGGCACGCGGGTCTTGATGCAGCAGGGGAACACGTCGCCCTTCGGATCAATGGATACTTCCGAGCCGCTATAACCGTGCTGGAGAAAATTCAGCCCTCCCGACCAGCGGTTGCAGAAGTTGTCCGCCAGTGTCGCCGTCGAGAGGCCGTTCTCCCATGCCCGCCCTCTCGGCCACAGCCGGCCGATCCAGGCATCCGGGGTGGCCCCGAAGAAATTGTAATACGGCCCCGATGCCGTCGGCGGTCCGGCTGCCGCGCTCACGGGTGCGTCCGCGGGACGCAAGCCGTGCGCCTCGAAAAGACGGATCAGACGCTCCTTGAAAGCGCTCTGCCGGGCAGTCCCCTGCAGACCGGAGTGGAATGCATCCACGCCCGAGACCGAGATCGTCGCGGCGCCGCGCGCGAGCAGATCCTCGACGATCCCTTCAGTCAGCAAATCGCCCGTTGTCTGAATGATGAGGTCCACGCCACCGTCCCCGGCATAGCGCCGCCGGATCCGCTCCATGGCCGGATACAGCACGTGGGTGCGGATGGGATCGAGCAGCACCTCGCCCCCCGAGAGAATGATTCTGCCCCGCCGCTGCGGCAGGCTGCCATCGGGCGCCGGATGGTCGCGATCGAGGTAGCACATCCGCGGCGGAAGGTGATCGATGATGCGCGGGAAATTGCTGATTGCCTCGCTGACGACCCCGTCGAGCGCTGCGCGCACGTACGGGCGGAAGCGTGGCTCGTAGCAGTGCCGGCATTTGCGGTGACACGCCCAGGACAGCACGTAGTAGATGGATTCCACTGATTGACTCCCGCCGGCGAATGCACTGCACGTCCGCTCCGCACCCCGATTACCCGAGGGCCGGCGCCCCTCGGCCTGCGCTGCACGAGCGGCGAAGTCTACACCGGATCGTCCCTCGGCCAGGCCCGGGCGGGGCGCGTCCCGGCACTCGATACCGCGTCATGCCGCCGGATCGCGGGCCGCGCCAGCGTGCGCCTCCGGGCGAAACCTCGGGGCGAAATACGTAATTCTCCCGATAGGCACTGCTCAGCGGTTTGCCAGACTCCATAGGACTCGCTCTTTCCCGCGATCCCAGCCGCGGTGACCGCTGGATGTTGGTCCGCCGGCACTCGTCGCGGTCACCGCTCGGCGGCATCGACGGTCACGGCCGGGGCAAACGGCACGGAGCGCGCTGGGGCAGTCGACGACTGCCGGCGCGCGGACCGGCCCACGGGACCGGGCACGCCGATGGCTGCGGGAGCAAGGCTATGAGACGACGGATCCTGTGCATCTTTCCACGCTATTCGCCTTCGTTCGGCACGTTCGAGCACGCCTATTCCTTACGCGGCAATACCCGCGCCTTCATGCCTCCCCAGGGCCTGCTGGTCATCGCCGCCGCGGTTCCCTCGGATTGGGAAGTGCGCTTTCTCGACGAGAATATCGCCCCGGCGCAGGAAACCGACTTCGCCTGGGCCGAAGCGGTTTTCGTCAGCGGCATGCATGTGCAGCGCGCTGCCATCGAGGACATCGGCCGCCGTGCGCACCGGATGGGCACGACAACGGTGCTCGGCGGACCGTCAGTATCGGCCTGTCCGGAGCAGTATTCCGATTTCGACTATGTGCACATCGGCGAACTTGGCGATGCCACCGATCAGCTGTTCCGGCTGCTCGATGCATGCCCCGCCAGACCGCGGCACCAGATACGCCTGACGACGGCAGAGCGCCGGCCGCTCAGCGACTTTCCCGTTCCCGCCTATGCGCTGGCGCCGTTGCGCAAATACTTCATCGGTAGCGTGCAGTTCTCGAGCGGTTGTCCCTACCAGTGCGAGTTCTGCGACATTCCGGTCCTCTACGGCCGCGTGCCGCGCCTGAAGGCGCCAGAGCAGGTGCTGTGCGAGCTCGACACCCAACTCCACGCCGGTCTGTCCGGGGCCGTCTACTTCGTCGACGACAACTTCATCGGCAACCGCAAAGCCGCGCGCGAGCTGCTGCCAGCGCTCATTCGCTGGCAGCAACGCAACGGATATCCCTTCGAGTTCGCCTGCGAGGCCACCCTCAATATCGCCAAGTATCCCGACATCCTCGCGATGATGCGCGAGGCGTACTTCACGACCGTCTTCTGCGGAATCGAGACTCCAGAGCTCGAGGCGCTTGCCGCCATGCGCAAGCGCCACAACGTCGCGGTGCCGATCCTTGCGGCGGTCGAGACATTGAATGCCTACGGCCTTGAAGTGGTTTCCGGGATCATACTCGGCCTCGATACCGACACTGCGCAGACCCCGGCGCGCATCGCCGAGTTCATCCGCCGCAGCCACATTCCAATGCTCACGCTGAACCTGTTGCAGGCTCTGCCGCGCACCCGACTGTATAGCCGCCTCGCCGCCCAGGACCGCATCGCCGAGGACCCGCGCCTGGAATCGAATGTTTGCTTCCTCCGACCCTATGACGCGGTGGTCTCGGCTTGGCGGCATCTCATCGCGGAAACATACAGTCCGGAGGCCCTCTACGCGCGCTTCGCCTGGAACACCGTGCACACCTACCCGAACCGCAAGCCGTTACCGGCGAACTCGGCGCGGGCTTCGTGGTCGAACATACGCCGCGGCCTGACGATCACGGCCAACCTATTGTTCAAGGTTGGCGTCGCGTCGGACTACCGCGCGACATTTTGGCGCACAGCCTGGCCGCTTCTGCGGCAGGGACGCGTGGAGGAGGTGATTCACGTGGGTCTCGTCGCCCACCATTTGATCAGCTACGCGCGCGAGGCCATCGCAGGCCGGCAGAACGCGTCGTATTATTCGCCGCGAGCGGCGCCGGCGCGACGGTCCACTGCGCTCTAGCAACCACTGTTTCGGGCCCCGCTCCCGAGGTCCAAGTCCGAAGTCCGGCCGCGAGACGAACACATCGGGACTGGGGGTTGGCCGAGCACATGCGCTCCCTGCTGACAGGCATGCGCAGATTCCACGTATACCACGTGGCAACTGCCAATTGTCCCCGGGGCTCCTTGTGTCGTTTGCTGAGCGAGGCTCGCGGCGCGTGGGCCCAGGGTTGACGATCGCGGCTCGAGCGGCCACCGTTGCGCTCGGGGCCGATGCGACCACGGCCGGTGGTGCTTGGGGCGGCCGCTCCGGTGGCAACCGCAGCGGTCGCCCGAAGCGAAAGATGCCGGCCCGGTGCGGGTCCGGCACGTTCGGTAGTGACGAAGGATGGTGCGGTATGATCTATGGTCCGCTGGTCACGGTTCTCGTGCTCGCCGTGTTGATTGCCGTTTCCGTGCCCCTGCTGCGCCGGATTGCCAGCCTGTCGCGCTCCATCGAGCCCGGCCGCCGCGACCCGCCGGCGCGCGCGCCGCGCAAGCTATCGTTATACCGCGCACGCGCATCGCTCAGGGGGAAACTGCCAGGCGCGACGCGGCCGGTCACGCAGCCCGCGCGGCGGCCGGCACGGCGGGAACGTGCGCGGATGCTCGATCGCATCGCGCCGCTCGATGCGGGCGAACTCATTGACACCGCGCTGCGCCGACGCGGCTGCCGGGAGTTTTCCGACTGGACGTTTGCCATGGCGCTGCAACGGCTGCTGCGATCGCTGCGCGCCGAGGCGCAGCTGTCGATGTTCGGCCAGCTGGCGACCCGCTTCGATGCGTTGCGCTGCCTCAACAACCAGCTGGATCTCGATCTCGCCGAACAATTCGATGCGTCGATCGTGCGCCGCAACCTAGTGCGCCCGATCTTCATCACCGGCCTGCCACGCTGCGGCTCCACGTTCCTGCACTCCATGCTGGCTCTCGATCCGGCCGTCGCCGCCCCGCGCAGCTGGCAGCTTCTGTACCCTTACCCCACCCGCAGTCCGCTGACCGGTGCCGACAACCGCCGGACGCGGGTTGCGCGTCAATTCGCATTCTTTCGCCTGCTCTCGCCGGAACTCACGGGGATGCATCCGCTCGAGGCTGACGCCCCGCAGGAATGCACCGATATAACCGCCCAGGTCTTCCAAAGCCTGCGCTTCGACACCATCTACCGCATCCCCGCGTATCGCGACTGGCTGGATCAACACGGTCACGACGGCGCCTACCGCTTTCACCGGCGGTTTCTGCAACATCTCGATGCGCAGGGGGCATCCGCCAGGCACTGGGTCTTGAAGAGCCCCGACCACGTCTTCGCTCTGGATGCGCTGCGCAGGACCTATCCGGATGCCATCATCGTCATGCTGCACCGTGACCCGTTATGCGTTCTCGCCTCCGTCGCAAAGCTGACCGAGATCCTCAGGCGGCCGTTCACGCGCCATCTCGATCGCCAGCAAATCGGCGCGGAGATCAGCGAGCGCTGGGCCGATGGCGCCGATCGGATGGTGGCCGCCCGCTCGAGCGATGCGCAGATACTGCACCTGCACTATCACGATCTGGTAAGCGCGCCCATGGACACGATCTCGGCCCTGTACGATCACTGTGGCCTGCGGCTCAGTGCCGCGGCCGAAGCGCGCATGGCACAGTCGCTGCGCACGCGCCCGAGAGGCGGCTACGCCGTGCACGCGCATCGCCTCGAATCGTTCGGACTCGAGGCCACCGTACTGCGCGAGCGCTTCGCCGGGTACATGCGGACGTTCGAAGTCCGGCCGGAACGAACCGGTTCCGGTTCGGCGAATGCGTTGGCCTCGGGCACCGCATGAGCCGACGGCAGGTCCTCGCCGCCCTCATCGGCGCCGCGGGACTTCTTGCGGCAATCGCCTACGCGGGCTTCGCTGCGGTCGGACACGCGGCCGAACGGATCGGCTTCTCTGGGCTTGCCCTGCTCGCGCTGATCCATCTGCCGGCCATCGCCTTGATGGGCTTCGGCTGGTCGCGGATCGGCTCGGTCGTGAGCGACGGCTCGCCGTGGCGCTACGTGTGGGCCCGTTACGTCCGCGAATCGACCGCGGAAGTGCTGCCCCTGTCCCAACTCGGGGGCGTCGTGGCCGGCGCTCGGGTACTCGCCCTGAGCGGCATGGAGGCCGTGTCCGTCGCGGGCTCTTTGCTGGCGGATCTGATGATCGAGCAGGCCGCAAAGTTACCCTACGTGCTGGCCGGAGCAATCCTGCTGCTCAGGGGCTGGCGGAACGCATCGCCCGCGATCGTCGCCTATGCGCTGCTGCCGGCGCTCGTGCTGATGATCGCGCTGCTGCTGTGGCGCGCGCCGCTCCTGTCGCGGCTGGAGCGCGGCGCCAGCGCGCTCGCGCGACGGCTACCGAGCCTGCGTCTCGGTTCCCCAGAGGACCTGCGTCTGACGCTCGATCGACTCTTCGTGCTGAATTGGCCGACGGTGTCGGCTTTTCTCGCGCACGCCGCCGCGTGGGTGTCGGGTGCGGTGGAGACCTGGGTCGCCTTGCACCTGATGGGAATTGCCGTTTCGGGCACTCAGGCGTTCATCATCGACAGTCTTTTCTGCGGACTGCGCACGTTCGGATTCGCGGTCCCGGCCGCCCTCGGCGTTCAGGAAGCCGGCTACGTTCTGGTGTGCGCGCTGGTCGGCGTTCCCGCCGCGCCCGCGGTCGCCCTGTCGTTGGTTCGCCGGGTGCGCGAATTCCTCATCGGAACGCCGGGACTGGGACTTTGGCAACTCCTCGAGGGTCGACGAGCCCTCGCCGGCGTGTCACGCGACTAGCGAGCCCGACGCCAGGCTGCGCGACCGGCCACGCCGTCACTTGCGCGAGCGGGCTCGGGCATGCGCCGTGCGAGCAAAGCGCCGCCAGCCGAGGAATACCGCCGTCTCGATCGTGATTCCGAGCAGCACCGCGGCGGGAAACTGGAAATTCGGATGCGCCATCACGAACGGCAACAATCCTACGGCCAATGCCGGCGGTACGTGCAGATCGAGCGCGCGCACGATGGCGATTGCCGCCAGTATGCTGCACATCGCACCCACCGGACCGGTTCCGAGGAGGCTGACGCACAGCACGCCGACGCTGGCTGTCAGGCCGCAGGCCACCCCCAGCGCGATCGGCCGCGCGGCCCAGGGGCAAACGGCCGAATGCGCGAAAGCCTCGAAGCCAATGACGACGAGCGGCGGAAACAGGACGAGACGCCATCCAGTGAGGTCGCCGGCCACGATTGCCAGGATGAGGAACAGGACGAAGAACGGCACCCAACTCAAGGTAGCCGGCGCCTCCTCGACCTCGTCGTCCACGCGATCCCGGTCCGACGCGATCGTTGCGGCGGCCTGCACCCCCATTCGGTTCCGAAGCACCGCGATGCACGCCAGCACGCCAGTGCCAATCAGCAACGACGGCGGATACCAGAAGCTGCGAATTCCCAGCGTCAAAGGTAGCAAGCCCGCGGAGATGGCCGGCGCGATCGGTGATCGCAGCACGGTGATCGCCACTACGGAAAATCCAACGTCGAGCAGAACTGACGTCAGGCCGTATGGCAAATGATGCGTAATCAGCGTTCCAACCCCAGCAGTCGCCAGCGGCGTCAGAACCACCATCAGCGGGGCCCGAGCCCAAGTCCCCCGAGGACGCTTCAGGATGTCGTGACCGAGCGCGCCGAGTTCCGGGAACAGGATATAAAAGTAGCCGCTCGCCTGGGCAACGAGCGCAATGAGCCCGATGTACAGCGCCGTAGAGGCCTCGACAACCCACTGCGGCGGCGCACGCACGCCGCGCACTCCTTGACGTGTCATCTTCGAAGAAATACTTTATAAATCAACTTATTGTTGAACTCTCTTGAGTCCCGACATCATTGGCTTCCAGGGGAATTGGCGGCTCCGGTCCGGGGGCGGACTCAGAAGCCCCGGTAGCGCAGATAGCCCACGACGCAGGCCGCGACCAGGCAGTAGACCCCGAAGAAATGCCACCGGCCTCTTTCCAGCCAGCGGCTCAGCCACCTCAGCGCCAGCAGTCCGGCCAGGAACGCGAAAATGACCCCCAGAATGCTCGGCATGGCAGCCGGCACCATTGCCGCGAGGTGATCATGATGCGCCCGATAGAGGCGCCACAGCTCCCGGGCATCGGCCGGCGGCGTCAGAACCACCGCCAGTGCGAAGCTGAAATCCTCCGCGCACGCGCGTGTCACACCAAAAAACAGGCCGGTTGAAATCGTCGCACCGGAGCGGGAGAAGCCGCGGAATGGCACGCACAGCCCCTGGATGGCACCGATCCAGCCGTACTGCCGGGGCGTCATGTCGTGCGTCGCCGTGGTCTGCTGCCGGCGGTTCTCGAACAGGCCCGCCGCGAGAATGAACACGCCGCCGACGGCCAACGCAATGGCGATCAGGCCGAGATGACTGAACAGTTGCTCGATCCAGGCATGCGGCTGATTGCGCATCAGCACCCGCTCGATGAATTCGATCAGGCCGCCGCCGACGAGGCCGGTCAGGAAGGTGGCGACCACCAGCGCAATGGCGAAGTTCTTGAACTCGGCTTTTGAATTGAAGAACGTGCGGCGCCAGCGCTCCCAGAAATACACGATCACCGCCAGCATCGTCCCGGTGTGCAGCATGACCAGCAGAAGGGTCATCTTCGGCGCGGCGGGATTCATGCCCATCAACTCTTCCGCGACGATCACGTGCGCGGAGCTGGAGACCGGCAGCAGCTCGGCAAAGCCCTGAACGATGGCAAGAATGATGACGTGTAAGAGAGACATTGCGCTTTTTCCTTCGTTTCGCGATGAGCGGTCCGCAAGCGATGCCGCAGGTCACGCCGAGACCGGCGCAGTCAACCCGATGGTCGTTGCAGGGGAGCGCTCTTTTTACCATAGGCGGCCCGCGCGCCGTCCCTGACAATAGCGCAGGGTACCCCGATGATCGTCGCGGAATCGAAATCACGCACATCCGCGCGCAGCGCCGCCCGTGCGCACATTCAAGCCGACATGCTAGGATATATTCACTTATTTTATCAGCATGTTGCAAGACTTTCCTAATCTTAACTCAGAATGGCGGTCAGCGGCGAGCACCGCTCGTTCATAGCACAACGCCTCGATCGGATTCGGGTGCGCCGCCTGAGCCCAGCGAAGAAGATCCCGATCGCCGCCGAGAGCGGGGATCGGCCGCCCTTTGTGCCACTCGATAGCACGGTCGACCCGTTCGCTGCCGCCGAGATCACGAGCGAAACCGCCAGCCCCGCCCGTCACGCTGACGACGAGCGACTCGACCGGCAGTTGCGGCAGCACATGTACGCGCCGGGCGGCAGGGATCGGTCCGGCGTACCTCCCCTCGGCAAAGCGCTCCCCGAGTCCCCGCACCTTACTTAAAAAGCGCTGCATCGGGGCTCCTGCCCCGCCCAGCGCGGCTTTGGGCAAAAAGCGTGGTTTTTGCCCAAAGCCCGGCCACCGATGGCGGCCGGGTACGTCCCTGTACCAACTTCCGTGCCCGCCGGCTTCACGACTCGGGAATCAAGCGGCAATCGATGAACAACTACTGCGGCGCAGTTGACAACCCCTTGGCGGCCACGCAAGACTTGTTACGCAAATGACCACTGGACTCCACTCTTGGGGACGGCGTTCCCGCGCCTGACTGGCACAATGCATGCGCTCCAACCGTTCACCGTCCGCGCCACGGGCCGATCATCACCTGCCGACGTAGGCGGTACTGAGCGGCCGCCAGCGACCCGATGACGGACGTCCACAAAGCCTTGGCGGAAATCGCCACGATCCGCAGTCAGGTCGCCCGCGCCACGGAGTTTCGCGGCTACGGACCGGTGACGCTGGCCGGCACCGGTGCGTTGGCGGTGCTCGCCGCCGCGCTGCAAATGAGGCTGATCCGCCAGCCCGCCCTGCATCCGGTCGAATACCTCGAGCTGTGGGTCGGCACCGCCGCCCTCTCCCTGACGCTCATCACCGTCGAGACCGTTTCCCGTGCGCGTCGCAGCCATGCGACGCTCGCGCTGCCGATGCTTCAATCCGCCGGTGAGGATTTCATTCCCGCGATCGTGGCCGGACTGCTGGTCACCGTCGCGGTCGCACGCGACTCGGCGCGCGACCTATGGATGTTGCCAGGGCTCTGGCAGGTGATCTTCAGCCTGGGCGTATTCGCATCATGCCGCCTGCTGCCGCGCCCGATGTTCGCGGTCGGGCTGTGGTACCTCGCGAGCGGCTTGGTCCTCCTGGCGCACGCGAACTGCCCGTGCACCCTTGCGCCGTGGGCGATGGGCATCCCATTCGGCGTCGGTCAGATCGTGGTTGCAGTCGTGCTATGGTTTGGCTATCGGGCCGCACATGAATTCTCGTAACGCGAAGCAGGAGCAGGCGCACCGGTTCGCATACCAGGGACTGGATCGTGTCATTCACGAGCGGGCGCGACTCGGCATTCTCGCCTCGCTGCTCGCTCATCCGCAGGGGTTGTCGTTCGGCGAGCTGTTGGAGTTGTGCAACCTGACGGACGGCAACCTCAGCCGCCACCTGCAGGTGCTGCAGGGTGAGCGCCTGGTCGGCGTGACGCGGGCGCTCGGACCCGGCCGGCCTCAAACCATGTGCCGTCTGACCTGCGCCGGCCGCAAGCGCTTGCTCGACTATCTCGAGGTCCTCGAGCAAGTGCTGCTCGACGCCTCAGAAGCGATGAGCGCAGATTCGAGCCTGGAATCCCGACCCGCCACTGCGCGTGGCTGACTCCATCCGGCTCGCCCTCGCCTCTGCGCTCAAGCGCACGGGCGCGCTCCGGGGGCGCGTGTCCTTGCGGTCAGCGGCACTCGGCCACTCGAGCGCGAGCGCGGCATTTTTCTCAATCGCTTTCGGCTTGAACTTTGCAACATAAAGTTTATGATTGAACGCGATGACCGGAGCGCGGGTCACGTAGCTAACGGTTGCCACAATGGCGAAAGGGGCGCGCTCAACGCCTTCTGTTGGAGAGTCTGAATCCCGTGTTTGGTCCGAACGGAATTTGGGCTTCGGTCCATTGAGGAGAGTGCAATGCTCATGACGAGTCGCTTCGACACCGTGGGTGGAGCGCGCCCGCACCTAGCGGCAAGATCGCTGCTGGTGCTGGTGGCGTTACTGCCTCCGGTCGCACAGGCGGGCGCCACGCCGCTCGCGACCCCGAACGCACCGTCGGTCGGCTCGTCGGCTCAAGCCGCTGCGTTTGCGCCGATCCACGCGCCACGGCTGCGTCTGCGACCTCACGCCGATGCCGCGCCGCCCGACAGCGGTCCGCAGCTGACTGCCGACCTGACGGGTCTAAGCGCCGCGACAGCCGCGGCTCGTGCCCCGCGGTTTCCCGTTCGGTCCAGTGCGCAAGTGAGCTCGAGGCAGGCGGTTGGGAATACTCTGCCCGCCGGTCGGTCCTTACCGCGCACCCGTCCGTCCAAGCGGCTTCTGCACCCGAAGGCATGGTGGCAGCAGCACCCCTGGGCGCTACCCGCCATCGGGCTGACCGCTTTCCTCACCGCGATGAGAATCCACGAAGGGACCAGCCACGGCCCCTTTGGCATCGATTACCGGCTGAGCAAGCAGGACAACAATGGGATCATGTCCCGCTCCAACCAGCTGGGCCTGGAGTACGGCACCATCGCCTTCGAGACCGCCGGTGCGCTGTTCTTCGGCAACCACAAAGGGATCGGTCACGTCTTCTGGCAGGCGGCGGACGCGTCGGTGTTCGCCGGCTTCGCCGCGGACGCCATGAAACTCGCCTTCGCACGCGCCCGGCCCTACCAGAACAAGGGCCCCAACCGATTCTTCAACGGCGGGTCGCGGAGCTTCCCGAGCGGGGAGGTCACGCTGCAGGCCAGCTTCGTCACCCCGTTCATCCTGCACTACCGGCACCGTTATCCGTGGATCTGGGCTGCGGAGCTGATTCCGGTCTACGATGCGTACGGTCGGATGAGGAGCCAGGGACATTGGCAATCCGACGTACTGGCAGGCTGGATACTTGGTACGGCGTTCGGCTACTGGGCCTCGCGGCGCAAGATACCGCTGCTCGTCGAGGTTCTCCCGCACGCGGTGTCGGTGGGCTTTTACAAGGAGTTCTGATCAGGCACCGAGCGATGCAGTGGCCAAACGCCGCTCGGCCCATTCCACTCGCCCTGGGTCTGCTGGCGCTGTCCGGCTGCGCCACGCTGCCGAGGAGCCGGAATTGGGGCCAGAATGTGACGGTAGCCCCGGGCTGGGCACGGGTGCGCCGCGCGGCGGTGTCGGCGGCCACAGACCCCTGGGTCTGGGGACCGCTCGCCGGCGCCGCCGCGCTCCAGGTGGATAATCTCGATCACCGCCTCTCGCACTGGGGCCGTACCCACACGCCGATATTCGGCTCCAACGCCAACGCCACGCGCTGGAGCTATCGGCTGCGCAGCGCCTCGGTCGGGATGGATATCGCTGCGCTGCTGTTTGCCCCGAGCGGGCGCTTCGGCACGACTTGGCTGGAGGACAAAGCCAAGGGTTACCTGGTCAATCTGGTCGCCGCCACAACCGCCATCGAGACGAATACACTGATCAGCCGCAGTGTGCGCCGGGAACGGCCGAACCGTGCCAACGATCACAGCTTCCCGTCGAATCACACCACGACCTCGGCCGTGTATACCCGGCTCGCGATGCTCAACATCGAGCAGATCCCGATGAATCCCAGCGTGCGAACTGCGCTCGATGTCGGCCTGCACGGACTTACCTTCGCTACCGCCTGGGCACGTGTCGAGGGCGGCTGGCACTATCCGTCCGACACGCTGTTCGGCATGGCGCTTGGCAATTTCTGTGCCGACTTCTTCACCCGCGCTTTCATGGGCCTGAACAACCCGCGCGAAGCCATCGGTTTCGCGCCGCTGCCCGGCGGCGGGCTGTTGACGTTCTCCATGGCCCTCGGTGGCCACCGCTAACCGCCCGCAGCGACGCGTGCCGAAAATTGTGCAGGCCGGCCCGCGCGCTGGTAACGTGCGCGCCTCCCCGTGGAGATTTTTCGCCCCGAGCAACCACACTGCGCGCGCCGGCACAGCGTCGGCAGTGATCGTGGTTGCCCATTGTCCGGCATATTTGGAGTCTGGATGAATACAATCGCTGCAGAACGCCCGGCGTCGACCGCAGCATACGATCCGGTGGCACGCGGCCTGCACTGGCTGACCGCGCTGCTGGTGCTGGCCGAATACATCATCGGCTCCGCAATGCCGCATGTTCGTCTGGCTCCCCCGTTCGCCTTCTTCGTTCAAGTGCATCTGGCGCTCGGCAGCGGCCTGCTGCTGGTCGTTGTGCTGCGCATTCTCTGGCGCCTGACGCACCGTCCCCCGCCACCCCCGCCGCTGCCCGTCTTGCAGAGACGACTGGCCGGCATCACTCATTTCCTGCTCTATCTGACGTTGATTCTCATGCCGCTGGCGGGTTGGGCCTCAGCCTCCGCGCACGGCTACCCCGTGCGCGCATTCGGGATCCTGTCGCTGCCGGCGTTGGTGCCCTACCGGGCGCGGCTCGGCTTCATACTGGGCATGATTCACGCCGATGTGCTGTATTGGATTCTCCTCGCATTGATCGCAATGCACGTCGGCGCGGCGCTGTATCACCGCTTCGTCAAGCGCGATTCCGTCCTGAGCCGCATGCTGCCCGGCCTATAGCGGCTCACCCAACCGCGCGGGCGGGCACCGGGAGACACGCCGGCCGCCGCGACCGCCAAAGTCGGCGGAATCACCCGTAACGCCTGCGGACCCCGAGGCGCCCGCTGGCCGCGCTCACGGCGTCTTCACGGCTACCGGCCGATGGGGCTTCTTCGCCCCGGCCGCCGGTCCGCAACCGCTCGTCCAGGTCACCTTGCGGATGATGTCCTTTCGATCCGTATGAACGATGACGCGACAGCCCGCATAGTTGTACTGGTTGAATTTCCAGATTGCCCGGCGTCCCCCGTGGGCGTGCGCATGCCGCAGCGCAATGGGAATACTCCAGTGCATTTCCAGGCTGAATAGCGGTTTACCGATGAACCGTTGAGCGGTCTGCGACGGATAGTGCGGCGGCGTGCTCGCACAGGCCGCAAGCAACACGGCTGGTGCAAGCCACGCGAGCCTGAGCGCGCGGCATGAAGTGGACTTCAACCACGGCCCGCCTTGTGAGACTGCGCTGAGATCACGTGCGGTAGGAATCAAGCGACCGGCTCCGGGAATGGGACGCCCCCAATGAGGTTTGTGCGCCATGATGCCGCATTCAACGGCGACCAGCATCCTCATTATATTGCGCAAGGACGTCATGTGACTAACCGCCGGCGCCTGCGCACTAGTCACGATAGCGCCGTGTGCCGTTGCCCCGCATAGTCCTCCTCGCTGTCGAGCCCAGCCACCTGTTCCCACACACGGAGTCGACAATGACCGAAAACCATCGATCCGCCAGCACCACCCCTGCGGCTGCGAACAGCGGACGTGCTGCGCCCCCTGCGGCGCAGCGCCGGGTCGTCTCGAGCGAGGCGCTCTTCGGCCAGGAGCCCTTCACCGCCGAGCCTGCGCTGCGCTATTACGGGACAGGCGTGGCCGGCTACTCGAGCGGACCCGGTTTTACGGGCGGCTATTACGGCTTTGGGGACGAGCCCCCCCGGATGCTCACGGAACTCGAGCGCGAGTACTTGCAGGACGTCTATGGCATGGATTCGGAAAGCGGCGCCGAGGGACCGGCCGCGCCCGCCAAACGCCTGGGCGCTCGGCTGCCGCGCCGGTATCCGCCGGGTCCGAAAGGCTATCAGCGCTCCGACGAGCGCATCCGGGAAGACATCTGCGAGCGGCTCATGCGCGCGTACCACATCGACTCGAGCGAGGTGACGATTGCGGTCAGCGGCGCCAAAGTAGCCCTGGAGGGCACAGTGCCGGACCGGCGCATGAAACACGCCATCGAGGATATTGCCGATGCCTGCCTGGGCGTGCGGGAGATCGACAATCGCATCCGCGTGCAGGGGACCCCCGCAACTCGGTGAGCAGCGGCGCCTGGGGGCGCAGTCCCTGCGGCGACCTCTGGCATCGCTCGTGCCAGCATCGGGTGTAACCGCATCGGCCGCGGGTTCACCTTCGAACGGGTGTGCTCAGAGCAAATCGCACGCGCCCGATGGCGCTGTAGATGGGGATTGAAAAGCGCCTGATTTTGAGGGTGAGACGCGGAAACCTGGATCGATCCACAGGCTCAAGCTGCGGCGCTCAGCAGAAAGAGTGCAGAATCGCGGCGTGTTCGATGCAGCGTCCAGCGGTCGCCGATG
>DAHXNE010000055.1 GCA_027366635.1 Gammaproteobacteria bacterium | reverse complement strand
CTTTCTCGTCTCCTGCCACATGACAGCCGCGTGGTTTGCAAACGCCCGGCCGTCGAACTCCGAGATCCGCGTGCTCGCGAACGCTTGCAACGACATCGGGGCACCCAGTTTCACCTCCGGATTAGCCAGGTGACGCACGATGGACTTGCCGAGATCGCTATCGAGTGCGACCGAGACGGACGACAATCCCTCATCGTTGCGCAGCCGCACGCGCACGTACTCCTGACCACTCGCCTCGTGACGATAGAACCCGGCACCCTCGAAGATTCCACGTACCGCAATCGGATCGCGAATGAGTTCCGTTCCGATGACCTCCGCGCGCTCGGCGGGCGATAACGCCGTGTAGCCATGTTTCACGGCGCTCTCTCCCAGGTTGGTTTTCGCCGCATTGATCCGCTGCTCTAGCGCGCTCCCTCGCTCGTAGAACGTCCCGAAGAGTCGGGAATAGCCGTAGGTCTTGTCTGGAACCGTCCGCGGCGGATCATTCCTTGCGGCGGTGGAATCGGCGACGCGGACACTCGCACTTTCAACAGGGTGATCATTCATGACGGCCTCCCGGCACAGAAGGGAATGGGTGCCTCTCCCCTCTCCTCCCCCGCCCGGGCCCTGCGGGCTGCACAGCGCCCGTGCGGGGCGCAGCCCATTGCATGGAGCATTTCCTTGCAGGGTACTGCGGGGTTACCGTCCCAGGTCACAGGCGTCCGTGACGCTCTGCTCCTCCTCGCGGGCTGCGCCCCGCACGGGTCCTGCGGACGGCACGGGGGCAGCACCACGCACGGGGTCCGTGGTCATCTCGGCCTCGAGCATCCGCTGTATCGCGCGCGAGAGCAGAGGACTGACCTCAGAATCAAGATGAGCCACGAGCACACCCGCCACGCACGCTCGGCGCACCATGTCCGCCGTTCCGCGGCCTCCGGGGAAGGCGAGCGCCAGGTTCGGTTGCCCCTCGGCCACCATCTGCTGATTACGCCGGGGACCGGCGCTGCGGCCGTGGAGATCCCACTGCGCGGGAAAGCGACGCTCTTCGACGCCTTCGCGCCGACACCAGAGTTTCGCCCAGTGATCGGCACCCGTCGGGCAGTCCCCGTGGATCACGACGAGCTTTAACCCGTTCCGCTGTTCCTCTTCCCGGCACGTCCCGAGCCGCGCGAATACGGTCTCGCGATCCAGATACGCTCGTCCTCCGGTGACGAGCACGCGAAACTCACGCGATGAGTGAATCTCCTTCATCATGCCTCGCGCCCCTCCTGCCGGCCGCAGTCCCGTGCACGGCGCAGCCCCTACCGACCGAGATCATCGACGGCCTGTTCCCTCTCCTGCTCAATCGCGCGACGGGCCGCGGCTTCGCTCTCGGCCGCTGCCGCCGCCGCCGCCTCGATCTCCCGGCGCGCTTCCGCCTCCTGGAGCGCTTGGCTTTCGCGGCGCGCCTTTTCCGCGTGCGCCTCAAGCGCAGCGGCGGCGCGCTCGGTCGCTCCCGCCGCCTCAGGTGCCGTGTCATAGGGTCCGAAGACAATGCCTGTATGAATGTCACTCGTTTAAGCCACCAGTTTCTGCGGATGTCCGTATAACCTGATGTTCCGACGCGCTCTGCGACGGGTTGTCTGCAATCGCGGGAAAGGCTTGGGCCTCTGTTTGACTGCTCGAGGTTCAATCCTGCCGGGACGCCTCCCCACGCGCACGTATG
>DAHXNE010000052.1 GCA_027366635.1 Gammaproteobacteria bacterium | reverse complement strand
GCGGCGTTTCAAGCGCGCCTGTGAAAAGGCCGGCATCCTCACGGAGCTGCGCCGGCGCGAATTCTACGAGAAGCCGACCCAGGAGCGGAAACGCAAGAAGGCCGCGGCGATCAAGCGGCACATGAAGCGCGTCTCGCGCGAAGGCATGCGGCCCGCGCGCTGAGGTGAGGAGTGGCTGCGTATGACGCTCAAGGAACGTATCACCGATGACATGAAGGGCGCGCTGCGCTCAGGTGAGAAAGAGCGGCTCGCCACGATCCGCCTGGCCCTGGCTGCGATCAAGCAGCGCGAGATAGACGAGCGCGTAACGCTCGATGACGGGCAGGTGCTCGGCGTGCTCGAGAAAATGATCAAGCAGCGCAAGGAAGCGATCACTCAATTCGAGGCCGGCGATCGCGCCGACCTGGTCGCCAAGGAGCGCGGGGAAATTGCCGTGCTCGAACACTATCTGCCGGCGCAGATGAGTGGCGCGCAGATCGACGCCCTCATTGCCCAGGCCATCGAGGCCAACGGCGCGTCCTCGGTGAAGGACATGGGCAAGGTGATGGCCGCGATCAAAGCGCAGGCTCAGGGCCGCGCCGACATGAGCGTGGTTGGCGCACGGGTGCGCGAACGGCTGGGGCGCCAGCAGAGCTAGTCAAAACCATCATCCCCCAGCGCTTCATCGATGAGCTGATCGCCCGCACAGATATCGTGGAGGTGATCGGCTCGCGTGTGCCGCTGACCAAGGCCGGCCGCGAGCACAAGGCCTGTTGCCCGTTCCACGCCGAGAAAACCGCCTCATTCTGGGTCAGCCCCGAAAAGCAGTTCTATCACTGCTTCGGCTGCGGCGCGCACGGAACCGCGCTGCGATTCCTGATGGACTACGACCACATGACATTCCCCGAGGCGGTGGAGGATCTGGCCGCCCGGCTCGGTCTGACCGTGCCGCACGAAGGTGGCGGCGCTACGGATCCGCAAGACACCGCCCTCTACGATCTGATGGGGCGGGTCGCGGACCTCTACGCGCAGCGGCTGGCCCAGGACCTGCGGGCGCGCCGCTACCTGACCGAGCGTGGGTTGAGCACGCAGACCCTACAGCGCTTCGGTTTGGGCTATGCGCCCGATGCCTGGAATACCCTGCTCACGCGCTTCGGAACCGGCGAATCCGACCGCCACGCGCTGCTGCAGGCGGGCCTGATCATCGAGCGCGAGCGGGCCGCGGGCGCCGCTGAGCGCCACTACGACCGTTTTCGGGACCGGATCATGTTTCCGATCCGAGACGCTCGGGGGCGGGTCATCGCCTTCGGCGGCCGGGTCATTGACCGCGGCGAGCCCAAGTACTTGAACTCCCCGGAAACGTCGCTATTCCACAAAGGCCGCGAATTGTACGGCCTGCATGAATCCCGCAGTGGCGCAACCCTGAAGCAACTGCTGGTGGTCGAGGGGTACATGGACGTTGTTCGGCTGCACCAGGCCGGCGTGACCTATGCCGTGGCAACCCTGGGCACCGCAACGACGGCCGAACACCTCAAGCGCATATTCCGGCTCGTACGCAGGGTAGTCTTCGCCTTCGATGGCGATCGCGCCGGCCGGGGGGCCGCCTGGCGAGCGCTGCAGCATGCCCTGCCCGAGGCACGTGAAGGCCGCGAAATCCTCTTCCTGTTCCTGCCCGAAGGGCACGATCCGGACACCTTGGTCGGTGCAGAGGGCCGCGAAGCGTTCGAGCGGCGCCTCGAGACCGCCCTGCCGTTGTCGGAGTACCTCGTACGAGAGTTGTCCGGCCAGTCGGACCTGGCACATGCTGACGGACGCGCCCGGCTCGCTGAGGCGGCCCGGCCTCTGATCGCGCAGGTCCCCCCCGGGGTGTACCGGGAACTGCTGATCGCCCGAATAGCCGAAGTAGTGGGATTGCCGGCTACGCGTCTCGCGCAGCTTTGGCAGGGCGGCACTGCGGCGCTGGATTCTCCGGCCTTGCCGCCGACTCCGCCGCGCACGGCGCGCAGCGCCGGCCGCGGCGGCTTGGTTCGGCAGGCGCTGGCGCGGCTGGTGCGCTTTCCGGCGACAGCCGCCGTCGTCACGGATGCGGAACGTGCTGCACTAACGCGGTGCGACGAGCCGGGCGTGGATTTATTGCGTGCCGTACTGGATGATTTGCGCGCACAGCCGTTACAGATCTCAGGGCAGGTAATTGAGCGTTGGAGGGACCGACCGGGCGGCGAGCATCTCACGCGCCTGCTCGAGCGCGAAGCGATGCTGGACGACCCGGCGGCCGCAACAGTGGAGCTGCAGGCAGCGCTACGGAAACTGGCGTCCCGAGTGCGTGAACAGCGGCTCAAGACACTTGAGGCAAAGAGCAAAACGAGTCGACTGAGTGACGAAGAATTGAAAGAAATTCAAGAACTTACAACAGGACGACCTCTCCAGGGCGCGAAGCCGCCGCCGCGGTGAGACCGTGGTGAACTTGTGGTGTTAAAGAGAGCCTCATACACTAGGCGAATTTCTTTGGCGCCCCTTGAGTCCGCTTTGATCCGCCCGAACATGGGGGATCAAGGCCCCGCCAACTTCTCCGAGATTCAATGAAAGCCAAGTCCAAATCGTCTTCGAGCAGCCGCAAACGCGCCCCGGCACAGGCCGCCGCCCCCAAAGCGCGTGCCAAAACGGCCAAGAAAACCACGGCCGAACGTTCCGCGCAGGTGCACGAGCGCGCGGCACAGGCCCGGCAGCCCTCCGAGAAGCGGGTGGTGATCGAGCGTCGGGCCGTCGCGATGCCCGAGGACCGGCAATCGCAGCTGAAGCTGCTCATTGCCCGTGGCAAAGAGCAGGGCTACCTGACCTACTCGCAGGTGAACGATCACCTGCCCTCGGAGATCGTCGATCCGGAGCAGATCGAGGACATCGTCAACACCATCAACGAGATGGGCATTCCGGTGTACGAAAAGGCGCCGGATACCGAGTCGCTGCTCGCCGGGGAGCCCTCGGCCCCCGCCGACGAGGAAGCCATCGAAGAGGCCGCGGCTGTGCTGGCGGCTCTCGATGCGGAGCTCGGCCGCACCACGGACCCGGTGCGCATGTACATGCGCGAGATGGGCACGGTGGAGCTGCTGACGCGTGAAGGCGAGATTCGCATCGCCCGGCGCATCGAAGAAGGGCTCGAAGCCGTGCGGCGTCAGCTGGCGATGTTTCCGCTGACGTACGACTGCCTGCTCAAGGCGTATGAGCCGGTCAAGACCGGACAGACCCGGCTGGTAGACGTGATCGTCGGCTTCGTCGACCCCAACGCTCCGGACGTCATCGCCCAGCCGCAGAATCCAACCAAGGTCGACGTGGCCGCCGCCGAGGAATCGGACGACGACGACGGCGACGACAGCGGCGATGCGGAGGAGGAAACCGTCGATTCCGGGCCGGACCCGCAGGAGGCCGCGGAGCGGTTCGCGCACCTCGCCAAGGCGTACGCGCAGATGCTGACGGCGATCGAAAAACACGGCTCGCACGATCCGAAAGCACTGAAGATTCGCAACAAGGCGGCCGACGAATTCCTGGAGCTGAAGCTCTCCCCGCGCATGTTCGATGCGCTGATCGCCAATCTGCGCGGCCACATCCGCGAGATCCGCCAGGTCGAGAAGGAAATCATGAGTCTGGCGGTGCGTGATTCCGGCATGCCGCGCAAAGATTTCATCGCCAGCTTCCCAAAGAACGAGACCAACCCACGCTGGCTTGGCAAGCACGTCAAGAGCGGCAAGAAATACTCCGCCGCCCTCGCCCGGCTCGAGCCGGAAATCACTCGCCGCCAGGCCAGGCTGACCGCCGCCGAGCAGGCGCTGCACCTGTCGATCAACGAGATCAAGGAAATCAACCGCGAGGTGTCGATCGGCGAGGCCAAGGCTCGGCGCGCCAAGAAGGAAATGGTGGAGGCGAATCTCCGCCTGGTGATCTCCATCGCCAAGAAGTACACCAACCGCGGGCTGCAGTTCCTCGACCTCATCCAGGAAGGCAACATCGGCCTGATGAAGGCGGTCGACAAGTTCGAATATCGTCGCGGCTACAAGTTCAGCACCTATGCGACGTGGTGGATCCGCCAGGCCATCACCCGCTCGATCGCCGATCAGGCCCGCACCATCCGCATTCCGGTGCACATGATCGAGACGATCAACAAGCTGAACCGCATTTCGCGGCAGATGCTGCAGGAGATGGGCCGGGAGCCGACGCCGGAGGAGCTGGCGGTGCGCATGGAGATGCCCGAGGACAAGGTACGCAAGGTGCTGAAGATCGCCAAGGAGCCGATCTCGATGGAGACACCCATCGGTGACGACGAGGACTCGCATCTGGGCGATTTCATCGAGGACACTTCGGTGGCTTCCCCGATCGATCAGGCCACCATGGAGTCGTTGCGCGAGACCACGCACGCGGTGCTGGCGCAGCTGACCCCGCGGGAGGCAAAGGTACTGCGCATGCGCTTCGGCATCGACATGAACACCGACCACACCCTGGAGGAGGTCGGCAAGCAATTCGACGTCACGCGCGAGCGCATCCGCCAGATCGAGGCGAAGGCGCTGCGCAAGCTGCGCCATCCCAGTCGCAGCGAGCAGCTCAGAAGCTTTTTGATGGAGGATTGACCGGCCGGGGCCGGCCGCGCGCGTTGCGCGCGCCCGGCCGCTAGATCCCGAGCTTGCCCAGTGCGTCGGTCAGTTGGCGCAGCAATTCCGCAAGCCCCGGATGGTCGGTCTGGAAGCGCACCGCAAGGGACTCCAGATGGGGCACGTGGCCGGCCATTTCGCCCGGACGATGGCCCAAGGCCCGCCCGATGTCCCGCACCAGCGCGCCAAGCAGGCGGCGGGACTCCTCGTCGATCGAACCCGACTGGCTCAACCGCTCGTGAACCCGCGCCAGCAGCTCGCGTAGACTCTCCTCGCTCGTGCGCCCTTGGCTCATCGACTGCTCCGCTGGAAATTCCCAGCTGATTCTAGCCGAGTTCAGTGGCCGGTGAATGGACTACATCGCCCTAAGCGCGTAGAACGATCGGCTCGTTGAAGCCAAAATGGCGGAACGTCCGTGGACAGGATCGACTATGAGATCGTGCGATGCCTGGAAGAGGACGCGCGGCTATCGTTCGCCGAGCTGGGACAGAAGGTCGGGCTGTCCAAGACACCTTGCTGGCAGCGCGTCCGTACCCTGGAGAAGCACGGGCTGATCCGCGGCTACCGGGCGGAACTCGATGCGGAGCGGCTGGATCTGCGGGTCCACGCATTCGTCCATGTGACCATCGATTCTGCGCGCTACGCCCAATTCGAGGCGGCTGCGGCCAGCCATCCGGCGGTGCTGCAGTGCTACACCACGGCCGGCCAGGCCGACTACCTGATGCATGTGCTCGTCGGCGAAATCGGCGAGCTGGATCAGCTGCTGCGCATGCAGATCAGCCGCATGCCGGGCGTCGAGCGCCTGACGACCACGGTATGTCTGAAGACCATCAAGGCGCGCGCCCCCCTTACGGGTTGCGTGCGTCCCTGAACCGCACGCCGCGGATGCCGCTGCTAGAATGCGCACCCTCGCAGATGGGCCTGTAGCACAGCGGTTAGTGCAGGGGACTCATAATCCCTTGGTCGTAGGTTCGAATCCTACCAGGCCCAGAATCGTACCTTGGCACCCAGACTTGACCCTGCACTCTGCTGTTCCTGACAGCACGCGCATGGCCTCGGTCCCGAGGGACCTTCCATCCAGTTCGCGCTTCTCAGCGGTCGGACTTGCCTGGCTCGGTTGAACCGAACCGCGTCTCGGATC
>DAHXNE010000095.1 GCA_027366635.1 Gammaproteobacteria bacterium | reverse complement strand
GGTCAGCATCCAGTTGAAGATCTTCACGCCGGTCGGTATCGCGATGATCATCGTGCTGATGCCGAAGAAGGCGTTCACCCCGGGGCCGTTACCCATGGTGAAAAAATGATGCAGCCACACCAGCAGCGACAACAGCCCGATCGCCACCGTCGCATACACCATGGACGTGTAGCCGAACAGGCGCTTGCCCGAGAATACCGGCACGATCTCCCCGTACACGCCGAACAGCGGCAAGATGAGGATGTAGACCTCGGGATGGCCCCAGATCCAGATGAGATTGATGTACATCATCGGATCGCCGCCGAGGGCATTGGTGAAGAAGTGCGTGCCCACGTAGCGGTCCATGGCGAGCAGGCCCAACGTCACCGTCAGAATCGGGAAGGCGGCCGCCATCAGCACACTTGCGGTCAGTGACGTCCAGGCGAACACCGGCATGCGCATCAGCTTCATGCCGGGCGCGCGCATCTTGAGGATGGTCGTGATGAAGTTGACGCCGGTGAGCGTCGTGCCGATGCCGGAAATCTGCAACGCCCAGATGTAGTAGTCCACCCCGACGCCCGGACTGTAGTGCAACTCCGACAGCGGCGGATAGGCGAGCCAGCCGGTGCGCGAGAAGTTACCGACGGCCAGCGCGACGTTGACCAGCATGGCGCCGCCGGCGGTGAGCCACAGGCTGGGGTTGTTCATCAGCGGGAAGGCGACGTCCCGGGCGCCGATCTGCAGCGGCAGGATGCAGTTCATCAGGCCGATGATGAACGGCATCGCCATGAAGAAGATCATGATGGTGCCGTGGGCGCTGAAGATCTGGTCGAAGTGTCCCGGCGGCAGATAGCCATAGTTATGGCCGTAGGACAGCGCCTGCTGGGTGCGCATCATGATGGCGTCGGCGAAGCCGCGCAGCAGCATCAGCGACGCCAGGATCAGATACATGATGCCGATCTTCTTGTGATCGACCGAGGTCAGCCACTCCTGCCACAGGTACTTCCACTTGTGGAAGTAGGTGATCGTCCCGAGGGTGGACAGGATGACGAGCACCAGCAGGCCGACCGCGAACATGATGATCGGGTTGGTGTACGGAATAGCGCTCAGAGTCAACTTACCGAACATTCAATCTCTCCCGATGGGACCCATTTCCGCGCCCGAGGTGATGGTGGTGGCCTTCATCGCCAATGGCCGGCCCGGCGCGAGCTTGCCCATGAGAATCTGTGCGAACAGATCCGGATCCACGTGCGAGTAGTAAGTGACCGGCACGTTCGAGCTCGGCTTGTCGAGGGCGAGATATGCCTTGTCGTCCAGTATTCGGGTGGAGGCTGCGGCGTTGGCCAGCCATTGCTTGTAGTGGCTCTCGGACATGGCCTTGACCTTGAAAATCATGCCCGAGAACCCGCCGCCGCTGAAGTTGGCGGAGATGCCGCGGTAGGTGCCCGGTCTGCTCGCCAGCAGATTGTCGGCGGTCTGCATGTTGCCCATGGCGTAGATCTGGCTGCCGAGCCGCGGAATGAAGAACGAGTTCATCACCGTGGCCGAGGTGATGTGAAACACCACCGGGACCCCGACCGGTATCGCCACCTCGCCGACCGAGGCGACATTGTGATCCGGGTAGATGAACAGCCACTTCCAGTCCATGGCCACCGCCTCGATGTGCACCGGCTTGACCGGCGAGGCAATGTGTCGGAACGGACTGAGCTGATAGGAGCCGCGATAGGCGATCACGGCGAGCACGCAGACGATGACGACGGGGATGCCCCACATGGTCAGCTCGATTGGGGTCGAGTGGCACCAATCCGGCTCGTACCTCGCCTTCGTATTGGAGGCCCGGTAGTGCCAGACGATCACCAGCGTCAGCACGATCACCGGCGCCACCACCAGCAGCATCAGGCCGATGGCGGTATCGATGATCCATTTCTCGGCCAGGCCGATCGGGCCCGCCGGATTGAGCACGGCCCAATGACAACCGGACAGCAGGAGGGTTGCCGAAAGCGGCAGGATGAGTCGGAGTAATCGTGACCGAGAGGTACGCTTCATGTGGGGCGGAGACCCGCGCTGCTTTGTAATCCGCAAAGCATGACGCCTCGCCTGCGGCAAATCCATAGCGTCTCCTGAAAGGAGCTTAAAAGTTCTTAAATCTCGTCACAAGGGGTTGCGATTACCGATAGCATCCACGATTGGGGTGGTCCTTGCGTGACCTCGGTGTCATGCGTCCAACGCCGCCGACAGGGCCTCATCCTCGCTCCAGCGCGCCCCGGTCTGCATCAGCTCGACGAGCTGCTCGGGCGGCAGCGCGGCGTGCAGCCGCGCGAGAATACCCGCCTCGATGCTGCGCTTCGCGGGGCTGCGGCCCGCGAACTCGGTGGAAAAGAACGCGTGCGCGTAGCCGATGAACTGCGCGGCGCGCTCCAGATGGTTCTGCCGGGCGGCGATTTCCGCCAGATGCTGCATGCCGCCGGCCAGCAGCACCGTATCGAGCTCGCTCTCCTCGGCCAGCGGCAGGCCTTCGCGCAGCGCGGCGCTCGCTTCCTCGATCGCGCCGCGCGCGATCAGATAGCCCGCCAGATTGCACAGCGCGTGGCCGAGCAGTCCCGTGCGCCGCGCCGCGCGGCACAGCTCGAGCACCTCGCGCGCCAGCGCGATCGCCTCCTCGACGCGCCCCTCGGCAAAGTGCACTTCGGCCTTGTAGACCAGCGCCCGCCAGACCCAGAAATCGGCCTGCGAGTGCTGGCCGACCGCCAGCGCCTGATCGAGCCGCGCACGCGCCTGCGCATACTGTCCGGCCACGGTATGCGCGATCGCCGCATTCGTCAGGCACAAGGCATAGCTCTTCGGCTGGGCGCCGGCCGTCAGTAGCCCACACCCTTCCTCCAGGGCGGCGAGTCCCTCGCGCAGCGCGCCGGTGCGCACGAGGTTCAAGCCGAAGAACGCGAGCGCGCGGGCCAGCCAGATCGGGTCGCTCGCCTCCCGAAGCAGCGCCACGGCGCGCCGCAGCGCCGGCACTGCGCGCCCGCGCGGCTCGCCGGTCGAGAGGAAGCCGTAGCCATACCACAGTCGCGCCTCGATCGCCTTCGGCGTGTCGGGCCCGAGCGCCGCGGTCGCCCGCTCCAATCGCGAACGGCCCTCCTGCATCAGGGACAGCAGGTACCACAGCAGATAGGAAGATGCCGCCAGCTCGATCCCCAACGCCGGATCACCATCCGGGGCAAACGCCCAATCGAGCGCGACGCGCACGTTGTCGATCTCCGGCCCCAGCTTTTCCAGCCATTCGATCGAGGGCGTGCGCTCCCAGACCGTGAGCGCGTCAGTCAAGTGACGGTGAAAATGCCGGGCATGGAGCCGTGCGAGCGGGCCGAACTCGCCGCTGTCGGCGAGCTTTTCCATGGCGTAGGCATGAGTGGTCTCGAGCAGGCGGTAGCGCCGCTCGGCGCCAGACGTATCGGCGACCACGAGCGATTTGTCCACCAGCTCGGCGATGCGACCCACCACCTGCCACTCCGGAAGCGCCGGGTCGGCCACGATCCGCCCGGCCGCCTCCAGCGTGAAACTGCCGGCGAACACCGCCAGCCGGCGCAGCACCACGCGGTCGGGCTCCGAGAGCAGCCGATGACTCCAGTCCAGTGTGGCGCGCAGCGTCTGATGGCGCGGCAGCGCCGTACGGCGTCCGCCGGTGAGCACGTGGAAGCGCAGATCGAGCCGCTGCGCGAGGCCGTCGATGCCGAGCGCGGCCGATCGGGCGGCCGCCAGCTCGATCGCAAGCGGAATACCGTCGAGGCGCCGGCAGATCATGGCCACCGTCGCGGCGTTGCGCTCATCGAGCGCAAAACGTGAATCAGCGGCGCGCGCCCGCGCCACGAACAGGCGTACCGCGGCATGACGCTCGGCGGCCGCCAGCCCGGCGGCGTCCTCGGCGGGGAACTCCAGCGGCCGCAGCCGCAGGGTGCACTCGCCCTCGATCCCGAGCGGCTCCTGGCTGGTGGCGAGCATGCGCAGCTGCGGGACGGCCCGCAACAGCGCCTCGGCCTCGCGGGCCACCGCGCCAATCAGGTGCTCGCAATTATCGAGTACCAGCAGCATCCGCCGGCCGCGCAGCGCCGCCGCCAGCCGATCGCCCGTCCAGCGGGTCGCGCCGCTTTGCAGGCCCAGCGCCCCGTGCACGGCGCTCGTGACCAATTCCGGGTCGGTGAGCGGCGCAAGCTCGGCGAGCCATACCCCGTCGGGAAACTCCGCGAGCGAGGCACGGGCGGCCTCGAGTGCAAGACGCGTCTTGCCGATGCCTCCGGTTCCAACCAGCGTCACCAGCCGGTTGTGCCGCAACAGCTCGCGCACCGTGACGAGTTCAGCCTCACGGCCGATGAAATCCGACACCGCGGCCGGCAGATTGGTTGGGATCATCGCGCGCTCGGCGCCGCCACCGGGCAAGTGTTCCGCGCCGACCACCGTCACCTCGCCCACGAAGCGGTAGCCCCGCAGCGGCACGGTGACGATGAGATTGCGGTCCGCGCCAAGCGCCTTGCGCAGCGCCGAGATCTGCACCTGGATGTTGCTTTCCTCGACGACGATGCCCGGCCAGGCGCGCGCCAGCAACTCCTCCTTGCTCACCAGCTCGCCAGCCGCCTCGATCAGCACCAGCAGGACATCGAAGGCGCGCGATCCGAGCGTAACCAGCCGATCACCAGCGCGCAGCTCGCGCTGCCGCGGAAGCAGTCGAAAACGCCCGAACTCGAGGCAGGACGCACCTCGCGCAATACCATGCATCAAAATTCCCGGTCCAAGATATTGAGTTTGGGATGGCGCACCGGCTCGCGGATCCCTGATAAAACGAATTATATCGCAAGTCCGTTCGGCCCCGGCGCCTTGCGGCCCTCGAGCGCGCTTTGACTCCGGTCCGCGACGGAGTTATGGTAGCGCTATCAGTCGAAGTCTGCGATCCGAAGGGGGTCCACGATGCTCACGTTGCGGAAATCTCTCGCCGTCCTGCTGCTGTTGCTCGGCGCGTGCGCAACCGCCTGGGCGGCGGCCGCGGCCCCGGCGCCATACCGCAATTTCAAAGTCACGGTCTACATCCCGGTGCAGGTCGTGAAACGGATGGCGAAGGACCCGGCCTGGATGCGCTGGAGCTGGCGGACCATCAGCAGCCGACTGCACGTCAACAAGGTATTCATCGAGAGCTACCGCGCGGGCGTCTGCGCCACCGGCCCGGAGCTCGAGCGTGTGAAGAAGTTCTTCGTGCGCCACGGCGTGGCGGTGGCCGGCGGCATGGCGATGCTCGCACCGGGCGGCAACGGCCAATTCAACACGCTCGATTACGCCCTGCCGCAGGATCGCGCGCTCGCCAAGCGCATGTCGGCGCTCACGGCGCGGCACTTCAACGAATTCATCCTCGATGATCTTTATTTCTTCAACACCAAGAGCCTGGCCGACATCGCCGCCAAGGGCAATCTGTCCTGGTCCGCCTACCGCATGCGAACCATGGACGAGGTGTCGCGCAATCTGATCCTGGGGCCGGCCAAGGCCGCCAATCCCAAGGTCAAGGTGATCATCAAGTTCCCGAACTTCTATCCATCGTTTCAAGAGATGGGCTTCGACCTGAAGAACGAGCCGAAGATCTTCCCGGAGATCTGGACCGGCGACGAGACCCGCTACGCGCCCACCACGGATCAGCAGCTGCTGCCCTACGAGAGCTACGAGATTTTCCGCTATTTCGAGAACATCGCCCCGGGCCGCGATGGCGGCGGTTGGGTCGACCCGATCGCGATGCATTACCTCGACCGCTACGCCGAGCAGCTCTGGGACACCATTCTCGCCAAGGCGCCGGCGATCAACCTGTTCGAGTACACCAATCTGCTGCAGACCGCCAACCCGAAGAATCGCGCGGCTTGGCAGTACCTGCCGACCACGTTCAATTACTTCCAGATGCTCAGGCAGTGCTGCGGCATGCCGGGCGCGCCGGGCTACAAGCGGCCGCTGCTCGCCAATGTGGTGGCCTACGCGCTGCGCAAGGTCGATCGGGTCGCCGGCAGCCTCGGACAGCCGGTCGGGCTGGCCACCTACCGGCCGCTCGATTCCAGCGGCGAGGACTTCCTGCCCGAGATGCTCGGCATGATCGGCATTCCGATCGAAATGTACCCACATTGGCCGCACGCGAAAACCGTGTTCCTTACCGAGGCGGCGCGCGAGGACCCGCACATCGTTCAGGAGATTGCGGCGCATCTGCGCGCCGGAGACCATGTGATCATCACCTCCGGCCTGCTGCGCGCGCTGCAGAACCACGGCTTCGATCAGATCAGCGCCATGCGCGTCACCCACTCGATCGTGGCGCCGACGCGCTACGTGGCCGGGTTTGGCTTCGGCGCCGGCACTTACATCGGCAGGAGCCGGCCGATTCTCTTCCCCTTGATACATTTCTTCACCAACGGCGCATGGGCCGTGGTGCGCGGCCTCGACGACCAGGGCGGGGTGCCGCTGCTGCTGATGGAGCGCTACGGCAAGGGCGAGCTGTACGTGCTCGACGTGCCGGATGAGCAGAACGACTTCTATTCGCTGCCGCCGCGGGTGCTCGATGCGCTGCGCGGCTACCTCACGCAAGGAATGCCCGTGCGCCTCGACGGACCGGCCAAAGTCAGTCTGTTCGAATATGCCAACGGGACGTTCGTGGTGGAGTCCTACCGCAACCACCCGGTCGCGGTGCGCATCACCGGCGGCTTCGCGCAGATGAAGAACCTGACCAACGGAGTCGTCTCGGGCGGCAACCCGGTGCGAACGGTGCTGCCGTTCGCGCAGCACCCCGCCGGCCCTCGCCAATACAGCTACGAGCTGCGCATCGAGCCGCACAGCTTCGTGGCCTTCCGCGAGCGCAGCTAGGCCCGCCAGCCGGCATCGGCCGCGCCGCGGCGCAGGTTCGCCCACAGGCGCGCCGGCGGGCTGGCGGCGCGCCTGTGCTGCTGTGCCCCCCGGGGGTGGGCACAGCACGCCGCGCCGCGATCCGCCGGAACCGCAACGAGCGCGCGCATCGAGCTCGCTCCGACAATCGGCATACGGATGCTACAGTGGGACGATGAGTCTCTCCCTCGTCATTTTCGACCTCGACGGCACACTGATCGACAGTGCCGCCGACCTGGCGCACGCGGTCAACGGCGTGCTGGCGGATTTCGGCGCCGCGCCGCTGACGATCCCGGCCGTGCGCGCCATGATCGGCGACGGTACGAGCAAGCTGATCGAGCGGGCCCTTGCGGCGCGCGCGCTCGCGGATGCGGATCTCACGGCAGCACACCGCAGCTTCATGCAACGCTATGCGGCCGAGCCGCTGCGCACGACCAGCGTCTACCCCGGGGTTCGCGCCGGTCTCGAGCAACTCCGCCAGCGCTCGCTGCGCTTGGCCTTGTGCACCAACAAGACCGCGCGGCTCGCGCAAACGATCCTCGAGCGGCTGGAGCTGGCGGATTTCTTCGCGCGCATCATCGGCGGCGATTCACTGCCCGTTCGCAAACCCGACCCACGCGTGCTCCAGGAACTGCTCACGAGCTTCGCGGCCGAGCCGCGCGCGGCGCTGATGGTAGGCGACAGCGAGGTGGACGCCGAGACCGCGCAGGCAGCCGGCATTCCAATGGTGCTGATGCGCTACGGCTACCGGCGCGGCCCTATCGAGGAGATTCCCTGCCTCGCCGCGCTCGAGCATTTCGCGGCGCTGCCGCAACTCATCGCCTCGCTCCCGGCTTGACCTGTGGAACGACCGGGTGCCACGCGCTCCTCAGGACACGCCTGGCTGACCGAAAAACACCAGCACCTCGTAGGGGAAAGTGACCTGCCCTTCTCGCTGATGGCGCTCGAACGCCGCGCGCAGACCCGCAAGCAGCGGCTCATGCGCGCTGTTGCCCGGCTCGGGCACATAGGAAGAGGACATCGCCCGGCCCTTCAGACCCTCGAAATCGAGCACCTGACGGTTGGCGAACACCACGCACTCGGGGTCGCGGCCAAAGAAGGTGCGTATGGACGGCCCATGCGCCCGCCGCTTGCGCACCTCGTCGTATTCCGGGGCATAACGCTGCAGCAGCGCCTCGTAGTCCAACAGAAACGGCGTGCTGGCACTGGAGTGCTCATTCCACACCAGCGCCGCCCAGCCGTCCGGAACCAAGATGCGCAGCGCCTCGGTGCGCGAGCGAGCCGGGTCGAACCAATGGAAGGCCTGGCTCGCCGTCACCAGCGACACCGAGTGTGACCCGAGAGTCGTGCATTCTGCGCGGCCGGCGACACTGGTGAAGCCGACCCGTTCCCCGAGCAACCGTTCGGCGGCTTCGCGCATCTCCTTATTGGGCTCAACAGCCCACACTCGCGCGCCCACCTCGAGCAGTTGCGCCGTCAAGATGCCGGTTCCCGCGCCCAGATCGGCCACCGCGGCGCCGGGACGTAGCCCGCAGCGCTCACGCAACAGTTGCATGACCTCGGCCGGATAACCGGGGCGGTACCTGCGGTAGTTCTCGACACGACTGGCGAAGCGCCGTGTGGGATCGAGGCTCATGCGGCCATTGTACCCGGTGGTCCACCGCCGCGCCGACATCCCACATGGTTCACACTCGGTTCAGCGCCGCGATGTCAGACTCTCTCCCGCACCGAGTGAGTACGGCTCCCGGACGGCGCAGAATCCCCCCCGTGCGCCACAGTTTAGGACTCGTCCAGGATTTGAGCCGGCCACTCGGTGCGTCTTTAATCGGCTTGGTTTGCAAAAACGGGGCTCGCCAGCGGCGAGCCCCGTTTGCTGCCACGCAACACCGGCCCGAACGGGCCGCCGTGCGACTCAGACCCCGGCGGGAGTCGGCCGGAAGTTCACCTTCGTGGTCCAGGTGGGTATCGTCTTCGACTGGACGCTGATCACCAGTTTCGCCTTCGCGACCCGCAAGCCCGAAGACAACGTGACGGCCGTCGGCGTATCACAGGACGCCGCGATCGGGAAGCTGCTGACGACGTGGATGGCCCGCGCCCACAGCTGATCCTGGGGGGTTTTACCGATCGGCTCGATCTTCGCACTGGTGATATTCGTGTTCTCGGCGGTCGAGAATTCGTAGTTCACCTCGCCCTGCCAGCCGCCCCGCACCGGCGCACCCGAGGTATCGATGACGGCGGTCTTGGTCAGCGGCGGCTGTTCCAGCTTGATCTCGAGCGGTTGCCGCGGGAAACGCGCCTGCCGGGTCGAGATACCCTGCACCTGCCAGACGGCCAGATACTGCAGGGGGAAACTGCTCTTGCAGTGGACCGGCAGCATCGCCTGCCAGGCTGCGCCGGTCGCATTGGGATGCAGCCGCACCTTGCGCCCACCGCCGACATCAAACAGATACACCGGGCTGCTGACGAGCGCCCCGCTCGTGATCTTCGCCGTGATCGGATACATGCCGACGTTCGGATCGGCCTGGAAATGACCCGGGGTCGTGTTGTGCACCTGCACGCTACACCCGGTCAGAGCCAGGGCCACCGCCACCGCAGATGAAAGCCGAAATGCCTGTCGCATAACGCCCCTTTCGAGCCACCGCTCTATGACCGAATTGCAGCCACCGCAGGCTGGGAATTCTGGCAACTAATCTCGACCTTGACAAGACCCGCGGCGCTCACGGCCGCAATGCCCTCATTCAGCCCGGATTTGCACAGGCCGAGGCCGGGCAGCGCGCCGCGGGTGCGCTGGGCCCGGCCTCGAACGCTGACTCGCGCTTACTTCTTCTTGCGCGCGCCGGCCCGCTTGGCGGCCCGGAAGGAGATACCGGCGCGCATCGCCTTCTGCTGCACCGCCGCCGGAGTACGGCCGAGCTTCTTGGCGACCTCCGTCGTCGGCGTGCCCGCCTTCGCAAGCGCCTTCAATGTCTTCAGCTCACTGGCGCTCCAAGATGCGCCGTCGTTCGGGGGACGTTTCGCCATTATAGACTCCCAAAAACACCCAACTACAGGGCTCCAGCCGCGATCATACACATATTTTTGTGCCTGTCCAACTTCTTTCAGTGAGTGTTGTAGGAAGTCCGGAGGTATACCCGGCGTATGTTACCGGTCAGGACCGCGGCCGCCGTTGGGTCGGACGGCCGCCGCAGTCTGTCAGTAGTTGCCCGTCGACTGACGGTCAACCCCGAGTCATGCAGCGGCCCGGCAAGGTCACAGGCACAGGGGCGTGCCCGGCCGCCGCAGGTGGCGGACGCTGTGCCAAGAACCACGCTTCTTGGCGCAACGGCGCTGGGCGGGGCAGGAGCCCCGATCCAGCGCTTCTTGGCAGTTGCTCATCGACTGACGGTCGACATGCAGCGGCCCGGCAAGGTCACAGGGACGTGCCCCGCCGCCGCAGGTGGCGGACGTTGAGCCAAAAACCACGCTTTTTGGCTCAACGGCGCCGGGCGGGGCAGGAGCCCCGATCCAGCGCTTATTATTAATAACGGTAGTGGTCGGATTTATAGGGGCCGGCACGATCGACACCGATGTAGCGCGCCTGCTCATCGCTGAGCTCAGTCAGCTTGGCGTTGAATTTCGTCAACTGCAGGCGGGCAACTTTCTCGTCGAGCCGCTTCGGCAGCACATACACACCGACCGGGTAGTTCTCCGGGTGGCTGTACAGCTCGATCTGCGCCAGGGTCTGATTGGCGAAGCTCGCGCTCATCACGTAGCTCGGGTGCCCGGTCGCGCAGCCGAGGTTCACCAGCCGCCCCTCGGCGAGCAGGATCAGCCGCCGGCCGTCGGGAAAGATGATGTGATCGACCTGCGGTTTGATGTTCTCCCAGCGGTAGCGCTTCAGACTCGCCACATCGATCTCATTGTCGAAGTGACCGATATTGCACACGATGGCGTTGTGCTTCATGCGCGCCAGGTGATCGTGCGCCACCACGTGCAGATTGCCGGTGGCGGTGACAAAGATATCCGCCTTGTCCGCCGCGTATTCCATGGTTACCACGCGAAAGCCCTCCATGGCCGCCTGCAGAGCGCAGATCGGGTCGATTTCGGTGACCCATACCTGCGCGGCAAGCGCGCGCAACGCCTGCGCGCAGCCTTTGCCGACATCACCGTAGCCGCACACCACGGCGATCTTGCCGGCCACCATCACGTCGGTGGCGCGCTTGATCCCATCGACCAGCGACTCGCGACAGCCGTACAGGTTGTCGAATTTGCTCTTGGTCACAGAGTCGTTGACGTTGATCGCCGGAAAGGCGAGCCGGCCCTCTTTGGCCATCTGATACAGCCGATGGACGCCGGTGGTGGTCTCCTCGGTGACGCCGCGGATGTGGCCGATGCGCCTGGAGTACCACTTCGGATCGATCGCAAGCCGGGCGCGGATGGCCGCGAACAGCGCGGTCTCTTCGGCGCTCGCGGGCTTGGCGAGCACAGCCAGATCGGCCTCGGCGCGCACCCCGAGGTGCAGCAACAGGGTTGCATCGCCGCCGTCATCGAGGATCATATTGGTGAAGTGGCCGTCGGGCCACTCGAAGATCCGATGGGTGTAGTCCCAGTAATCCTCCAGCGACTCGCCCTTCCAGGCGAACACCGGCGTCCCCTGGACGGCGATCGCGGCGGCGGCATGATCCTGCGTCGAGTAGATGTTGCAGGAGGCCCAGCGCACTTGCGCGCCGAGCGCCTGCAGTGTCTCGATCAGCACCGCAGTTTGAATGGTCATGTGCAGAGAGCCGCTGATGCGCGCGCCGGCGAGCGGTTGCCCGCCGGCATACTCCGCGCGAATCGCCATCAAGCCGGGCATTTCGGTCTCGGCGATGAGGATTTCCTTGCGGCCCCAGTCGGCGAGTGACAGATCGGCGACCATGTGATCCGCGGCCCGGGCGGCCTGTTTCGGTTTGGCGTTCATGGATGAATGCTCCATTGGGTTCGTCGAGCGCCGTATTGACATGAGCGCGCGTCGTCCGAGCCTGGCAGGGAGGCGGGATGAACCGCGCCGCCGCTGTCGCAACGCTCCTCGAACGACGCCGCTGCACCGCATGGTGCGGTGGCGAATCACGGCCGGGGCGCGCCATACACGGCGCGCCCCGGCGCCGGATCACGCCGCCTTGGAAGCTTTGGCGTCCGCGGCCAGGGCCTCGGCCCGGTCGGTCCGCTCCCAGGTGAACTCCGGCTCAGTCCGGCCGAAGTGGCCGTAGGCGGCGGTTTTCTGATAGATCGGCCGGGCCAGATCGAGCATCTGCCGCAGCCCGTACGGCGTGAGATCGAAGTGCCGGCGCACCAGCGCGGTCAGCTGCTCGCCCGAGAGGCGGCTGGTACCGAAGGACTCGACCATGATCGAGGTCGGCTCGGCGACGCCGATGGCGTAGGACACCTGCACCTCGCAGCGCTTGGCCAATCCGGCCGCCACGATGTTCTTGGCGACATAGCGGGCGGCATAAGCAGCCGAGCGATCGACCTTCGAGGGATCCTTGCCGGAGAACGCCCCGCCGCCGTGCCGGGCATAACCGCCATACGTGTCGACGATGATCTTGCGTCCGGTGAGGCCGCAATCGCCAACCGGGCCTCCGACGACGAATCGCCCGGTGGGATTGATGTGGAACCGCGTATTCGCGTCGATCCACTCGGACGGCAGCACCGGCTTCAGGATCTCTTCCATGACCGCCTCGCGCAGCCGCTCTATGGAGATCTCGGGGCCATGCTGCGTCGAGAGCACCACCGCCGCTATGCCGGTCGGACGATCGTCCTCGTAGCGCAGCGTGACTTGGCTCTTGGCATCCGGACGCAGCCAGGGCAGCGCGCCGCTCTTGCGCACTTCCGACTGGCGCTTCACCAGACGATGCGACAGCGTGATCGGCGCCGGCATCAGCACGTCGGTCTCGTCGGTCGCGTAGCCGAACATCATGCCCTGATCGCCAGCGCCCTGGGCCCGCTCGTCGCTGCGGTCAACGCCTTGGGCGATGTCCGGGGACTGCTTGCCGATGACGTTGAGCACCCCGCAGCTCGCGCCGTCGAAGCCCATCTCGGAGGAGTTGTAGCCGATATCGAGGACCGTCTTGCGCACCAGCGCCTCGACGTCCACCCATGCGGTGGTGGTCACTTCGCCCGCCACGATCACCACACCGGTCTTGACCAGCGTCTCGCATGCCACGCGCCCCCGCGGGTCCTCGGCCAGGATCGAATCGAGCACGGCGTCCGATATCTGATCGGACACCTTGTCGGGATGGCCTTCGGACACGGACTCGGAGGTAAATAGATAGCGATTGGTCATCAGTTGGTTCCCGTGGAAAGTTGTGTAGAAAGAGATGCGGCGGGCGGCACGCTCGGCGCGCCGAAGGCGGCCCGCGCCGCCTCGCCGCCGAAGCTTTCGGCAAGCCGGGCAGCGATCTCAGCGCGCGTAGCGCGGTGATTCTGTGTACCGAGCGCCTCGATCTTGATGGCGCCCATCACGGCCGCCACGCGCCCGGTGGTGGTCCAATCCAGACCGTACAGCAATCCGTGCAGCAGCCCCGCACGGTACGCATCGCCGCAGCCGGTCGGATCGACCACGGCCCGCGCCTTGGCGCAGGGGATCTCGATGCGGCCGTCGCGGGTGTGAATGACCGAGCCGTGCGCGCCCCGGGTAACGATGAGTGCCGCGACGCGCTCGCACAGCTGTCGCTCGCCCCAGCCGGTCTTCTGCTGCACCACCTGCCACTCGTAATCGTTCAGCGCCACCCAGCGCGCCCGCTCGATGAATGCGCGCAGTGCCTCGCCGTCGAACATCGGCAGGCCCTGGCCGGGATCGAACAGGAAGGGAATGCCCGCCGCGGCGAACTGAGCGGCATGCTCGATCATGCCGTCGCGCCCGTCCGGCGCGACCACCCCGAGCGTCACGCCGAGCGCCGCAGTCACCGCGTTGCGGTGCGCATGCTGCATGGCGCCCGGATGAAACGCGGTGATCTGGTTGTCGTCCAGATCGGTGGTGATGAATGCCTGCGCGGTCAGCTCCTCGTCGAGCACGAGCAAATGATCGAGCGGAACACCCGAGCGCTCGAGCCAGTCGCGATACGGACCGAAGTCGCGCCCGACCGTGGCCATGGGCACGCCGACGTCGCCCAGCAGCCGCATGTTGTAGGCAATGTTGCCCGCGCAACCGCCGAACTCCCGGCGCAGCTGGGGCACCAGGAAGGAGACATTCAGGATATGGATCTGCTCGGGCAGGATGTGGTCGCGGAAGCGGCCTTCGAACCGCATGATGGCGTCGTACGCCACCGAACCGCAAATCAACGCCTTGCGGGTGTCATTACCCGCGCGTGACACCCCGCCCGCCGGGAAATTCAGTGTCATGCCTAGTCTTTTCGCTTGAATCGATTCGGAATTCTAACTGAAATCGCCCTTGGAAACCAGGGCACGGTGGCGCGGCTCACGCGCCCGACGAATCAGCCACGGGGAGCGAGCGCGCCGCGCGGCGCAGGCGGCTCGATCTGCTCGCCACCGTGCTCGCTGCAACGTGCGGCTGTCGCTCGCCATCACTACCGTTCGATCGATGCTCATAACGTTGGGTTATGGACGGACTCGTTCACGAGACGCTCGGGGTGCGCGTACACGACGTGCTGTCGCTCCCGGGCGAACGCCACCAGCGTGACACCGCAGTCGCGGGCCAGACGCACCGCGAGCGCGGTCGGCGCCGACAGCGCCGCGACGAACGGGACGCCGGCCACGGCGCACTTCTGCACCATCTCGAAGCTCGCCCGGCTGGTCAGCAGCACCCAGCCGGTTGCCAGGTCCGCTCCCGCCCGCACGCGTGCGCCGATCAGCTTATCGAGCGCGTTGTGCCGGCCCAAATCCTCGCGCAACGTTTCGATGCCGCCGGCCGCCGTCACCCAGGCCGCCGCGTGCACGCTGCCGGTGAGCGCGTTCAGGCGCTGATGCTCTGACAGGGCGCCGATGGCCCCGTGCAGCGCCCCGGTGCTGACTCGCGCCCCCCCGCCGCCGACCGGCTTCAGGGGACGCAGCACCGCTTGCGCAGACTCCACGCCGCACAGGCCACAGCCCGTGCGGCCCGTGAGCCTCCGCCGGCGCTCGATCAGCGCGGTAAATCGTGGCCACGCGACACTCACGCGGGCCTCGGCCCCCTCGCCGGTCCAGCGCACCTCGACGCCGCGTATCTCCTCGGGACGCTCGACCAACCCTTCACTCAGCGTGAAGCCAACGGCAAAATCCTCCAGGTCGGCCGGCGTGACCAGCATCACACCGTGCGGAACGTCCTCGTAGACGAGCGCCACCGGAATCTCTTCGGCGACTTGGTCGCGGACACGGCGCAGCTCACCGTCACGCCAGCGCTCGACCTCGAACTCGGCAATGACGCGCGCGGCAGACATCGCCGGCTCAGGCACGGCCGGCCTCTCCCGCCGACGCGCCGGCGCCGGCCGGCACACGGCCGACCGCCCGCCGCGCGCGCAGCACTTCGAACAGCGGCCCCGGGCGGTCCGTCAACTGGGTCGGGATGTGGCGAGCGGCCTCGCCGGCGTCGGGCGCGGGACTTGGCATGCGCACCGAGTATACGGTCCCGGGCGCTCGAGCATGATCCCACCCCATCAGAGCCCAGACGTGGTCCTGTGTTGAGCGGTTACGGACTGCATGCGCATGACCTCGGTCCCGAATGACCTTCCATCCGGTTCGCGCTTCTTTGCGGTCGGGCGTGCCGCGCTCGACTGGGCCGAGCAGCGGCACCGATCCGCTACGCGCTTTACGTCCCGCCCTCTCGGCGGTAGAGGCTTTCACCCAGCTGATATTACATGCAGCTGACCGACGCGAGGTCGGGGTGAAATCGTACCGGCCGGCGGACATCCCGCTGCGCACTGAATCGAGCCGCCGGGATCGCTCACATCTCGGTGCACTTCGTTGCCGCGTACGGCGGCCGTGACCGGCCGGGCTACGCAAGTCGGCGGCACGCGTCAGCTCAGGCGTCGTTGAGTATCCGCAGATGATGGCGCAGATGGTCCTCGATGACCCCGGCAATGAAATAGTACCCGTGGTCATAGCCTGCGTGACGGCGCAGCGTGAGATCGAGGCCACTGAGCCGACATGCCGCCTCCAGCAAATCTGGCCGGAGCTGCTCGGCGAGATACGGGTCGGCAAGCCCCTGATCGACCAGGATGGGCGCTCGGCGCGACGCATCGGGCACGCGCGCGGCGAGTTCCGCGGCGTCGTAGTCCGCCCACTGGCCATGGTCCTCGCCGAGATAGCCGCCGAGCGCCTTGCGGCCCCAGGGGCAGCGCCGCGGCGCGCAAATCGGCGCACAGGCCGAGATGGAGCGGTAGATGGCCGGATTGCGCAGCCCCAGCGTCAGCGCTCCGTGTCCGCCCATGGAATGCCCGAGGATGCCCGTGCGGCGCGGATCGGCTGGAAAGTGTGTATTGACCAGCGTGCGCAACTCCTGCGTGACGTAGGTGTACATACGGTAGTGCGCCGACCAGGGCGCCTCGGTCGCATCGAGGTAGAAACCCGCGCCAGCGCCGAAATCCCAGGCGTCGCTCTCGCCCGGCAGCCCCAAGCCGCGCGGGCTGGTGTCGGGCGCGACCAACATCAGACCGAGCTCGGCGGCCGCCCGCTGCGCGCCCGCCTTGACCATGAAGGTCTCCTCGGTGCAGGTCAGGCCGGCCAGGCAGTACAGCACCGGCACCGGCCCGTGCGCGGCCGCCGGCGGAGTGAATACCGCAAAGCGCATGGCGCTCGCGGTGCTGGCGGCGGCGTGGCGGAAAAAGCCCACCGTGCCGCCGAAGCAGCGATGCGAGCTGAGCGACTCGATCGCGTGCGTCACGTGCCGGCGCTTACGCGGCGCGGCGCCCACGCCGCGCCGGGCCCATGGACGCCGCAAGGCTCGGGCTCTGCCAACCGCCGCCGAGGGCCTGATACAGCCCCACCAGGTCGACAGACACCGCGGTCGTGGCGCTCGCCTGCGCCAGCTCCGACTGCTCCTCGGTCCGCTCGGCCTCCAGCACATCGATGAAATTAGCGATACCGCTGGTGTAGCGTTGCCGCGCCAGGTTCAGCGCGTTGCGGCTGGCGCGCACCGCCGACTCCAGCGCGACCCGCTGCTGCTGATTCGCCCCGTAGGCCGCCAGCGCGTTCTCCACCTGGTTCAGCGCCGTGAGCACGGTGCGCGCATAGACCACGGCGGCCTGCTTCGCCTGCAACCGCCGCAGACGCACCGTCGCACGGATCCGGCCGCCGGTGAAGATCGGCAAGTTGATTTCCGGCCCGAACGTGGCGATGTGGCTCGCCGCCTGGATCAGATCGCCGATCCCCGTGGACTGATAGCCGCCCTGAGCGGTGAGCGTGATGCTCGGGAAGAACTCGGAAATCGCGACACCGATCTGATCGGTTGCGGCGTGCAGGTCGGCCTCCGCGGCCAAAATGTCCGGCCGGCGCCGCAGGAGCTGCGACGGCAATCCGATCGGCACCACCGGCGGCACGGGCGGCACCGGTCGCGCGCGCGCGAGCTCGGCGCGCAGCGCTTCCGGCGGCAGCGCCAGTAAATCGCTCAGCCGGTTGATGTCGACGGTGATCAGATCGTTGGCGAGCGGCAACTGCGCCCGCGTCGTGGCGAGCTCGGCCGCGGCATTCTGCACGTCGAGGTTGGAAGTCAGCCCGGCCTGATACCGGTCGCGGGTCAGCCGCAGCAGGCCGCGCTGCGTGACGATCGTGCGCAGCAAGATCGCCCGGCGCAACTGCGCACCGCGCAGCTGGATGTAAGTCTGCGCCACATCGCTGACCATCGTCAGCAGCACGTCGCGGCCGTTGTACACCGCGGCCTGCGTCTCGGCCCTCGCCGCGCCAATCGCGCGCCGCGTCGTCCCGAACAGATCGAGCGTCCAAGACGCGCCGAGGCCCACCTGGGACATATTGTAGGGATTGGTGAGGATGCCCGGCGGAATGCCCGGGATGGCGCCCTTGGGCAGTGTGAACAACACGCCGTTCGGCGTGTTCGTGCTCTCGCGCTGGCGCGCCCAGGAGGCGCTGGCCGAGAGATCCGGCCAAAGATCGCTGGTGAGCACCGCGGTCTGCGCCTCGGCCTCCCGAACCCGCAGCGCCGCCTCGCGCACCGTGAGATTCTGCGCCGCCGCCTGGCGCACCAGCGAAGTCAGCAGCGGGTCATGGAAGCTCGACCACCAGGCCACCGTGAGCGGTCCGCGCTCCGAAATGCGCGAAGCACCCGCCGTACCGTTGCGCATGGCGGTCGGCGACCAGTGCGCCGGTACATGCGGCTTCGGCTTGACGAAGTTCGGGCCGACCGTGCAGCCGCCGAGCACCAGCGCCATCGCGGCGATCAGCAGCACGCGTTCCGGGCGGATCGAAGAGGTGGAGTGCATATCGGTTTACCTAGTTCATTCAGCGAAGGCTCGAGGATCATCGGTGCGCGAACCGTGCCTGCGGCAGCGGCGGGCGGCGCGACGATCGAGCGGCCGGGCCCTGCAGCGCGCAACCGCCAAACGCCCGCCTTCTGCAAATCGGCCCGCTGAGCAATTGCGCTAGCCTAGCGCAGCGCCTCGGCCAGCGTGAAGTGCTGCGACACGTACTGATGCACCCAGTCCACCGTACAGGACAGCGGGCGATCCCTCGAATGGGATACTAGCGTCCGGCCGCCACCGCGCGTGACGCAAGGGTCCAAAGCGCGGTACGATTACCGCACTAACCGAGCCGCCCACCGTGCCGCGTCCGAAGCATGCCGCCAAACCGACCGTCCCGAGCCGCGAGCGCGCGCTCGAGGCCGAGACACTCTTTCGGGCAGGCGATCCGGATTTCATGACCTCGCTGGCGCGGGGGTTGCACGTGATTCGCGCCTTCGCCGGTGTCGACCGGCGCTTGACCATCGCCGACGTCAGCCGCGCCACCGGCCTGACGCGCGCCGTGGCGCGCCGCTGTCTCTACACGCTGCGCGAGCTCGGCTACGTCGCCAGCGACGGCCGCATGTTCCATCTGCAGCCGCGGATTCTGAGCCTCGGCTACGCTTACCTCTCGACCGCGCCGCTCGCGATCGCGGCCCAACCGATCCTGCAGGAGTTGAGCGAGCGGATCGGCGAGGCCACCACGGTCGGAGTGCTCGATGAGGGCGCGGTCGTGTATGTGGCGCGCGCCTCGACCCAACGCATCATGTCGGTCACGCTGGGCGTCGGCAGCCGCCTGCAGGCCTACTGCACCGCGCTCGGACGAGTGCTGCTCGCAAGTCTACCGAGCGCCCAAGCGGCCGCCGAGCTCGGGCGCGGGGAACTCACCGCCCATACCCGCTTCACGGTGACATCGCACCACCAGCTGTTGGAGATTCTCGCCCAGGTGCGCGCCGAAGGCTACGCGCTCAACGACCAGGAGCTCGAGATCGGCTTGCGCGCGATCGCCGTGCCGATACGCAACGTGGTCGGCGAGACGGTCGCGGCGATGAACGTCAGCGCACAGGCATCGCGCTGCTCGCGCCGCGAGCTGATCGAAGCGGCGCTGCCGGCGCTGCGGGCCGCAGCCGAGCGGCTCGGCGGCGAACTGGCGCCGTAGCGCCGCGGCTATTTGGGACGGACCGGCCCGGCGCGTACACTCGGCGGATGTTGCGTATGCTCACACCAGCCGTGCTCGGCCTGATCGCGGCGAACTTCTTGGTCTTCCTGCTCGAGCGGATCGCCTTCGATCCCATCCTATTGCACTGCGCGCTCTGGCCGCCCGGGCCCTACTTCCGGCCCTGGCAGCTGGTGACCTACGCATTTGTGCACGCCGGCTGGCTGGACATCCTTTTCAACATGTTCGGACTGTTCATATTCGCCCCGGCACTGGAGCGGTACTGGGGCGCGCGGCGTTTTCTCATTTATTATTTCGTGTGCGTGATCGCCGCCGGCATCACCGAGATCGCCGTGCAGCACGCCATCGGCAATCCGGAGCCGACCATCGGCGCCTCCGGGGGCGTATTCGGCGTGCTGCTCGCCTTCGCGTGGCTGTTTCCGCGCGCGCAACTGCTGCTGCTGCTGCCGCCAATCCCCATGCCCGCGTGGCTGTTCGTCACGATCTACGGCCTGTTGGAGCTGTTCTTCGGCGTCACCGGCCTCGAGCCCGGCATCGCTCACTTCGCGCATCTCGGCGGCCTGCTCGGCGGGGCGATCATGATGCTCCTGTGGCGCGTGCATCCCGATCCGGGCGGGCGCCGGTCGCGCTAGCGGGAACTTTTGCGGCAGTCGGCACTCTATGGCTGCCTAGGTGGAGGGGTCCGGATGATCAAGACCGAGCATTTGTGCAAACGCTACCCAGCGCTGACGGCCGTTGCGGACCTCAGTTTCGAAGTGCGCCCTGGAGAAGTGCTCGGCTTCCTCGGGCCGAACGGTGCCGGCAAAACCACCACCATGCGCATGCTGGCCGGATTCATCACGCCGACCTCCGGTCACGCCAGCATCTGCGGGCACGACATCGAATCCGAGACGCTCGCGGCGCGCCAGTGCCTCGGCTACCTGCCCGAAGGCGCACCGAGTTACGGCGAGATGCGCGTCAGCTCCTTCCTCGATTTCGTCGCCGAGCTGCGCCGTCTGGATCGCTCGCGCAAGCGCGCGCGGCTCGATTATGTGATCGAGCGGCTGCAGCTCGCGAGCGTGCTCGACCAGACGATCGAGACGCTCTCCAAGGGCTTCCGCCGCCGCGTCGGGCTCGCGCAGGCGATCATGCACGACCCGCCGGCGCTGATTCTCGACGAGCCCACCGACGGACTCGACCCGAACCAGAAGCACGAGGTGCGCGCGCTCATCAATGAAATGGCGCGCGAAAAAATCATCATCATCTCCACACACATCCTGGAGGAAGTCGACGCGGTGTGCACCCGAGCAATCATCATCGCGCGCGGCCGCATCGTGGCCGACGACACGCCGCTGCAGCTCGCAACGCGCTCGCGCTACCACAACGCCGTGTCGCTGCAGCTGGAGAGCCGCGAGAAGCTCGAGGCGGTGCGGGCCGCCGTCGCCGCACTGGCGCAGGTCGCCGCGGTGGAAGTGAGCGAGCGCGAGGCGCGCCTGACGGCGCTGCCGCGCGCCGGCGCCCAAATTCTCCAGGAAATCTCCGAGCTCACCCGGCGCCAGGGGCTGCAGCTGAAGGAGTTGCATCTGGAGGCGGGCCGGCTCGACGAAGTCTTCCGCACCATCACCACCTGAGAGCACCCCGGGGGTTTCATGCGCAACGTGGCCTTGATCCTGCGCCGCGAGTTCGCGAGCTATTTCGCGACACCACTCGCTTACGTGTTCATTCTGATCTTTCTAGTGCTGAGCAACGCCTTCACCTTCTACGTCGGGGACTTCTACCAGCGCGGCCAGGCGGACCTGCGGCCGTTCTTCATGTTTCACCCGTGGCTATATCTGTTCCTGATCCCGGCGCTGACCATGAAACTGTGGGCCGAAGAGCGCAAATCCGGCAGCATCGAGCTGCTGATGACACTGCCGGTTAAGGTCTGGGAGGCCGTGGTCGGTAAGTTCCTGGCCGCATGGTTGTTCACCGCGATCGCCCTGGCGCTCACCTTCCCCATCTGGATCACGGTCAACTATCTGGGCAGCCCCGACAACGGCGTGATCTTCGCCTCCTACCTCGGCAGCTTGCTGCTCGCCGGCGGCTTCCTCGCCATCGGCTCGTGCATGTCGGCGCTGACCCGAAACCAGGTCGTGGCGTTCATCCTCGGGGTGGTGGCCTGCTTCGTGTTGCTGCTCGCCGGCTATCCGCTGGTCCTCGATGCCTTCCAGGGCTGGGCCCCGCAGACGCTGATCAACGCGGTCGCCTCGCTGTCGCTGCTCACGCACTTCCAGTCGATCACCCGCGGAGTGCTCGAAGCGCGCGACGTACTGTACTTCGCGATGTTGATCGGCTTTTTTCTGTTCACCACCGTGGTCGCCATCGACCTGCGCAAAGCGGACTAGGAGCGCGGCATGACCAAACGCTCGACTCTCGGTTGGGGCACGGTCACGGCGCTCGGCTTGCTGCTGATCGGCCTGATCGTCATCGGCAACTACGCGCTCGCCGGCTGGCAGCTCGACCTGACGGAAAACCATCTGTACACGCTCTCCAGCGGTACCGATCGAATTCTCCACAGCATCCCCGAGCCGATCGATCTGTACTTCTTTTATTCCCGCCGAGCGGCCGAAAACATTCCGCAGCTGCGCGCCTACGGCGATCACGTCGAGAACTTCCTCAGGGAACTCGCCGCCCGCGCCGACGGCAAGATTCACCTGCATATCATCGATCCGCGGCCGTACTCGGTCCAGGAGGATCGCGCCGCCGAGCTCGGGGTGAGCAGCGCGCCGCTCAACGCCGCCGGCAGCAAGTTCTACTTCGGCCTCGCCGGCACGAACTCCACCAACGGCCATCAGGCCATACCGTTCTTCGACCCGAGCAAACAGCGCTTCCTGGAATACGACGTCGACAAGCTCATCTATCGGCTCGTGCATCCGCAAAAACCGCTGGTCGCGTGGTACTCCTCGCTGCCAATGACCGGCGGGTTCAACCCGCAGACCGAGCAGGTGCGTCAGCCCTGGCTGATCTACACTCAGGCCCGGCAGCTTTATGACCTGCACACGGTCGCGCCCGGCGCCACACGGATTCCCGCCGATACGCGCGTGCTGGTGCTGGTCAATCCGCACGGACTGCCGGCCACCACCCGCTTCGCGATCGACCAGTACGCGCTCGCCGGCGGGCACATCGTGGTCTTCGCCGACCCGCTCGCGGAGTCCGCCGGCGGCGGTCCCGGCGCCGCGCCGCAAGGCACCGGCCCGAAGTTCGCTCGCCTGCTCGCCAGCTGGGGCGTGCGCTTCAATCCGGACCAGGTCGTGGCCGACCGCTCGCTCGCGCTCACCGTCAGCGGCCCGAACGGTGCGCCCAGCGTCGATCCTCTGGTCATCGGCCTCGGCCGCAAGCAGATGTCGCAGCAGGACGTGGTCACGGCGGGCCTGTCGAATATCAATCTCGACACCGCCGGGGCGCTGAGCCCGATCAAGGGTGCCGGCACGACCTTCAAGCCGCTGCTCTGGAGCAGCAAGGACGCGGAGCTGGTGAGCACGCGCACCGTGGCCGGATCGTTCGATCCGTCCGGCCTGCTGACCAGTTTCAAGCCGACCGGCAAACGCTACATCTTCGCCGCGCGCGTCGCCGGCAAGGTGCGGACCGCCTTCCCGCACGGGCCGCCTAAGGGCATCAAGCTGCCGCCCGGAACGACCGCGCTGAAGGCGTCGGTCAAGCCGTTGCACCTGATCGTGTTCGCCGACTCGGACATGCTGGCCGGCTTCTTGTGGGTCCACCATCTCAACCTGTTCGGCCAGCCGCTGGACCAGGCATGGGCCAGCAACGGCGACGTGGTGCTGAACGCGCTCGACAATATGGCCGGGAGCGACGATCTGATCAGCGTGCGCGCCAAGGCGGGCTTCAGCCGGCCGTTTACCCGGGTCCAGGCGCTGCGCCGCGCCGCGGAGGTCCGCTATCACGCCGAGCAGGTGAAGCTGCAGAACCAGCTGCGCCAGACCGAGCGCCAGTTGACGCTGCTGCAGAGCCGGCGCAACGCCAAGACCACGCTCATCCTCACGCCGGCGCAGCAACGCGAGATCCAGCACTTCGAGCACGAGCGGCTTACCATCCGCAAGCGCCTGCGCGCGGTCCAAGCCGGTCTGGTGCGCAGCATCGACAGGCTGGGTACGGAGCTGAAGATCATCAATATCATCGTCATGCCCGGCGCATTTGCGCTCGTGGCGCTGCTCGGCGTCGCCCTGCGCCGCCGGCACCGTCGGGCGGCGCGCCAGACAGCGCAGGAGCACTCGTGACACAACGCCGACTGATTCTGCTGTTCGTAGTGAGCCTCATCGTACTGGGGCTGGCCGTATGGGTGACGAACCGCGAGCAAAACAGCGGCGCGTCGCTCGCCGGAGCAAGGGTTCTGCCCGGCCTGCGCGCCCGGCTCAACACGGTCACCCAGGTGCGCATCGACGGTCCGAACGGCAAGCATGTCGTGATCGACAAGGGCGCCAAGCACTGGCTGGTCAGCGAGCGCAACTACCCGGCCAACACCGGCCAGCTGCGCAAGCTGTTGATCGATCTGGGCAACCTGAAGGTCGTACAGGCCAAGACCCGGCTGGCGAAGAACTATCCGGTGCTCGGCGTGCAGTCCTTGACCGCCAAGGGCGCCACCGGCGTGCGCATCGACGTGATCAGTCCGCACCACACGTGGTCGCTCATCGTCGGTCACACCGGCCTGCAGGGATCGGCCAGCTACGTGCGCCGCGTGGGCCACAAGCAAAGCCTGCTTGCGACACCGCTGATCATGACCAATGCCAAAGCCGCGCAATGGCTCGAGCCGATTATCGTCGACGTGGCGTCGCGACGGATACGCAGCATCGAGGAGCGCCTCGCCGGCCAGCCCCCCTACAGCATCGAGCGGTCCAAGCCCACGGCTGCGCATTTCACGGTACTCGGCATTCCTCCGGGGCGCAGGATTTCGAGCCCTGACGCCGCCGACGATGACGCGAGCGCCCTGTCCAACCTCACGCTGACGAACGTGCGCAAGAGGCTCGCCCCGCCCCGGGGCACGGCCCTGTCACGCGCGCTCTTCACGACCTTCGGCGGGCTGCGCCTGAGCGTGAGCGGCTACCGCACCGGCAAGAAGGGACCGTGTGACATCGACATCGCCGCCAGCGGCACCGGGGCCAAGGCCCTCGCCGAGGCCAAAGCCATCAATGCGCGCGTGCACGGCTGGACGTACACCATCCCCTCGTACGAGTACCGGCAGATCTTCCAGCGGCTCTCGGGTCTGCTGCAGCCGCTGCCGAAATCGCACTGATCGCGCTCGACACGGCCGCGGCGCGAGCGCGCACAGCAACTGCCGGGCCGCGCTCGGTGCACGGCAGCGGCGCGGATGCGGCGCCAGCGCGCGCCGTTCAGCGCGCGCTGGCCAACAGCAGCAGCGTCACGGTCGCCAGCAGCGCCGTCGGCAGCCAGGCGAGGATCAGCGGGTTGAGGTGAAAAACGATCGTGCCGCTTTCGATCAGCCGCTGCAGCAGGAAGAAAAAGATGCCGATGGCGAGCCCAAGCATCGTGCGAGTGCCGGCGCCGGCCGAGCGCATCGAGCCGAGGACGAATGGCACGGCGAGCAGCACCGCGAAGACGATCGCCACGATGCGCGCGATGCGCGACCAGAACGCGAACACATATGGACTGGCATCCAGGGAATTGGCCCGCAGATAGCTGATCAGCGCCCACAGCGAGCGCATCGTCATCTGCTGCGGATCCTGGACCGTGAAGCCGAGGAAACTCGCCGAGACGTGCGTGTGCAGCACCTTGCGGGCCGGCGGCAGCGCCGTGACCCGGTGACCCTCGAAGCGCGAAGCCGTGTAGTTCTCGAGCAACCAGCGATCGTGGCCCGCGGCGGTGGCATGGGTGGCGCGTCCGATCGAGAGCAACTGATGGCGCGCCGAGAGCTCGAATACCTGCATGCCGCCGAACTGGCGCGAGCCGGACTGCTGGGCGACATTCAGGATGAGGTCCCCGTCACGCACCCACGCGCCGGTACCGCCGCCGAAGCTGATGGTGTTGTACTGGCTGAAGGCGCGCTGCTCGTTGGCCACTTCCTGCAGCTGCGGCGCCACGAACTCCCCGACCACCGCCTCGAAGGCGACCAGAATGCCCGCGGCGATCAGCGCCGCGGCGGCCAGCCGCGGCACGGACACGCCGGTGGCCCGTATCACGGTGATCTCGCTCCCGCGCGCCAGGGCGCCGAGCCCGAGGAGCGAGCCGATGAGCGCGGTGATGGGCAGCAGCTGATAGGCCTGCTGCGGCAAATTCAACAGCGTGAACCACAGCGCATCGGCCAGCGTGTACTGGCCCATTCCGATGTTGCCCTGCTGGCTGATGAACACGACCAGGCCGCCGAGCACCAGCATGACCAACAGCACCAGCAGCACCGAGCCGAGAATCGCGCGCACGATATAGCGGTCGAGGATGCTCATACGGGCGCCCACCGGTGGCGCAACCGCTGCGCCGCGCCCGGAACGCGGGTAATGGCCAGCGCCAGCAGCGCCATCACCCCGTGCACCCACCACAGTCCCAGGTACAGCGGAATCCTGCCCCGGGCCAACCAGATCTCCCCGGCCGAGAGCAGGTTCATGTAGATCAGATACACCACCACCGCGAGCCAGATGCGCGCGTACCGGCCCTGGCGCGGCCTCAGCCGCGCGAGCGGCAGGGCGATGATCGCCAGCATCAGGCACATCAGCGGCAGCGCGATGCGCCACTGCAGCTTCGCCTGGCGGCGCGGCTCGCTCGAGGCGTACAGCGCGGCGGTGGGCACCGCATCCAGATCTTTCACCACGTCGTGCACCGGCGGCATCGGGATCGGTACCGTGTGCTCGGCGAAGCGCATGATGCGGAATTTCGCGCTGCCCGGAATGCCGTCGAAGCGCTCGCCGTCATACAGCTCGATGGTCTGCGTCTTGCCGTTCGGCGAGACGGTGTGGCGCGCCCGAGCGGCGAGCGCGACCTGCACCACCGGGCCGCGGCTACGCTCGAGAAACACGTTCTCGAGCGTGCCGTCCGGCTTGACGGTCTGCGCATAAACGACGGCGCTGCCGCCGCCGAAGGCGCGAAACTGCCCGGGCTGCAACGGCGCGAACTGACCGGCGCGGATCGCCCGGCCGCGCAGGCTGAGCGCCTGATACGTTGCCGTGGGCGCCAGCACCAAAGTCACCACCGCCACCGCTGCGGCGACCACCACACCCAATCCGATCACCGGTCCATACAGTGTCGCCGGGCGCACGCCACAGGCGAGCGCGGCCGCCATCTCGCTGTCGTGATACAGCCGGCCAAACGCCCAGACGATGCCGAGCAGCAGCGCCATCGGGGCGACCAAGCTGACGTACTGCAACAGCCCCAGATAGATCAGCCGCAGAATGACGCCCTGCGGGAACTGGCTGGCGGCGGCCCGCTCGAGCACCGCGGAAACCTCGAAGGCGGTCAGGATGATCAGGAGCACCAGCATGCTCAGCAGCCACGCGGTGACCACCTCGCGCAGTACGTAGCGACCCAGGATTTTTCCCACTCGAGCAGCCCATCCTCGCCGGCGCACCGGCTTGAGTTACACTGCCCGCTCACGCCCGCGCCGGAACGCAAACGCGCATGCGGCACAAGCCTGGCGCTCAATGACGTCGCGGCGCGCAGCGGTGACCAAGATAAAGCAGTGGGTTGCGTAGCTCAATGGGACGCAACCGGACATGAGCACGCGCGGGCGGGCCGGCGTGCGGGAGAAGCGTAATGCGATTTGAGACCTGGAGCGCGGGTGTCGAGGCAGTCAACGCCGAATGCGTGGTGATTGGGGCTTTCGAGGACCACGAGCTCGGCGCGGCCGCCGAGGAGCTGGATCTGAAGCTCGAAGGGTCGCTGGGCAAGATCCTCGCGCACGGCGACTTTCCGGGACGGCTGGGCGAGACGATGCTGCTCGGTGCGCTGCCGCGCTTCGCGCAGCGGCGGGTGCTGTTGAGCGCTCTGGGCCCGCGCAAGAGCTTCGACCGCAGAGCCTGGAGCAAGGCGCTTGCCGCCGCGGTCACGGCGCTTGGCCGCACGGGTATCCGCAGCGCCGCGTTGGCCCTCGATCGTCCCCCGGCCGAGCAGCTCGATGACTACTACTACGGGCGTGCCGTGGCCGAGATCACCGGCTCGGCCCTGTACCGGATCAACGATTTGAAGACCGGCAAGAAGGCCAAACCCCCGGCTCTGGCGCGCGTGCTGGCCGGTCCGGTCGCCCGCGCCGGCGCGCGCGCCGTGACGCGGGGCCTGAAACACGGCCAAGCGATCGCCCAGGCGGCCACCGTCCAGCGCAATCTGGGCAACCTGCCGGGCAACGTCTGCACGCCGCGGTATCTGGCCGAACAGGCCCGTGTCCTGGCGCGCAAATACCGCTCGCTGCGGGTGCGGGTGCTGGACGAGGCGGCGCTGCGGCGCGAGAAAATGAATTGCCTGCTCGCGGTGGCGCAGGGCAGTGCCGAGCCGCCCCGGCTGATCGTAATTGAGCACCGCGGCAGCCGGCCCGGCCGGCCGCCGGTCGTACTGGTGGGAAAGGGCGTGACCTTCGACTCTGGCGGCATCTCGATCAAGCCCGCCGCCGACATGGACGAGATGAAATACGACATGAGCGGCGCGGCGGCCGTGATCGCCGCGCTGTCGTTCGCAGCCGAAGTGGCCCTGCCGCTGAACGTCGTCGGCATCGTCGGAGCAGTGGAGAACATGCCGGACGGCAAAGCCGTCAAGCCGGGCGACATCGTCACCAGCTCCTCGGGGCAGACCGTGGAAATCCTCAATACCGACGCCGAAGGGCGCCTGGTGCTCGCCGATGCGCTGCATTATGCGCGCCGGTTCAAGCCGGCCGCGGTGCTCGACATGGCCACGCTGACCGGCGCGTGCGTCATCGCGCTCGGCCATCATCATTCGGGCGCCTTCGGCAATGACGAGGCGCTGGTGCGCGAACTGGTCGAGGCCGGCGTGCGCGCCGACGATCGTGCCTGGCCGCTGCCGCTCACGGAGGATTACGCCGAGCAACTGCACAGCAACTTCGCCGATTTCGCCAACATCGGCGGGCGCGCCGCCGGCGCGATCACCGCGGCGGCGTTCCTCGGCAAGTTCACGCGCGGATTGTCCTGGGCGCACCTCGACATCGCCGGCACCGCCTGGCAGAGCGGCGCCCACAAAGGCAGCACCGGCCGCCCGACGCCGTTGCTCGCCGAGTTCCTGCTGCATCGCGCCGGAGTGTAGCGGTACAGTGCGCGCGGACTTCTACGTGCTGGCGCAGCCGGCACCCGAGGCACGCCTGAGGCTGGCGTGCCGGGTCGCCGAAAAGGCATATCTGGCCGGCCAGAGCGTGCTGGTGTGGCACGGCGATCGGGCCGAGCTCGAGCGCTTCGACGCGCTGCTGTGGACATTCGCCGACACGAGCTTCGTCCCGCACGAGTGGCTGGGCGAGGCGAACGCGGCGCCCGTGCGGCTCAGCGCCGCCGCGGCGCCCGCCGGCGCCGTCGGTGTACTGATCAACCTCGACACCGCGCCCGAGCCCCCGCCGTGGGCCGGACAAGCCGAGCGCGTTGCCGAGATCATCGATGGAGAGCCTGCGCGCCGCGAGGCCGGCCGCGCGCGCTTCCGGGCCTACCGCGAGCTCGGCTACGAGCTGCAGACGCACAATCTGGGCGTGCCGTAGCAACCTATAATCATTCGATCGTCCCGCAACGACTTTGACGAGCATGGAAAAAGTCTACGCGCCGCACGAAATCGAGCGGCGGATCTACCAACGCTGGGAATCTCACGGCTGGTTCGCCCCGAGCGGCCGCGGCGCGCCGTTTTGCATCATGATCCCGCCGCCGAACGTGACCGGCACCCTGCACATGGGGCACGCGTTCAATCACACGCTCATGGACATCTTGACACGCTATCACCGCATGCGCGGTGATGACGCGCTCTGGCAGCCTGGCACCGACCACGCGGGCATCGCCACGCAGATGGTCGTCGAGCGCCAGCTCGAGGCCGAAGGCGTGCGCCGCGCCGATCTCGGCCGGGAGGCATTCCTCGAGCGCGTCTGGCAATGGAAGGCGCAATCCGGGGGCACCATGGCCGGGCAGATGCGCCGCCTCGGCGACTCGGTCGACTGGTCACGCGAGCGCTTCACCCTGGACGAAGGTCTCTCGCGCGCGGTCATCGAAGTGTTCGTGCGTCTGTACGAAGAGGGGCTGATCTATCGCGGCAAGCGCCTGGTGAACTGGGACCCGGTGCTGCTCACCGCGCTGTCCGACCTCGAGGTGCAGAGCGAAGAAGAGGACGGACATCTCTGGCATCTGCGCTATCCACTGGAGGACGGGACCGGCCAGGTGGTCGTCGCCACCACGCGCCCGGAGACGCTCTTCGGCGACACCGCCGTCGCGGTCAATCCCGACGACGAGCGCTACCGCCATCTGATCGGTAAGCAACTGCGCCTGCCGCTCGCCGAGCGGCTGATCCCGATCATCGCCGACGCCCACGTGGACGCCTCGTTCGGCTCCGGGTGCGTCAAGATCACCCCGGCGCACGACTTCAACGATAACGAGATCGGACGCCGTCACCAGCTGGCGCAGATCAATATCTTCACGCCCCGCGCCGAACTCAACGACAACGTGCCCGAGCGCTTCCGCGGACTGGAACGTACTGCGGCACGCGGGCGCGTGCTCGCCGAGCTGCAATCCGCGGGTCTGCTCGAGCGCACCGAACCGCACCGCATGACGGTCCCGCGCGGCGATCGCTCCGGCGCGGTGCTCGAGCCCTACCTGACCGATCAATGGTTCGTGAGCGTCGCGCCGCTCGCCGGGCCGGCCATCGCCGCGGTGCAATCCGGCCGCACTCGCTTCATCCCCGAGGGTTGGTCCAAGACGTACTTCGAATGGATGCGCAACATCCGCGACTGGTGCATCAGCCGTCAGTTGTGGTGGGGACATCGCATTCCCGCATGGTACGACGAGCAAGGCGCCGTATACGTCGGACACAGCGAGCAGGACGTGCGAATCAGGCACGCGCTCGGGCCGGCGGTCCTCCTGCGCCAGGATCCGGACGTGCTCGACACCTGGTTCTCCTCCGCCCTGTGGCCGTTCTCGACCCTGGGCTGGCCGCAGCGCACAGCGGAGCTGGAGCGTTACTACCCGACCACCGTGCTGCTGACCGGCTTCGACATCATCTTCTTCTGGGTCGCGCGCATGATGATGTTCGGACTGAAATTCATCGGCGACGTGCCGTTCCGTGACATCTACATCCACGGCCTGATCCGCGACGAGCACGGCGAGAAGATGTCCAAGTCCAAGGGCAACGTCATCGACCCTCTCGACATCGTCGATGGCATCGACCTGCAGTCGTTGCTCGCCAAACGCACCAGCGGCATGATGCAGCCACGGATGCGGCCGGCGGTCGAGAAGGCCACGCGCAAACAATTCCCCGACGGCATAGCCGCGCACGGCACCGACGCTCTGCGCTTCACCTTCGCGGCCCTCGCCTCTCCCAGCCGCGACATCCGCTTCGATCTGGCGCGCGTGGCCGGCTACCGCAACTTCTGCAATAAGCTGTGGAATGCCGCGCGCTTCGTCACCCTGGTGTACGAGCCGCAAGATGACGGCACCGCGCCGGTTGAGCTGTCCGTGGCCGACCGCTGGATCCGCTCGCGCTTCGGGCGGGCGATCGCGACCGTTGAAAAGGCCCTCGGCGAATACCGCTTCGACTACGCCGCCAACGCACTGTACGAGTTCACTTGGCACGAGTACTGCGACTGGTACCTCGAGCTCACCAAACCGGTGCTGCAGTCCGAACTGTTCCCGGCGCCCGCCAGGCGCGCTGCCCGGCGTACGCTCGCGCAGATCCTCGAGGCGCTGCAGCGCGCATTGCATCCGATCATGCCGTTCATCACCGAGGAGATCTGGCAGCGGGCGGCGCCGCTCGCCGGCCTTGGCGGCGAGACGGTGATGCTCGCGCCCTATCCGCGCTCAGAGCAATTCCCCGCCGACGAGGCCAGCGAGCACGAGATCGGTTGGATCCAGGCCTTCGTGCTGGCGATCCGCCAGATCCGCGGCGAAATGAACATCAACCCCGGACGACGCATTCCGGTGCTACTCAAAGGGGCAACTTCCGAGGACCTGCGCCATCTGGAGCGCCACCGCCCGTATCTGGAGCGCTTGGCCGGCACCGAGACGATCACCGTGCTCGCCCCGCTCGAGCGCGCGCCCGAGTCGGCCACGGCGCTGATCGGCGCGCTCACGGTGCTCGTGCCGATGGCCGGACTGATCGATGCGGCGGCGGAGCTCGAGCGCCTGGAGAAACTGCTGGCGCGCGCCCAAGCCGACCTGGCCAAGGTGCGCACGCGACTGCAGAACCAGAGCTTCCTCAGCAATGCCCCGGCCGCGGTGGTCGACGGCGAGAAAGCACGCGCCGAGGAGCTCGAGCGCACCGCCACCGGCCTGAGCGCGCAACTGGAGCGGGTGCGCGGCATGCTGGGCTCCTGATGCGTCGCCAGCGCGACGCACACGGACCGCGCTAGAACCGGTCCTCGAGCCCCGCCCAGCCAACCCTGCGCACTCGCCGCCGCCCCCGACCGACCAGGCGGCCGGACCTACAGCGCGTGCTCGCGCGTCTGGCGGAACGTGATATCGGGCCAGCGCTCGACCGTCAGCTCCAGATTGACTCGCGAGGGCGCCAGATACACCGGCGCCCCGCTGTGATCCAGCGCCAGGTTCTCGTAGGCGCGCGCGCGGAACTCCTCGAGCTTGCGCTCCTCGGAACTCGCCACCCAGCGCGCCGTATACACGTTCACCGGCTCGAACACGCAGCTCACCCCGTACTCGTCCTGGAGGCGGAATGCCACGACCTCGAACTGCAGCTGGCCGACCGCGCCCAGGATCAGGTCGTTGTTGCGCAACGGCTTGAACAGCTGGGTCGCCCCCTCCTCGCACAGCTGCGCCAGTCCCTTCTGCAGCGCCTTCATTCGCAGCGGATCCTTCAGCACCGCGCGCCGGAAGATCTCGGGCGCGAAATTCGGGATGCCCGTGAACACCAGCCGCTCGCCCTCCGTGAACGTATCGCCGATGTTGATCGTGCCGTGATTGTGCAGGCCGATGATGTCCCCTGCGAACGCCTCCTCGGCGTGCTCACGCTCGGCGGCCATGAAGGTCAGCGCGTCCTGGATGCGCGCCTCCTTGCCGTCGCGCACGTGATGCAGCCGCATGCCCCGCACGTAGCGCCCCGAGCACAGGCGCAGGAATGCGATGCGGTCGCGGTGGCCCGGATCCATGTTGGCCTGGATCTTGAAGACGAAGCCGGTGAGCGCGGCCTCCTCGGGCTGCACCGTGCGCTCGCGCGCCGTGCGCGGCAACGGACCGGGCGCGTGGCGGGTGAATGCGGCGAGCAACTCCTCCACTCCGAAGCTGTTGATGGCGGAGCCGAAGAACACCGGCGTCTGGGTGCCGCGCAGGTAGGCCTGGGGGTCGAACGGCGCGCTGGCGCCACGCACCAGCTCGATCTCCGCCCGCACCGCGGCCGCCTCGGCGCCGAGAAACGCCGCGGCGTCCTCGCTGGCGAGCCCGTCGATCACCTGATTCTTACCCAACCGGCCGCGCTCGCCGGCCGCGTACACGTAGATCCGGTCCTCGGTCAGGTGATAGATGCCGCGCAGCGCGCGGCCCATGCCGATCGGCCAGGTCACCGGCGCGGTATGGATGCGCAGCACCCGCTCGATCTCATCGAGCAGATCGATCGGGGCGCGCCCTTCCCGGTCCAGCTTGTTGATGAATGTCATGATCGGCGTGTCGCGCAGCCGGCAGACCTCCATCAGCTTGACGGTGCGCTGCTCGACGCCCTTGGCGCAGTCGATGACCATCAGTGCGGAGTCGACGGCGGTGAGCGTCCGATAGGTATCCTCGGAAAAATCCTCGTGGCCCGGAGTGTCGAGCAGGTTGACGATGCTCTCCCGGTAGGGAAACTGCATCACCGAGGAGGTCACCGAGATGCCGCGCTGCTGCTCGAGGCGCATCCAGTCCGAGGTGGCATGGCGGGTTGCCTTGCGGCCTTTGACGGTCCCGGCCATCTGAATCGCCCCGCCGAACAGCAGCAACTTCTCGGTGAGCGTGGTCTTGCCCGCGTCCGGATGCGAGATGATGGCAAAGGTCCGCCGCCGGCGGACTTCGGTAGTGAAGTCGGTCATCGCGTGAGGGGATCAGGTCAGGGTGGTTCCGCGGGACAACAGGCTCAGTTTCAGCACGCAGGCGTCTTCGCGGCCATTGACCGCCTGATAATAGCCGCGCCGCATGCCGATCTGTTGGAACCCGAGCGAATGATACAGCCGCAGCGCCGCGTCGTTCGACGGGCGCACCTCGAGAAAGGCAGCATAGATGCCGGCGGCCACGCCCTGCGCGAGCAGGTGCTCGAGCATGCGCCGGCCGAAGCCGCGGCCGCGCTGCGCCTCGGCAACACAGAGATTGAGCACGTGCATCTCGCCGGCGCCCATGCTCATCACCCCGTAGGCGGCGAGTACCCCACCGACGGTGAGCACGCGGCAGACATAGCCGACCCGCAGGCAATCGCGAAAGATGTTCGCGCTCCAGGGAAACGTGTACGAGCGGCGCTCTATCGCGAATACCCGCGGCACGTCCGCCTCGCGCATCGCACGGATGGATGAGGGCGTCGGTTCGAGCAGTTCCGGAGCGGTGGCCATCGTCTCATCAGCCCGTCAGCGAGCGCGCGAGCGTCGCGCGCGCGAATTTCAAATCCTCCCACGCCTGGCGCTTGTCCGCAGGCGAGCGCAGCAGGTACGCGGGATGATACGTCACCACCAGCGGCACGTTGCGCTCGCCGAAGCGATGCACGCGTCCGCGCAGCTTACCCAGGGACTGGTCGGTACCGAGCAGATTCTGCGCCGCAATCCGCCCGACCGCGAGCAACAGCCGCGGCTGCACCAGCTCGATCTGGCGGTGCAGGTACGGCAGGCATGCCTGCACCTCCTCGGGCCGCGGATCGCGATTGCCCGGCGGACGGCTCTTGAGAATATTCGCGATGTAGACGTTCGCGTCACGGCCGAGCCCGATCGCGCGCAGCATCGCATCCAGGAGCTTACCGGCTCGCCCGACGAAGGGCTCCCCGCGCCGATCCTCCTCCGCCCCCGGCGCCTCTCCCACCACCATCCAATCGCAGCGCTCGGGCCCCACCCCCAGGACCGCCTGGGTACGACTCTGATGCAGCGCGCAGCGGGTACATCCGCGGACCTCGGCACGCAATCTCTGCCAGGCCTCGGTGTCCTCGGCCAGCCCGGGCGCTCGCGCGCGGATCGGTCGCGGCGCCGGTGGCGATTCGCAGGCAGCCGCCGCGGCACCGCCGCCCAGGGCGCCCGCTCTCGGCACCCACAAGTCGATGCCGATCGTGCGCAGATACTCGGCGCGACGCGGATCGATGCTCATTCGGCGTGGCCCTCGCCCCGGCGTGCCGAGCGGTGCCGCCGCCGCACGCGACGCCACACCCACTGCGTGGGCGCCGAGATCGCATAGCCACCGAAGATGATCAGCAACATCAGCGGCGGGTCGCTCGCGATCAGCACGAACGCAAGCGGAACCAGCAGCAGGTAGATGAAGCGAATCGGTCCGTCCCAGTCGACGCTTTTGAAGCTCGCGTAGCTGAATCGGCTGACCATCAGCCCCCCCGCGATGAGCGTCACGGCAAAGGCGGCGATCAGGCCCGCGAGCCCCGGCTCGTGCCATTGGCTCGACAGCCACACGAAACCGGCCACCGTGGCGGCCGCCGACGGGCTGGGCAATCCTTCGAAATAGCGCTTGTCGAGCGCGGCGGTGCGCACATTGAAGCGCGCCAGCCGCAACGCAGCGGCGACCGCGTAGAAGAAGCAGGCCAGCCACCCGAAACGCCCCCAGGCCCGGCCGTACTCGGCGATGCGCACCACGCCCCACTGGTAGGCGACTATGGCCGGCGCAAGCCCGAAGGAGACCATGTCCGAGAGGCTGTCGTACTCCTTGCCGAACGCGCTCTCGGTGCGCGTCAGACGGGCAATGCGCCCGTCGAGCGAATCGAAGATCATCGCGATGAACACCGCCATCCCGGCCGGCGCGAAGTGCTTGTCGATGGCCGCGACGATCGCATAGAACCCTGAGAACAGGCTGGCGGTCGTCAGCAGATTCGGCAGCAGGTAGAAGCCCCGGCGAGGCCGGCGCATCCGATGCTCCTCGGTCGCGGGTGGGTCGCTTGCAGGTGTCGGGTGTGCGGACATGCGCGGGCGGTGGATCAAGGGCTAGATAGGCGCATCTTAACAGCTCGAGCTCACCTGTTATGATGCGCCCCCGTCTTTGCCCAAGATCCGCGCCATGAGGCTGTCGCACTACCCCATCCAGACCACCAAGGAAACCCCCGCCGAGGCCGAGATCGTCAGCCACCAGCTGATGCTGCGCGCAGGACTGATCCGCCGCCTCGCCTCCGGACTGTACAGCTGGCTGCCGATGGGGCTGCGCACGCTACGCAAAGCCGAGGCCATCATCCGCGAGGAGATGAACCGCGCCGAGGCGCTGGAGCTGCTGATGCCGGTGATCCAGCCGGCGGAGCTGTGGCAGGAATCGCGGCGCTGGCAGGACTATGGGCCGGAGCTGCTGCGCGTGCAGGATCGCCACCAGCGCGATTTCGTCGCCGGCCCGACCCATGAGGAGGTCATCACCGACATCGCCCGGCGCGAACTGAAGAGCTACCGCCAGCTGCCGGTCAATTTCTATCAGATCCAGACCAAGTTCCGCGACGAGATCCGGCCGCGCTTCGGCGTGATGCGCGCGCGCGAGTTCATCATGAAGGACGCCTATTCGTTCCACGCCGACGAACGCTCGCTCGAGCAGGGCTATCGGCTGATGCATGCGACTTATTCACGGATCTTCACCCGCATGGGGTTGAATTTTCGGGCGGTGCGCGCCGATTCCGGCCCGATCGGCGGCGACGTCTCACAGGAGTTCCACGTGCTGGCGGCCTCCGGCGAGGACGCCATCGTCTTTTCCGACGGCGACGACTATGCCGCCAACATGGAGGCGGCGGCGGCGCTGCCTCCGGCCACGCTCAGGCCCGAGCCACGCGAGGCACTCGCCAAGATCTCGACGCCGGGAACCCGGACCATCGCGGCGCTGACGGCGCTGCTGCGGATCGAGCCCGCGCGCTGCCTGAAGACGCTGCTCGTCGAGGGCGAGGGTGACGAGGCGGTCGTGGCGCTGGTGATCCGCGGCGATCACGAGCTGAACGCCGCGAAGGCGCAGCGGCTCCCGGGCGTGGCGAACCCGCTACGCATGGCCGGCGCCGACCGTATTCAGCACGCCACGGGAACCGAAGCCGGCTTCATCGGCCCGGTGGGTCTGAAGTGCCGCCTCTACGTCGATCACAGCGCGCTCGTGGTCGCGGATTTCGTGTGCGGCGCGAATGAGAAGGACATGCACCTCACGGGCGTGAACTGGGACCGTGATGTGCAGGACTATGTCGCGGCGGATATCCGCAACGTGTGCGAGGGCGACCCGAGCCCCAGCGGCACCGGGCGTCTGAAGATCACTCGCGGGATCGAAGTCGGACACATCTTCCAGCTGGGCCGCAAGTACAGCAGCGCCATGAAGGCGCTGGTGCTCGATGAGGCGGGCAAGGAAGTCACCGTTTTCATGGGCTGTTATGGCATCGGCGTGACGCGCGTCGTAGCGGCGGCCATCGAACAGAACCACGATGAGCGCGGCATCATCTGGCCGGAGCCACTCGCGCCGTTCCAGGTCGTGCTGTTGAGCCTGGGCGCGCACAAGTCGGCGCCCGTGCGTGAGGCGGCCGATCGGCTGTACGCCGCGCTCACGGGCGCGGGCATCGAGGTGCTCTACGATGACCGCGATGCGCGTCCCGGGGTGAAGTTCGCCGATGCGGAGCTGCTCGGCATTCCGCACCGGCTGGTGGTGGCCGAACGCGGTCTCGCCTCCGGCCGCCTGGAATACCGGCACCGGCGCGACAGTGAGAGTATGGAGTTTCCCGCCGATGAGGCGCTCGAGTTTCTCCGCCAGCGCGTGGGCCACTAGGACCGCGTGCGCGTTTGTCGCCCTGGGGCTCGGGTTTGGGCTCGCCCCGCGCGCCGATGCCGGCGGGCAGCGCGATCCGGCCCTGCGGCCCATTGTCCAGCGGGCCATCGCCCGCTCGCAGTGCTTCCTCAACCGGTTCGATGCGGCCGTGTGGTACACGCTCATGGAGCCGCGGCTCGCGCGCTACGTGCACAACCCCGCCGAGCGATTGCGCATTCTCAGGCAGGTGTACTGCGTGACGCATCAGCCCGGCAAGGCCAAAGTCCCGCCTGGCCTGGTGCTGGCGGTGATGCAGGTGGAGAGCGATTTCAACCGCTGGGCCGTCTCCGCGAGCGGGGCCGTCGGCCTCATGCAGGTGATGCCCTATTGGCCGGAACGGCTCGGCATGAAGGGTTACGAGCTGGTGCGGGTGGCGCCGAACATCCGCATGGGCTGCGCGATCCTGCGTTACTACTTGCAGGGGGCCCACGACGACGTGCGCCTCGCGCTCGAGGAATACAACGGCAGTGTCGGCCACGCCTTCTATCCCAACCGCGTGCTGAGCGCGTGGGAGCACTGGAACGGGGCGGATAACCTCGGCTTTCCGGTGCGCGCTCCGGTGCGCGCTCCGGCGCGCGATCCGCCGCGCCGCTAGTCAGGCCGTGTGGAAGCCCGCCGGCGCCTGGCCCAGGCGCCCGGGCGCCTCGCTGACCTCCACGGCCTCCACCTGACTCGCGGCCGACCCTTCCCACAGCCACTGCACGAACAGCTCGACTGCGGCCTCCTCGCCGCAGACCAGCACCTCGACGCGTCCGTCGGGCAGATTCTTCGCATACCCGTGCACCCCGAGCTCCCCGGCTCGCCGCCGGCAGGTGGCGCGGTAGAAGACGCCCTGTACGCGCCCCGACACGAGACATATCTTGCAGATCACGGTCCGCAACTATATCGCGGGCATCGCGCCGCGCCCAAGGGCATCATAGGCGCACAAGGAGCATCGAGAGATCCCATGGCCGAGATCCTGGTCCTGTACTACTCCCGCGGCGGCGCCACCGCCGAGTTGGCTCGTCACGCATGCCGCGGCATCGAGAGCGTGCCGGGCGCGGCGGCGAAGCTGCGCACCGTGGCGCCGGTGAGCGCCGAGAGCGAGCGGCCGAGCAAGCCGGTGCCGGCAAGTGGCCCGCCCTATGCGACGCTCGAGGATCTGCGCGCGGCCGACGGTCTGCTGCTCGGCAGCCCGACCCGTTTCGGCAACATGGCCGCGCCGCTGAAGTACTTCCTCGACGGCACCGGAAGCCTGTGGTTCTCCGGGGCGCTCGCCGGCAAGCCCGCCGGCGTATTCACTTCGACACAGACCCAGCACGGCGGCCAGGAGAGCACTCTGCTCACCATGATGCTGCCCCTGCTGCACCACGGCATGTACCTCGTGGGACTGCCCTACACCGAAGCGGCGCTGCAGACGACCACCTCCGGCGGAACACCCTACGGTGCCTCGCACGTCGCCGGACTGCAGGATGCGCCGCAGCTCGGCCCAGAGGAGCGGGAACTCGCTCAGGCTCTCGGAAGACGCGTCGCGGCACTCG
>DAHXNE010000011.1 GCA_027366635.1 Gammaproteobacteria bacterium | reverse complement strand
ACCGACGCGTATACGCTCGATTGCGAGCGGGTGCTGGTGACACTGCTGCGAGGCCTCGGGCCCTGGAAAGGCTCGGTCTTCCTCATCGGAGGGCTCACGCCGAGGTACCTCGTCCGGGCTCGGCCGCCCGATGTGCCGCCCCACGCGGGCACGCAGGACGTGGACATCGTCATCGACCTGCAGATCCTCACTGACACCGACGCCTATCACACACTCGAGGACAACCTTCACAGACTCGGATTCGAGCGCGCTACCAACGACAACGGTCAGAAGCTCTCCTGGCGCTGGCAAGCCCGGACCGAGCACGGCGCCTTGATGATGCTCGAGCTGCTGGCCGATGCACCGGAGATCGCTGGTGGCAAGGTGCAGCCGCTGCCGACGGAGGGTGCGATTTCCGCGCTCAACATCCCGCATTCCTCGATCGTATTCGATCTGCACCAGGTGACGGAAATCCGCGCCGAGCTCCTCGGTGGCGCCGGGATCGCGACCGAAACAGTGAAGCACGCCAATCTCGTGAGCTTCACCTGCCTCAAGGCACTTGCGTTCAACCAGCGATTCGAGCGCAAGGACGCGCATGACTTGATCTACTGCATCGAGCACGCGCCCGAGGGGCTGGATGGCGCCGTGGCAGCGTTCCGCAAGGCTCTGACCGGCAAGCACCGCGAGGTGATCCGAGAGTCGCTGTCGGTTCTGCGCCGACGTTTCTCCGAGGAAAGCGATGTCGAGGGCTATCGCAAAGACGGCCCCGTCGCCGTGGCGAAATTTGAGATAGGGGAGGACGATGCGCCGGATCTACGCGAGGCTCGGCTGCTGCGGCAACGAGAGGTCAGTGATCTAATCGGACGTCTGCTAGCACTGGTCATGTAGGGGCGGGCACGATTCGAACCTGTTCGCATCTTGTCGCAGGAGCGCTGACGGCCAAAAAGCGGACCCCGGGTTATTGGGTTCACTGGTAATGCGGCGCGCAGGTCGTGTCCAACCTTACTTTCGCGCAACGGCAGCTCAAGCTATTCTGAAGACCCTTGGGTGGAGATTTTGCAGTATGGCGAAGCTCATCTTCGGATTGTCGCAGTCCCTCGACGGCTACGTCGACCACCTGGAAATGCGGCCAGGCCCCGCGCTCTTTCGTCACTTCGTAGAGCGCGTGCGCGACCTGGCCGGCAGTGTGTATGGTCGCCGCACGTACGAGATCATGCGTTATTGGGACGAAGACCGGCCCGAGTGGGACGCGGAGCAACTGGACTTCGCGGCGGCGTGGCGAAGCCAACCGAAGTGGGTCGTGTCGCGGTCGTTGAAGTCAGTCGGCCCCAACGCCACGCTGGTCCAGAATGACGTCGGGACCGTGCTGCGCGAGCTTAAGGCTTAGCTCGTCGGGGAGATTGACGTCGCCGGGCCAGACCTGGCGCGAAGCCTGACAGACTTTGGTCTTGTTGATGAGTATCGACTCTACTTCCGCCCCTTCGTGCTCGGTCACGGAACGCCATTCTTCGCCGGCCCCCGGCCGCCGCTCCGCCTTGCGGCCAGCGATCCAATTGGCGAGGACACGATCAGGTTGACGTACGTTCCAGCTTAATCACGCAACTCGCCCGGTGGACTGCCCCGACGCGTCAGGTCCGCTTCGGGTCGATAGCCCCGGGTCGCGAATGGGGGCTGTCGGCCAATTTGCGAGATTGGAGTGTCGTGGTACCGGCGCCAAAGGCGGTCGTTCGCGGGAGCGGATTATCTCAGCGATGAGGACATCCGGGCCAACAACACAGTCGGCGCATGCCTTTTCTCATTTTATCAAGACCGACTACTATGCGGCGGTTCCTGGTCTCGTCCTTCTTAGCGGATGTGACCCAGCATATCCACTCATTACGCGCCAGTGGGGTAATGCCAGCCCACACATCCCTGACAATCGCGTCAGATTCGATCGCTTTGCGAAAATCTGCCGGCATCCTGTGCGCCGTACCTGAAGCGATCGGTTGTCGAGCCATAGATAGTTTCAGGAGTCTACAGTTCGCCAACCGTTCCGTAAATCCGGCGCCCGGCCGGGGGTCTCGCCGTTTCGCGTGGTCCGGAAGACGGCCGTCTGGATGTCCGTTTCCCCCTCTGTCGACCACGCCTCAGATCAGGGACCGAATGATCGCTCCGGGTCGATACCGGCCCATCAACTTCTCGTGCTCGCTCCGCCCAAGCGGGTGAATACCGCCTTCCGCTGCCGTCCGGCAGCCAGCCGATGCCAGTGGAACTCAACGGACATTGTGCGGCTGAAATTGGGGGGTAGTTGCGCCTGGCGGAGGCCAACGGAAGCTAGCGGGAGCCAGCGAAGGGAGATGGGTCTGCCCGAGGTCGGAGTCGAACCGACACGCTTTTAAGGGCGGCGGATTTTCATCCCACTTCGACTTTCGTCGCCCCGGCGGCCGGGGCCGCGCGGGTTCGTGGGCTGGAGCACGCCTTCACCGTAGCCTTGCGGCCGTAGGTGCCCGCCGTCTGCTCTCTACACCTTCCCCGCATCGCGCGGGGCTTGGCTCGGCATCAGCTCGAATCACTTCAGGGCCTCTACCGAGTTTGACGGGCTTCACCTCGGGGATTTCTCCGCGAGGGCTCAAGTTGTCGTCTGAGTCCGCTGCGTCTACCAATTCCGCCACTCGGGCACGAGGCGGCAATTATACGGGGGCGCAGGCAATGTGGATAGCGGCGCGCGCTGCGGGAGCCGCGGCGGCACCGTGTACCATTGGCGGGTGGACCGCAACGACTTTTCCTACGATCTTCCCGGCGATCGCATTGCCCAATTTCCGCTTGCCGAGCGCTCAGACAGCCGCCTATTGACGCTCGATCGCACGAGCGGCGCCTGGGCGGACTGTACGATCCGGGACCTTCCCGATCGGCTGCGCCCGGGCGATTTGCTGGTCCTGAACGACACTCGCGTCGTGGCCGCGAGGCTACGCGGCATCAAACCCTCGGGCGGGCAGGTCGAGGTGCTGCTCGAGCGGGCGGTCGCCGAGCGCGAGGCGCTCGTGCAGTTGCGGGCCAGCAAGCCGATCCGCCCGGGACAGCGGATCACGACCGCCGGCGGGGTGCTGGAGGTGCTTGAGCGAGAGGTCGATCTGTGGCGCGTTCGGCTGCCTGCCGCCGTGCTCGAATTCTTCGACCAGTGGGGGGAGATCCCGCTGCCCCCCTACATCCGGCGCGCGGTTGATGTATCGGATCGCGAGAGGTATCAGAGCGTGTTTGCGCGAGAGCCGGGCGCAGTGGCCGCACCGACCGCCAGTCTGCACTTCGATGCGCCTCTCCTGCGGGCCATCGCCGCCCGAGGCGTCGAGCGGGCGTTCGTGACACTGCACGTTGGAGTAGGTACATTTCAGCCGGTGCGAGCCGACCGGTTGGATGAGCACGTCATGCATGCCGAGCGGGTTACCGTGAGCGCCGCGACGTGTGAGGCAATCGACCGGACTCGCGCGGCGGGTGGACGTGTGGTGGCCGTCGGTACGACTGTGGTGCGTGCGCTCGAGTCAACGGCGCTCAACGCTGACGAGCATGGCGCGGTAGCCCTACAGCCTTGGTCCGGAGAGACCCGGCTGTTCATCCGCCCGGGATTTCGGTTCAGGGTCATCGACGCGTTGTTGACGAATTTTCACCTGCCTGAATCGACGCTGCTGATGCTCGTGTGCGCCTTCGCGGGCCGCGAGCCTGTCCTGCGTGCCTACCGCCACGCCGTCGAGGCCGGCTATCGGTTCTTCAGCTATGGAGACGCGATGTTCCTGGCCGATCAGTCACGTTCCGCGGCCTCTTGAGCCGGCGGTCCGTGCCGGAGTCATCGAAAGCTTCTGGTGAATCCTTGAAACCGACGTTCGAACTGCTCGCCACCGATGGCGCGGCCCGCCGCGGGCGGCTCCATCTGGCTCATGGCACGATCGAGACGCCCGCATTCATGCCGGTGGGCACCTATGGCACTGTCAAGGCAATGACTCCGGAGGAGCTCGAGGGGCTCGGCGCCGGTATCGTTTTGGGCAATACCTTCCACCTCATGCTGCGACCCGGGGTCGACGTCATCGCCGCCCACGGCGGGCTGCACGGCTTCATGCACTGGTCGCATCCGATCCTCACCGATTCCGGGGGCTTTCAGGTCTTCAGCCTCAAGAGCCTGCGCAAGATCAGCGAGGAGGGTGTCCGCTTCCGCTCGCCCATCGACGGCAGCGAGGTGCGGATGACGCCCGAGGACTCGATGGCGGTGCAGATCGCCCTCAGATCCGATGTGGCCATGGCGTTCGATGAGTGCACGCCCTATCCGGCCGGCGAGACCGAGGCGCGCCAGTCCATGGAGCGCTCGATGCGCTGGGCCGAGCGCGCCTATCGGCGCTATTACCGCGAGCCGCCCCCCGGCCAACTGTTCGGGATCGTGCAGGGGGGGACCCATCCGGCGCTGCGGCTGGCCTCGCTCGAGGCTCTTGCGCGCCTCGACTGGCCGGGGCTGGCGATCGGTGGGCTCGCCGTCGGAGAGCCGGAAGGGGAGCGTCTGCGCATCCTCGAGGCGCTGGTGCCGCATATGCCGGCGGATCGGCCCCGCTACCTGATGGGCGTGGGTCGTCCCCAGGACATCATCGCGGCGGTGCAGCGCGGCGTCGACATGTTCGATTGCGTGATGCCCACGCGGCACGCCCGCAACGGTCACCTGTTCACCGCCGCCGGTGTGATCAACATCCGAAATGCCGCGCACCAGCGCGACCTCGGCCCGATCGATCCGGAATGCGGCTGCTATACCTGCCGCCACTACTCGCGCGCCTATTTGCGTCACCTCGACCGCTGCAATGAAATCCTGGGCAGCCGGCTCGCAACGTTGCACAACCTGGCGTTCTACCTCGGGCTGATGCACGGGCTGCGCGAAGCGATCGCGGCCGGCCGGCTGGGGACCTTCTGCGCCGATTTTCTCGCCCGGCGGGCCCGCGTCGACGCTGTGGCATAATGCCGCCCCTTCGCTCCCCGGGACCCGGTCTTGTCCCTGGGGAGCCGTCCCGAGGATAAAGCATGAATGCATTGATTCCCCTGGCCCGGGCCGCCGCTGCCGCCCCGGCATCGAGCGGTAGCCAGCTCGCGCCCCTGCTGGTGATGGGTGGCTTCATCGTCGTGTTCTACTTCCTGCTGATCCGCCCGCAGCAGAAGAAAGCCAAGGAGCATCAGACGCTGATCTCCAAGCTCGCACCCGGCGACGAGGTCGTCACCAGCGGCGGGCTGCTCGGACGCATCACCGAGGTTGGCGAGCACTTCGTGACACTCGAGATCGCCGACAACGTGCGCGTCAAGGTGCAGCGCAGTCAGGTCAATACCCTGATGCCAAAGGGCACTCTGAAGGGCGCCTGATCTTCGTATTCCGTTCGTCTTTCGTTAACATTTCGGAAAGTCCATGCTCGAGTACGCTCGCTGGAAGTACATCCTGATTGTGCTGGTGCTGGTCGTGGCGCTGCTGTTCGCGCTGCCCAACGTGTTTGGCCAGGCGCCGGCATTGCAGCTGGCGCACTCCGATCACACGCCGGTGACCGCCGCCGAGGTGCGGACGGTGTCCGCCTACCTCAAGCAGCAGCGGATCCCGTTCACCGGCACCTACCTGCAGAACGGACGCCTGCTCGTGCGGTTCGGCAACGAGTCGGCACAGTTTCGGGCCCAGGACGCGATTGACCGAGAGTTCAAGAAGGAATACCTCACGGCCCTGACGTTGGTGCCGCGCACGCCAGCTTGGCTGCGTGACCTGGGCCTCAAGCCCATGCCGCTCGGCCTGGATTTGAGCGGCGGCCTGGAGCTGCTGTACCAGGTCGATACGCGCAGCGCGGTCAAGCAGCTGGTGCGGATGTATACGCAGGATGCCGCGCACGCACTGGCCGCCGCGAATGTTCCGGTGACGAGCATCACGGATGTGGCCACGGGAGGGAGCGATCTGCCCAATACCGTGCGGATCACGCTCGGCCCGGGCGCGGCTGCGAAGAAGGCGACCGCCGCGCTGGCCGGCCCGCTGCAGGGCCTGTCAGTGAGCTCCTCGGCAGGGTCCTCCGGCGCCGTCGTCGCGGCCACGGTGCCGGCTGCGATGATCAACCAGCGAGAGAATTACGCGATCGAGCAGGCCATCACCATTCTGCGCAATCGTGTCAACGCGCTCGGGGTGTCCGAGCCGATCGTGCAGCGCCAGGGTAATGATCGTATCGACGTCCAGCTGCCCGGCGTGGAGAACATGGCCGAGGTCAAACATCTGCTCGGGCAGACCGCGATGCTCGAGTTCCACCTGAACGATACGGAGAACAATGCGTACGAGGCGGAGCAGACCGGCAACGTCCCGCTCGGCGACAAGCTTTACACCGACACTCCGGACGGCCAGCCGCTGCTGCTGAAGCGCGAGGTGATCGCCACCGGCGATCAGCTGACCGGCGCCACGGTCGGCGAGGGCCCACAGGGTCCGCAGGTCAATGTCACGCTCGATAGCCGCGCCGGCGAAAACATGCTGCGCACCACCAAGGAGAACGTCGGCAAGGGAATGGGCGTCGTGCTGATCACCAAGCACGTGGTAACCCGCGAGGTGGACGGAAAGAAAGAGTCCCATGTGGTCACGACGGAAAAGGTGATCAACGATGCCACCATCGACGGGGTCTTCAGCAACCAATTCATGATCACGGGCCTGACGCTCGGGGGCGCGCAGGATCTGGCGATCCTGCTGCGCTCGGGCTCGTTCCTCACGCCCATCAGCCTGGTCGGTCAGAGCGTCATAGGTCCGAGCCTCGGTGCCGAGAACATCAAGATGGGCGTCGGGGCGCTGGTGCTCGGCATGGCCGGCGTGCTCATCTTCATGTTCATTTACTACAAGGTCTTCGGCCTGGTCGCCGATGCGGTGCTGGTGTCGAACGTGGTGCTGCTGACCGCGTTGCTGTCGATGATGCATGCTTCGCTGTCGCTGCCGGGCATCGCCGGCATCATCCTCACGGTGGGCATCGCGGTGGATGCGAACGTGCTGATTTACGAGCGGATCCGCGAAGAGCTGCGCAAAGGCGTCTCGCCGCAGGCGGCCATTCGCGCCGGCTTCGACAAGGCGTTCTCGGCGATCCTCGATTCCAACGTCACGACCGGGATCGCCGGGCTGGTGCTGTGGATCTTCGGCACCGGGGCGATCCGCGGTTTCGCCGTGGTGTTGACTCTTGGCATCGGCACCTCGATGTTCACGTCGCTGATGGGCAGCCGGGCCCTGGTGACGCTCATGTACGGCGGGCGGCGCAAGCTCGCGCATTTGCATATATAGAGACGCGGACGTGGAATTCTTCAGTCATCAAACAAATTTCCGCTTCATGGCCACACGCAAGGTGTGGTTCGCGCTGTCCATCATCCTGATGGTCGCCTCGCTCGCGCTGCTCGCCACGCGGGGTCTGAACTGGGCGGTCGATTTCACGGGCGGCGTGACCGCCCAGGCGAGCTTCCCGGCGTCGGCGGATCTGTCGGCGGTGCGTACACGGCTTGCGGCCGCCGGCTTCCATGACGCCGTGGTGACCTATGTCGGCAGCGCCCGAACCGTCTCCATACGCCTGCCGCCCGAGCGCGGCCGGACGTCGACCGAGCTGAGCAGCCGCATCGAGCACGCGCTGCGGCAGGTCAACCCCGGCGCGACGGTGTCGTCGCTGTCGGTGGTCGGCCCGCAGGTTGGCTCGGAACTGAAGCACAGCGCGATGTGGGCGCTCGCGTTCACGTTGCTGTTCATCTTCCTGTACATCGCCTGGCGCTTCCACACCTGGCGGCTGTCGCTCGGCGCCATTCTCGCAGTGGTGCACGATCCGATCCTGGTGCTCGGCTTCTTCGCCCTGTCGCACATCTCGTTCAATCTCAACGTGGTGGCGGCGGTGCTGGCCGTGATCGGCTATTCGCTCAACGATACCGTGGTGGTGTTCGATCGTATCCGCGAGCGCTTCGAGGGCAACCGCCGCCTGGCGCCGGAAGTGGTGCTCGATCAGGCAATCAACCAGACGCTGTCGCGAACGATCATGACCAAGGTGGTGACTTCCATCGTGGTGGTGGCGCTGCTGGTGCTCGGCGGACCGGTGCTGCGGGGGTTCTCAGCGGCGTTGCTGATCGGCATTCTCGCGGGAACTTACTCTTCGATCTACATCTCGAGCGCCATCGCGCTGCAGTGCGGGTTGACGGCCGAGCATATCTTCCCCACGGTCAAGAAGACCGCCGTCGATCACCTGCCCTGAGGCGCGCGCGGCACCGCTAACGGAGGGAGGCCCATGCAGGCACTGCTCAACATCGCGGTTCGCGCCGCGCGCCGCGCCGGGGAAGTGATCGTGCGCAGCCTGAACAATCTGGAGTCGCTGACGGTCACGGCCAAGGGGCGCAACGATTTCGTCTCCGAAGTCGATCGGGCGGCGGAAGCGGAAATCGTCGCCATCATTCGCCGGCACTATCCGCAGCATGCGATCCTGGCCGAGGAGAGCGGGGCGCAGGGCGAGAGCGACACCCGGTGGATCATCGATCCGCTGGACGGAACGACCAATTTCCTGCATGGTTTTCCGGTGTTCGCGGTGTCGATCGCCTGTGAGATCAAGAATCGCATCGAGCACGCCGTCGTCTACGACCCGATGCGCCAGGAACTGTTCACCGCCTCGCGCGGCGACGGCGCGCACCTCGACAACCGCCGTATGCGGGTGAGCAAGCGGCGCTCGCTGGAAGGCGCGCTGATCGGTACGGGCTTCCCGTTCCGCGCCAATGACCGGTACATCGATGCGTATTTCGCCATGCTGAGGGCGGCGTCGCAGAGCACCGCGGGAATCCGGCGGCCGGGCGCCGCGGCGCTCGATCTGGCCTATGTCGCCGCCGGCCGCACCGACGGTTTCTGGGAGCTCGGGCTTGCGCCATGGGATACGGCGGCCGGCACGCTGCTGGTGCAGGAAGCGGGTGGCCACATCGGCACGCTGACCGGAGCGCCGTACCGGCAGGGCGGATACGTCGTCGCCGGCACTCCGAAGGTCTATGCGGCGATGATCGAGTTGTTTGCCCCGCTCGTGCCCGAGGAATTGCGGGACCGCTGACGATCGCCGCCTGCGGGGGTCGTCGCGGCCGGATCCGCGCGCTCCCGCCGTTCATACAGAGTAACGCAGGCGCGGGAGCCGATCGATGAGTTCACCGGATATACGCATCGTCCTGGTCGAGCCGACCCATCCGGGCAACATCGGAGCGGTGGCGCGGGCCATGAAGAACATGGGTCTCGAGCAGCTCGTATTGGTGAGTCCGGAGCAGTTCCCGCACCCGCAGGCCGCGGCGCGCGCCTCAGGGGCCGATGATGTGCTCGGGCGCGCCCAGGTGGTCGGGTCGCTGCGCCAGGCGCTCGCGGGGTGTGGGCTCGTTGCGGCGACCACGGCGCGCGGCCGGGACCAGTACTTCCGTGTCGCGGATGTGCGTGATGCGGCCGAGCGGTTGATGCGCGAGAGCGCCCGAGGGCCTGTCGCCGTGCTGTTCGGATCCGAGCGCGCGGGTTTGACCAACGAGCAGCTCGAGATGGCGCATCTGCTCATTCGCATTCCCACCAGCGATGCCTATCCTTCGCTCAATCTCGCCATGGCGGTGCAGCTGGTCGCCTATGAGCTCTTTCGGCTACAGGGCGTCGACATCGCGACCGCGCCCGGCGCCGGACCGCTCGCGAATCCCGCCGAGCTCGAGCGGCTGTACGAGCATTTTGCGACGGTGCTCGAGGAGATCGATTTCCGCGATCGAACCCAGAGCGGCACTCACCTGATGGCCCGTATCCGTCGCCTGTTTCAGCGTGCCGAGTTGGACCGCAATGAAGTCAACATCTTGCGCGGCTTTCTCACGGCGGTGCAGAGCCGCCGCCGTCACGCGGGGGAAGGCAAGCTCCCCAAGCCCGGGACGCACGATGAGTTGGGGTCGTGACTCGATTCGCGGTTGTGCCGGCGACGATCGGCTAAAGCGACCGTGCTCGTGGCCCCCCGCGGGAACTGGCGCCAGCCCGTCGAACCGCCGCCGCGGTGCGGTGCGGCTTGCCGAGCGTGCCCGGTGGAGGGCTGTCCGCCCGGCACGGCGCGTACGCCCGATGGCGGCCGCGTACGGCCCGGGCAGGCGGAACCGGCCGTATGGCGCTGAGCCGGCCCCGCTGTGCACAATGGCAGACCCAGGACGATGAGCGCATCCGAGCCCATTTATCTCGATTACGCGGCCAGCACTCCGGTGGATCCCGCTGTGGCCGACGCCATGGCGGCGAGTCTGCGGGCAGAGGATGGGTGCGGCAACCCCTCTTCGCAGCACGTCTACGGCCGGCGGGCGGCGCAGCGGGTCGAGGCCGCGCGAGCCGAGGTCGCGACGCTGGTCGGCGCGCGGCCCGAGGAAATCATCTTTACTTCCGGGGCCACGGAGTCGGACAACCTCGCCATACTCGGTGCCGCCCGAGCGGGTGCCGAGCGCGGCCGTCACCTCGTCAGCTCTCGCATCGAGCACAAAGCGGGTCTCGATCCGTGCCGGCGCCTGGAGAAGGAAGGCTTCGCGGTGACTCTGGTGTCGCCCGAGCGTACCGGTCGCATCGATCCGGCGGCGGTCGCGGCGGCACTGCGTGCCGATACCACGATGGTGTCCATCATGTGGGTCAACAACGAGACCGGCGTGATTCAGGACGTCGCCGCGATCGGCGCGCTGTGCCGCGAGCGCGGTGTGTTGTTCCACACCGACGCCGCACAGGCTGTCGGCAAATTTCCGATCGAGATGCGCGCGCTGCCGATCGATCTGATGTCCTTCACGGCCCACAAGCTGTATGGCCCGAAGGGTATCGGCGCGCTGTACGTGCGCGCCGGCGTGCGTCCCTGGGTACAGTCGCTGACATTCGGGGGCGGGCAGGAGCACGGCATGCGCCCGGGCACTCTGCCGACGCATCAGATCGTCGGCTTCGGCGCCGCGTGCGAGCGTGCGCGTACGGCCCTGTCGAGCGAAGCCGAGGCGCAACGGATCATGAGTCTGCGCGAGCGACTGTGGGGGGAACTGAGCGCGGTGGGCGGGGTGCTGCTCAACGGCCAGGGTGCCGCACGTGTCCCGGGCATTCTCAATGTGTCCTTCGAGGGCGTGGAAGGCGAAAGTCTGCTGCACGGTCTGTCCGAGCTGGCGCTGTCCACCGGCTCGGCGTGCAATTCGGCCTCGGCCGAGCCGTCCTACGTGTTGCGCGCACTCGGCCGGGATCGCGAGCTGGCGCAAAGTTCGCTGCGCCTGAGCTTCGGGCGTTTCACCCGTCAAGCCGAAATCGACGCCGCCGCGGCGGCCATTCGCGGTGAGGTTCAGCGGCTGCGCGCGCTGTCCCCGGCGTCCGACACGCGCGGCGGCCACACGGGGCGCGGCGCGGAAGTCCTGGGCGAAGCGGGTGGGCCCGGCCGCGAGGTGTGGATCCGTTTCCGGCTGCAGGTGGAAGGGGGAACTGTGCAGGGCGCCACTTTCCGCGTCTACGGCTGTCCGCACACCGTCGCCGTCGCGGCCTGGCTCGCCGGACAGGTGCGGGGGCGCACCCGCGGCACGCTGATTCCGGCAACGCCGACCGAGTGGGCGCGCGCCCTGAATGTTCCGGTGGAAAAGCTCGGACGTTTGCTCACGCTCGAGGATGCGCTACGTGAGTGCCAACGCCGGTGGCCGACGGTGTAGAATGAAATCTTCCTGGCAATGCCCGGCACTGTCCCGAGTGAAATGGCTATTTCCCTGACCGAATCTGCCGCTCATCGCATCCAAAGCTTCCTCGCCGCGGGCGGGCATGGCATCGGTTTGCGGCTCGGCGTGCGCAAGACCGGCTGCTCCGGTTTCGCTTACGTCGTCAATTACGCGGAAGCGCAGCAGCCCGGGGACATGGTGTTCGAGGATCGGGGCGTCAAGGTGTACGTCGATTCGGCAAGCTTGCCGCTGATTGACGGAACCGTCGTGGATTTCGTCAAGCAGGGCTTGAATGAGGCCTTTCGCTTCCGTAACCCCAACGTCAAGGGCGAATGCGGCTGCGGCGAGAGCTTTTCGGTCTAGGCGTACCGGGCGGCGGCACCGGCCCCGAGGTGGGCACCGGTCCCGGCAGATGCCAAAAAGCTGTTTGCAATCCGCCACTTCGGGCGCCGCGGCAAATTGCCTCAACCCGGCGACAAAAGGTACACTGCCGGACTTGATGACTGCTCGGTGCGGCTTTTACGCGCACAACGCGCCGAGCGGTCATATCCATATCGCATTCCGTTCCCGAAAGGTCATCACATGGCGCTCGAGCGCACTCTGTCCATCGTCAAACCCGACGGCGTCGGCCGCGATCTCATCGGCGAGGTCTATCGTCGCTTCGAGACCGCCGGCCTGGCCATCATCGCGGCCCGCATGCTGAGGCTTTCCCAGCGCGAGGCCGAAGCTTTCTATGCCGTGCACCGCGATCGCCCCTTCTTCAAGGACCTGGTGAGCTACATGACCAGCGGTCCAGTGATGGTGCAGGTGCTCGAGGGAGAGCAGGCGATTGCGCGCAACCGCGAAATCATGGGCGCAACCGACCCCAAGAAGGCCGCGCCGGGCACCATTCGCGCCGACTTGGCCGAAAGCATCGAGCGCAATGTGGTGCACGGCTCGGATGCGCCGGAGACTGCCGCGCGTGAGATCGGCTTCTTCTTCAGCGCCACGGAGCTGCACCCGCGCGGTTGAGAGCGCAGCAACAGTCATGAGCGTCCCTGCCACGACCACGAATCTGCTGGGTCTGCCCCGGCCCGAGCTCGAGCGGTTCGTTGCGGGACTCGGCAGCAAGCCGTTTCGGGCGCGTCAGCTGATGCAGTGGGTCTACAAGCGAGCCGAGCCGTCGTTCGAGCGGATGACCGATCTCGCCAAGACCTTCCGCGCCGAGCTGCAGGAACACGCGAGCGTGCGTGCGCCGCAGATCATCACCGAGCACTGCTCGGCCGACGGTACGCGCAAATGGCTGCTGCGGGCCGACGGCAGCCAGGCGTTCGAGATGGTTTACATTCCCGAGCCCGACCGCGCGACGCTGTGCATTTCCTCTCAGGTCGGTTGTGCCCTCGATTGCGCGTTCTGTTCGACCGCGCAGCAGGGCTTCAACCGGAATCTGACCAGCGCGGAGATCGTCGGCCAGGTATGGCTCGCGAACCGCCTGCTGGCCGGCAGCGTGGCCGATCTGTCTCGCGAGCGCGCGGTCACCAATGTCGTACTGATGGGCATGGGTGAACCGCTGGCGAACTTCCGCAACGTGGTGCCGGCACTCGACATATTTCTCGACGATTACGCATTCGACCTGTCGCGGCGTCGGGTGACACTGTCGACCTCGGGGCTGGTGCCACAGATCTACAAACTCGCGGAGCACAGCAATGTGGCCTTGGCCGTGTCGCTGCACGCGCCCGACGATGCCCTGCGCAACGAGCTGGTGCCCATCAACCGCGTGCATCCGATTGCCGAGCTGCTGGCGGCGTGCTGGCATTATATCGACGAGCGCAACGGCCGCAGCGTCACGTTCGAGTACGTGATGCTCGAGGGGGTGAACGATTCGCGCGCCCAAGCGCGCGCGCTGGCCAAGCTGCTCGTCGGCCGTCCGGCCAAGGTGAACCTGATTCCGTTCAACCCGTTCCCCGGCACGCGCCTGCGCCGCTCGGGGCCTGAAACGGTCCGCACGTTCCGGGACGAGCTGCTGCGGCACGGTGTGCTCGCGACGGTGCGCCGCACCCGGGGGGACGATATCGACGCGGCGTGCGGGCAGCTGGCCGGCCGCGTCATCGATCGTACGACGGTGCGCCTTGGCAGCCGGACAGTCGGCATGGCGGTGCGGGCATGAGATCCACCCTCCGGGGTATCTTGCTCGGGACCCTGGGCGCGCTGATTCTGTACGGCTGCAGCAATCCGCAGCTGGTCCGGCAGCGGCATCGGGCGGCCGTGTACAACACCGAGCTCGGCATCGACTATCTGCAGCGCGGCGCGCTGGCGCTCGCCAAGCAGAGGCTCGATCAGGCGGAGCGAGAGAATCCGGACAGCCCGAACGTGCAGAGCGCCCGGGCGCTGCTGTTCGAGCGGCTGCTCGAGCCGGCGCGCGCCGACCGCGCGTTCCGGCGGGCGCTCGCGCTGGCGCCGCACAACCCGGACTATCAGAACGACTACGCGGTGTACCTGTGCAGCAGCGGTCGCTACGCGCAGGGCGTCAAGTACTTTCTCGAGGCGGCCCGCAACCCGCTGTACCTGACGCCGGCGGACGCCTTCGACAATGCCGGAGTCTGTCTGCGCGCGGAGCATCATGACGCCGCCGCAATCAAGATGTTCAAAACGGCGCTCGCGATCAATCCCGGATTCTCGAGCGCGGTCTGGGAACTCGCCGATCTCGATTACAAGCATGGCCGGTTGCAGCAGGCGCACGCGCAGCTGGTTCAGTATCTTGCCACCCATCACGAGACGGCGAATCTGCTGTTGCTCGCCGTTCGGGTCATGCATGCGCAGGGCGACACGCTCGATGCGGTCCTGTATGCGCGCCGCCTGCAATTGGACTATCCGGATTCCCCGCAGGCGCGCGCCGTGTCTGCGCTCGGGCTGAACTCGGGCTGAATGCGATGGCGGACGAACTCGGCGGCGAGCCGCGCCGCGAGGCCGGCTGCGGCGTGGGTGCACGGCTGCGCGCCGGGCGCGAGCGCGCCGGACTGACGATCAGGCAGGCGGCGCAGAAGTTGCACGTGGGCGAGGAGGTGCTCGAGGCGCTCGAAACGGAGCGATTCGAGGCGCTTGGCGCGTCGATCTACGTCAAGAGCTATCTGTGGCGCTATGCGGACTTGCTGGGCGAACCGGCGGCGCCGCTGCAGGAGCGGCTCGCCGCGGACGTCGTGATCCCGCAACCCGATCTGACGCGCGCGCCGCGGGCCGCGGTAGCCAAGGCCGGCATCGTGGGTCGCGCCCTGGCTGGCCTCGGGGTGCTGCTGGTGGTGGGGCTGGCCTGGTGGGGCTGGTCGCATCGCCACCAGGCGGTTGCGGTTCCGATCCTCTCCGGGCTGGTTCCAACACGGGCGCCGATCGCGCCGGCGGCTCGCGTGCCGGTGGCGAGCAGCGCCAAGGCGGGGCACGCGCTCACTTCGGCGGCGGCCGCCCCCGCACGAATCACGCTGCGGTTTGCCGCGGCCAGCTGGGTCGCGGTGACCGATGGGGCCGGTCAGTCGATCTATCGTGGGATGGTCGCGGCCGGAGCAACGCGCTCATTCGAGGGTCGTGCGCCGCTGCGTGTGGTGCTCGGCTATGCCAGCGGGGTCGCGGTGCGGATCGATGGCCGCGCCGCACCCATTGGCGCCTACGTGGGACGGGATCATGCCGTCTCCTTCGAGATCACCGCCGGGGGCCGGGTGCTGCCCACGCCGCCCGGTGCTGGAGGTTGAGTTGACAGAGCAGATTCAGCCGGTTCGGGGCATGAACGACGTATTGCCGGCGCAGATGGCCGCGTGGCATGCGATTGAGACTGCTGCGCGCGAGCTGCTCAGCGGATACGGATATCAGGAAATCCGCGTGCCGGTGGTCGAGCGCACGGAGCTGTTCAAGCGGGCGATTGGCGAGCACACCGACGTGGTCGAGAAGGAGATGTATACCTTTGTCGATCAGGGCGGGGAGAGCCTGACGCTGCGCCCGGAGGGCACCGCGGGCGTGATGCGTGCACTCATCTCCAACGGCATGCTGCGCGGGCAGCGCCACAAGCTCTGGTGCGCCGGACCGATGTTTCGCCATGAGCGGCCGCAGAAAGGGCGCTATCGGCAATTTCACCAGATCAGCGTCGAGGCGGTGGGCTACGTCGGCCCGGATGTCGATATCGAGCTGATCGCGCTGTGTGCGCGTCTGTGGCGCAGACTGGGATTGCAGCGCGTGCGCCTGGAGATCAATTCATTGGGTAGCGCCGAAGCGCGCCGCGCGTACCGTGAGCGGCTCGTGCAGTATCTGCACGCCCATCACGAGCAGCTCGATGCCGACAGCCAGCGCCGGCTGCAGGCCAACCCGCTGCGTGTCCTCGACAGCAAGAACCCGCAGATGCGCGCGCTCATCGATGCCGCCCCACTGCTGACCGAGCACCTCGATCCGCAGTCGCATGAGCACTTTCAGGGCGTGTGCACCGCGCTCGAGGAGCTCGGCATTGCCTTCCAGGTCAATCCGCGCCTGGTGCGAGGTCTCGATTACTACAGCCGTACGGTCTTCGAGTGGATCACCGATGCGCTCGGGGCCCAGGATGCCGTATGCTCCGGCGGCCGCTACGATGGGCTGATTGAGCAGCTCGGTGGGGAGTCCACGCCGGGCATCGGTTTCGCGATGGGTATCGAGCGACTCGCGGCTCTGCTGACGCAAGGCGGTCCGTGCGCCGCCCCTTCGACCACGGACGTCTATATCATCGTGAGCGGCTCGCACGCCTCGCGTTTCGGCCTCGGGCTGGTCGAGCGGCTGCGCGATGAGCTGCCGGGCCGTCGTTTCGAGCTCAACCTCGGCGGCGGCAACTTCAAGGCCCAGTTTCGTCGGGCCGACCGCAGCGGTGCGGTACTGGCGGTGATCCTGGGAGATGATGAGCTGCAGAGGGGGGTGGCGGCCTTGAAACCTTTGCGTCGTGAAGCCGGTCAGACCGAGAGTCCGCTGTCCACCCTGACTGCGGCAATCGAATCGGCCTTGGCCGTGGCTGCCGCACAGACCTGAATTCCGAGGAGGGGACGTGGACGGTTTTCTTGACGAACGTGAACGATGGGAGGCGCTCCTACTCTGGCTGCGCACGAACGGGCCGGCCATCCTGGCGGGCGTCGCGATTGCGGCGGCGGGCTATGCCGGCCTGCGCTGGTGGCAGGGGCGCGTCAACGGGCGCGACATGGCTGCCAGCGTGCTGTACGAGCGTATGGAGAGTGCCTTCTCCACGGGAGACCCCTTGGCCGCGTTCGCCGCAGCCGGGCGCCTGGAGCGCGATTACGGCGCGACCCCCTATGCGGATCAGGCGCGGCTCGCCTCGGCGGCCTCGTTCGTGCAGACCGGGCACCTGAAGCGGGCCGCTGCCGAGCTCGCCGTGGTCATGAATCATCCGCACGATCCGATTCTGGGCCTGATCGCCCGGTTGCGCTTGGCCCGCGTGCAGATCGCGCTGCATCAGCCGCAAAAGGCGCTCGACACGTTGGATGCGGTCAACCCGGGCGCCTTCGCGCCGCGTTATGACGTGGTGCGTGGGGACGCGTACTATGTCATGGGCAAGAAGAGCGAGGCGCTCGCGCAATACCGCTTGGCGCGCGCCAGCAATCCCGGCGAAGAGGTCGACTCGCCGCTGCTCGGACTGGAGATTTCCGAGCTTGCGGCCAACCAGCCGCGTGCGCAGTCTTCCGCGCATCAGACCCGCCCGAACCCGCCGGCCGCCCGGCCGGGCACCCATTAGCCACCGGAACCGATACGCAGCGCGATGAGACCATTGCACACGAACATCAAGCGATCGATGCGAACCTGCGCGGCGGCGCTTCTGGCCGTCGGCCTCCTGAGCGCCTGCTCGCACAAGCAGATCGATCATCCGGCCAAGCTCGCTCCCATCAAGTCGACCTTGCGGGTCCACACGATCTGGACGGCCTCGGTCGGGGGCTTCCATCCGTTCGGCTTGTGGGAAGGCCAGACGGCCAAGCTATTGCTTGGGCTTGGGCTGACCGTGCACGGCAATCGGTTGTTTGCCGCCGGCCACGATGGAGTGCTTGCAGCCTTCAATGTGCGCTCCGGCCGACAGCTGTGGGACGTCGATGCGCACGCCCCGCTCGGCGGTGGGCCGGCCGTGCACGGTAATCTGCTCGTGGTCGGAGCGACCAATGGGCAGGTGCTCGCCTTCGATGCGGCCAATGGCAAGCGGCTCTGGGAGGTGCGCCTGCCCGCCGCCGTGATTTCCGCGCCCGCCGTATCGGCCAATTTGGTCGCCGTGCGCACGATCGATGGCGTCCTGCACGCCCTGTCGTCCAAGAACGGCCACGAGCTGTGGGAGAAACCGCAGGATATTCCTTCGCTGACCTTGCGCGGCGCGGCGGTGCCGGTCATCACCCACGGCCTGGTCGTCAGCGGCTTTCCCAACGGCAAGGTGCTCGCGGTGAATGCGGCGGACGGTTCGACGAGATGGATTGCGACGGTCTCCAATCCTGCCGGTCGCACCGCAATTGCCCGGCTCGCCGATCTGGATGGTCCGGTGGCCGTCGCCGGCAAGAACGTGTACGCGGTGGGCTATCACGGCACGGTCGACATGCTGTCTTTGAAGAATGGCCATCCGTGGTGGACGCACAAGGCGTCGAGTTTCCGGGGCGTGACCCTCGGCCGGCATGCGGTGTACATCTCGACGGCGGACGGGGCGGTCGAGGCTCTGAACCGCAAAAATGGCGCGCTCATTTGGCGGCAGCCCGCGCTGCGCTACCGCGGAGTGACCCGGCCGGCGGTCAGCAGCGACGGGGTGATCGTGGCGGACTACCAGGGTTATGTGAGTTGGATGAACAAGCGGACCGGAGCATTCGAGGCGCGGCGGGGCAGCGGCGGCGTGCGGGTCTCGAATCCACCGGTGGTCGTCGGCAACGAAGTGATCGTGATCAACGACCTCGGCGAGATCACCGCTTTCCGCGTCTCGCCCAAGTAGCCGCGAACGGACGCGGCGACTCATGCTGTCGGTCGTTGCCCTGGTGGGTCGGCCCAATGTCGGCAAGTCGACCCTATTCAACGTTCTGACTAGAACGCGCGATGCCATCGTTGCCGACGTGCCCGGCCTGACGCGTGATCGTCAGTACGGCTTCGGTCGGGTCGGTCCCGTACCCTGCGTGGTGGTCGATACCGGGGGGCTCATCGAGAATCCCACCGGGCTCGAGGCGCAGATTCGCGCGCAGACCGAGCGGGCGGTCGAGGAAGCCGACCGTGTCGTGTTCGTGGTCGATGCGCGCTCCGGGCTGACGCCGCCGGATCAATTCGTTGCGCGCGCGCTGCGCCGCGCCGGCAAACCTGTGACCATCGCGCTCAACAAAAGCGAAGGGCTGGACGCCGAAGTGGTCGCCGCCGAGTTTCACGCCCTCGGCTACGGCGAGCCGATCGGGATTTCGGCCAGCCACAGCCAGGGCTGTGACGAGCTGATGGCGGTCGTGCTGCGCGATGTCGCCGAAGCACCGCCCGGTCAGGAGGACGACGATACGGTGCGCATCGCCGTCATCGGTCGGCCCAACGTCGGCAAGTCGACGCTGGTCAATCGGCTGATCGGCGCGGAACGGGTGATCGCGAGCGAGCAGCCCGGTACCACGCGCGACAGCATCCTCGTGCCGTTCGAGCGCGACGGCCGCCGGTTCACGTTGATCGATACGGCCGGCGTGCGGCGCCGGGCGCGGGTCGAGGACGCGATCGAGCGGGCAAGCGTCGCGAAGACGTTGCAGGCGATCGACGAGGCTCACGTGGTGATCCTGGTGCTGGATGCGCACGAGACGGTGGCTGAACAGGACGCGAGCGTGCTCGGTATCGCCCTGGAGCGCGGCCGCGCCCTGATCATCGCCGTCAACAAGTGGGACGGCATCGCCGCCGAGCAGCGCGAGGCGATCCGCAACCAGCTGGACCTGAGGCTCGATTTCGTGCCGTTCGCGCCGGTGCACTTCATTTCCGCCCGGCACGGCACCGGCGTGGGCGAGTTGGTCCACGCGACGGTCCGCGCCTATGAGGCGGCGATGCGGGAGATGCCGACCCGCGAGCTGACACGAGCGCTCGAGCACGCCATTACCATGCACCAGCCGCCCCTGGTTCGGGGCCGGCGCATCAAGCTGCGCTATGCTCACCAGGGAGGGCGCAATCCGCCGCGGGTGGTGATCCACGGGAACCAGACCGCGTCGGTGCCCGGCGCGTACACCCGCTATCTCACCAACGTGTTCCGCAAGACGTTCGATCTGTTCGCGACACCCGTGGTCGTCGAGTACCGCACGGATCAGAATCCATACGATAGACCGACTGGCCGGAAACGCTCCGGCCAGGCGCGGCGCGGCCGCGAGCGGCGCTGAGCAGCGCCGCGGCTGGGCGGCTCAGAAGGCGTTGTGTCCCGTCAGCTCGCGGCCAACCGACAACTGGTGGATAGTCTCCGTGCCCTCGTAGGTGATGACGCTCTCGAGATTCAGCATGTGGCGGATCGGCACGTAGTCCGCGCTGATGCCGGCCCCGCCGAGCAGGTCACGGCTGTCACGCGCCACCTCGAGCGCCGCCCGGCAGTTGTTCCACTTGGCGAGCGACACCTGCGCGGGCTGCAGCGCGCCGCGATCCTTCAGGCGGCCGAGCTCGAGCGCCAGGAGTTGAGCGCCGGTGATCCGGCGGGCCATTTCGGCCAGCCGGATCTGCACGGCCTGATTCTCGGTCAGCGGCCGCCCGAACAGCGTGCGGCCGCCGGCGTACTCGAGCACCTGCGCCAGGCAGGCCTGCGCCGCCCCGACCACTCCCCAGGCGATGCCGTAGCGCGCTTGCGTCAGGCACGACAACGGTCCCTTGAGGCCGGTCACGCCGGGCAGCACGTTCTGCTGGGGGACCAACACATCATCGAAGAACAACGCCGAAGTGATCGAGGCGCGCAGCGAGAACTTGCGCTCGATCAGCTGGGTGGTGAATCCCGGCAGGTTCTTCTCGAGGAGAAATCCGCGGATGCCGTCGTCGGTCTGCGCCCACACCACGGCCAGGTCGGCGATCGATCCGTTGGTGATCCACATCTTCGAGCCGTTCAGAACCCAATCGTGGCCGCGCTGGCGGGCGTGGGTCTTCATGTTGGCTGGATCGGAGCCGCCTTGCGGCTCGGTCAGGCCGAAGCAGCCAATGAGCTCGCCGCGCGCCATCGCGGGCAGGTATCGCTGTTTCTGTTCCGGGGAGCCGTAGGCGTGGATCGGATACATGCACAGCGATGACTGCACCGATACGAAGCTGCGGATGCCCGAATCGCCGCGTTCCAGCTCCTGGCAGATCAGACCGTAGCAGATCGCATTCAATCCGGCGCAGCCGTACCCGCTCAGCGACGAGCCGAGCAAGCCAAGCGCGGCGAGCTCGGGCACGAGCTCACGTGGAAATCGGTTTGCTTCGAAGCATTCACGGATGATGGGCAGTACGCGTGCATCGACGAGGCGGCGCACGGAGTCCTGCACCAGCCGCTCCTCGTCGGTGAGCGAGGCGCGCAGATCGTAGAGGTCCAGAGGGTCGAGCGTTTGGGTCGACACGCGAATCCACTCCCGAAAAATAGCCGGCCAGCCCGGGGCACAGGCCGCGGCGAAGCGCGCGATCATACCCTACTCTCCGGTAGGTTCGCCCGCGAGATCGGACGGGTGGCGCAGCGGAACCATTTAGGATCAATGAGTTGCGCGCGCGGACTTGCCGTTTCCGCCAAAGTCCCTGACAGTATCGGCCATGACCGTACGGCACTGTCCGGCTTTGTTCGTGAGCGCACCGGCCTCGGGCCAGGGCAAGACGATGGTGAGCGCCGCACTGGCGCGCCTGCACAGCGCCCGTGGCCGGCGGGTCCGGATTTTCAAGGTGGGTCCGGACTTCCTGGATCCAACCATCCTCGGCTGTTCCGTCGGTGCGCCGGTCTATCAGCTCGACGCGTGGATGGGCGGCGAGGCGCATTGCCGCCGGCTGCTGTACGAGGCGGCGCAGCGGGCCGATCTGATCCTGCTCGAAGGTGTCATGGGGTTGCACGATGGCGCACCGAGCAACGCCGTGCTCGCCCGCAGTCTCGGTGTCCCGGTTGTGGCGGTCATTGATGCCGAAGCCATGGCGCAGACCTTTGGTGCCGTGGCCCTGGGTCTGGCGAGCTACCTCCCGGAGGTGCCGTGGTACGGGGCGCTCGGCAACCGAGTGGCGAGCGACCGTCATGCGCAGCTGCTGCGCGAGGGCATGCCGCCCGGGATGCGCTTCCTCGGCGCGCTGGCGCGCGCAGACGAGTGTGAGCTGCCGGACCGGCACCTCGGCCTGGTGCAGGCCGAGGAGGTCGATGATCTCGATGAGCGGCTGACGCGCGCGGCGGCTCTGATCGAGGCCACGGAGCTCGCCGTCTTGCCGCCGCCGGTCGAGTTCCCGGAGGCGGAGCAGGCGGCGCTGACGCCGCTGCTGGCGGGTGTGCGCATCGGTATCGCGCGCGATCGCGCCTTCTCGTTCATTTATCAGGCCAACATCGAACTGCTCGAGGCGCTGGGCGCGCAACTCGAGTTCTTCTCCCCGCTCACCGATCCGGTGCTGCCGCCCGTGGACAGCGTGTACCTGCCGGGCGGCTATCCGGAGCTGCATCTGGATGCGTTGACGGCCAACCGCGCCTTCGCCGTCTCGCTCCTGCGCCACGCTCAGGCGGGCCGGCCGCTGTACGCCGAGTGCGGTGGGCTGTTGTATCTGCTCGAGTCGGTGACCGACATGCGCGGACGGCGCGCCATCATGAGCGGCATCCTGCCGGGCAATGCGCTGATGCACGCGCGCCTGAAAGGTCTCGGTTACCAATCCGCGCCCATGCCCGGTGGAGTGTTGCGTGGACATACCTTCCACCATTCGACCATCGAGACGAGTCTGCCGCCGGCGGCGCACGCGCAGCGGCGGCAAGACGGCGCCGCGGGAGAGGCTATCTACATGCAGGGGCGGGTGGTGGCGAGCTATTTCCACGCCTATTTTCCCTCCAACCCCATTGCCGCCGCGCAGCTGTTTCAGCCGCGGCCGGCCGTGCAACCCCCGGGGCGGATCCCGGAGCCGTCCGCCGCCTGATCGGGCAGAGCCTCGCAACGGCAGTCCGCCCACATGTCAGCAACGCTCTTGGGTCCGGATGGGCGGCGGCGGTGCGCCTGGTGCATCGCGACCGCGCAATACCGAGCCTATCACGATAACGAATGGGGCTTCCCGGTGACCGATGACCGCAGGCTGTTCGAGAAGCTGAGTCTCGAAGGCTTCCAGTGCGGTTTGAGCTGGCGGACTATTCTCCAGAAGCGCGCCCGCTTGCGCGCCGTCTTCCACCAGTTCGACATCGGGCGGATCGCCCGATTCACCACCCGGGATGTCATCCGGCTGCTCGGTGATGCCGGTATCGTGCGGCACCGAGGCAAGATCGAGGCAGTGATCCATAACGCGCGGCGGGCCGAGGAGCTCATCCTGCGGGAGGGGTCGCTCGCGGCGTTCGTGTGGCGGTACGCGCCGCGCACCCCCCAGGCTAGACGGTCTGCGCCGGCGTCCACATCGGCCGAGTCGATCGCCCTGTCGAAGGATCTGAAGAAACTGGGCTGGCGGTTCGTCGGCCCGACGACGGTGTATGCCTTCATGCAGGCCATGGGCCTGGTCAACGATCACGCCGAAGCCTGCGTGGTCCGGGCGCAAGTCGAGCGCGCACGGCGCGGATTGAGTCGGCCGAGCTCCTAGTACGCTGCGGCCGGCCCGTTCGTCTCCCGGAGGGCGGCCGACGCCGGGTCACGCAGGAGCGACCCGCGCGCCTCGCGCCCGCTGCGCTGACGGACATGAAGACGCCCGGGGGGTGGCGTTGGAGCAAGACGTTGGTGAAGCTCGGCGGCATCGCGGACGATCATCCGCACGCCGCGCTTCGGCCGCGGGACAATCGCTCGGATTTCGACAAGCGCGCGTCGGCCGCGAGACGGCGAGTTACGTACCGGATGGCGCGCTTTCGATGTCCGTGCCGTTCTCCCCGAAGAGGGATGCCGCGGCGTGGGGAGTGCGTATGATGGTCGATGCCGCTACCCGTTGGCGCCGGCAATTGCGCGCCCCTGGCGCCACCGCCGCGGACCCGAACCTTGCTTGCGGACCCGATCGGGCCCTCGCGGCTGAACGAGCGCTGAATGCGGCGTTTGCCCGCCCAGCGCTGACGCTCGATGACGATTGCATCAGGTCCGCGTGAAGATTCCTCTGGCACGCGCCAGTGCGGCTCGCTTGCTTGCGCCGCCGGTTTTGTTAAGGTGCGAAGCGGATTCAGCGCTGCGATGTTCGCCGTAAAACGCCGCCTGGGGCGGCCCGCAGGAACAAGTGAGACATGACGACGAAACATTACATGCTGGCGTCCGACTTCGACCAGACGCTCAGTTTCAACGATTCCGGGCATGTCCTGGCGGAGCTGCTCGGTGTCGGTGACTTCCAGCAGAAGGTCGCCGGCCTGGCGCGCAGCAACCTGGTGCAGCAGGGTGGCGAACTTGCCTACCTGATCCGACACGACCCGGATTTCCGCGGCGTGCGTCGCGAGCATCTGATGGAGGCGGGGCGGCGCGTGCGCCTGAAGGCGGCCCTGCCGGCGCTGGTGAGCATTCTGCGCGACGGGGTCGGGGACAGCCGATTCTCCTTCTTCGTGGTTTCCGCCGCGCCGCGCGAGGTGGTGGTGTCGGCGCTCGCGGGCGTCGTGCCGGCCGAACACATCTACGGTACCGAGCTCGAATATGATCCGGCCTCGGGCGAGGTGAGCAGCATCAAGCGCGTGGTCGCCGGTTACGGCAAGGTCGCGGTGATCGACGAGTTGAGCCGGGAGCACGCCATTCACCCGGACCGGATCATCTACGTGGGCGACGGCAGTTCCGATGTGCATGTCATGTTGCATGTCAATAATAGCGAGGGCTTCACCATCGCGGTGTCGGAGAACCGGCAGTTGGCGCGAATCGCCCGCTGCACCGTGCTCAGCGACAATGCGTGCAGCGTGCTCGTTCCCGTGTTCGATCAGGTGCTGGGCATGCGCATGCCGGAGATCCGCCGCGTGCTCGAGGACAACGGTCTGCGGCTCGAGGAGTGGGAGCGGGCGCGTACCGACCGGGTGCTGATCCGGGAGACACCCGACGCGCCGGCGGCGGTGTAGGGCCGTGGTCGTTTCCGCCGCGGATGTGATTGGTTGGACGGCGACCGCGGTATTCGTGGCGTCGTATTTCTTTTCCCGGCCGTCGCTGTTGCGCGGCCTGCAGATGGTCGGGGCGGCGCTGTGGATCCTGTACGGGGTCCGTATCGGCGCTCTGCCTGTGGTCGCCGCCAATGCATTGGTGTTCTCCGCGGCGGCATGGACGCTGGCGCGAGGCCGGGCGCGTGCCCGGCGCGAGGCGTCCGGCGGCGGCGCGCCGTAGCCGCGGCGCGGGCGATGCGGGCCGACGGGCCGCCCGCATCGTCCGGAATCAGTCCGCGCGGGTTTCGCTTGCCGGCAGTGTGGTTGCCGCTTGCCGGCTCCGGCGCAACACGCCGAGGTAGTACGCGGTGTAATAAGCGATGAAAGCTCCGGAAATCGCGAACGTCAGCGGGCTTTCGGGCGGCATCGGCGCGCCGTGCGGATTTGCCGCCGTAGCGGCGGCAAGCTGGTGATACGCGTTCAGATAGTCGTAGACCATCCAGACGAGAAACGCCACCGTGACCGCCAGGCCGAGATACGTGTGCGGCGTATAGAAGCGGCCCTCGGGGGTGGATTCAAAGCGCGTGTGTCGCAGACCGAGAGCGCCGAGCGCGGCTCCGCAGGCGCCCCCGGCGAGCAGGAGTGCCAGGGTGCGCGCCTCGGGGCTCGCGAGCAGGACGGCCAGGAGACCGAAGCAGGCAAAGAGCGCGATGCGCGTCTTCAGGCGGCGTGGCTGCACGCGCTGGCGGCCGAATGAGCGCCGCAGGCGCAGATAGATCCGCACGCCGATCAGCGCCGCGACGACAATCACTACGATGGCGTTTGCGTGCATGCCGGTTTCACACTCCTGTTGGGTTGTGGCTGCGCATTCTCAATCGCTAGATCCGCACCGTCTTCGACTAGCTGTTGATGAGCGAGAGCACCCACCGCAGCCCTGTCCCCTCATCGGCGTAATCGCCCAACGCTCGCCTCGAGCGCCGCTCGCTCACCGCCCGCCAGGTGGTGACGGGCACCATTGCCCGCACGGTCCTGCTGGGCCTCCCGGTGACCTGCGCAGCCGCGCGCCGACCTGGAAGAACCATCCTCGGATCCGCGTTGCCCTCCCGCCCCGCCGCGATCGCGCAGCCCAGAACAGATTTGCCGCCGCGAATTGTCGGGCCAGTACCGAAGGCGTATCATCGCCGCTCTCGATCACAAGAACAATCACGGTCCTGCGGATCAAAAGCCGCCGAAGCGGCTGCGGTAATTTCAACGAACACAGAGCTTGCGCTCTGCAGGGGGCGGCATGGGCATCATCACTTGGTTGATCGTCGGTTTGATCGCCGGCTGGGGCGCCGGTAAAGTCATGAGAGGTGGCGGCTACGGGATCCTGATGGACATGGTGCTCGGGATCCTCGGCGGCGTGCTCGGTGGCTGGCTGTTCGGTGTCGTGGGCATCTGGCACGGCGGCAGCCTGATCGGCTCCATCATCGTCGCATTCGTCGGCGCGGTCATTCTGGTCTGGATCACGCGGCTGCTGAAGAAGGCCTGAGCGCAACGGCGCGGCCGACCGCGGCGCATCCGGGCGCCATCGTGCACCACCTGGCGCGATGCCCTCTGCAGGGCATCGCGCTGCGCCGGCTCGTGTAAGGGGATCGGTCAACCGGCGGTCATTCCCACTCGATTCTCTCAATGCATCGTAATACACTGATTTGTGCCCTGAGCTCGGCTTGCCAAACAGCGTGCGCGCGCGTACGAAAATCCGGGCCACCAGGTTCGGGCCAAATCGGGCCTGAACCGCTCGATCCTCGATCAAGGATGGTTCGAGTTCCGTCGCCAACTTCACTACAAGCTGGCCTGGAACGGCGGCATTCTCATCGCTTTGCCCCCGCGCAACACCAGCCGGGAGCGTCCGGCCTGCGGCCACACGGCGGCGGGCAATCGCGCCACCCAGGCGCGGTTCCGCCGCGTCCAGTGCGGGTACTCGGACAACGCCGATCGAGTCGCGGCGATCAACGTCTTGGCGCGGGGACACCGCGTTGCAGCCTGTGCAGATACTTCGCCCAAGGGGCGTCGGCCCAGGTACCCACCGAAGCGAGTCTACGCGCGCCTCCGGCGCGAGGCGCCGGAGGAATCTCCGCCCTTTGGGGCGGCGAGGATGTCAAGTTTCGAACAACTTCGCGATGTCGGTTATCGGACGGAACAGCTTCATCGGTTCGTCAAGCAGCGGCAAGAAGCTCTCCCGCTCGTAGAAGCGCCGCGCGGCATCGTCTTTCGCGTCCACAACCACGGCAAACGATGCGATTTCACTGCGCACCGCGCGCAGGAGGGCATCGGCCAATAGGAAGCGGCCGTAGCCCCGCCCTTGAAATCGTCTATCGACGGCAAGTCTTCCGAGCAACGTCGCCGGAACGAGTGGATAGCGAGGGAGCCGTCGAGCCACGTTGTCTGGAAGTTCCGCCAACTTCATTGCTGTTGATGACAGCGTGTAGTAGCCGGCAATCCCGCCGTCAGGCAGCACCAACACAAATGGCGCCGCCATGTTCTTGCGGGCGTCCTGCCCGGCTTGGACGCGGAAATATCGATCGAGCGGCTCGACGCCAGTGGCGAATGAGTTGCGCCCGTGCTGCGGGCCGAGGGCCTCGACGCGCAACACCCCCTCGATCGGCCCAGCCACTTGCTATACGCCGATCGTTTCGCGATAGCGGCGGATGGTGTCGCGCAGGCGATCATTGACCGGCTTGGGATTGAGCAGCGCTTCAACGAACGCCTCGCTGTCCCGCACGGACAATTCGAGCTGCTGGTGCTGCTCGATCGCCCGTCGTGCCGCATCCTGCACACTCGTCAGGACGAAATCAGTGACCGTTCGGCCCTGCAACGCCGCAGCATGCTCAATGAGTGTCTTCTGCTCCGCAGTTACCCGGGTCTCCAGACGCTGGGCGCGGGTTCGACTGCGGGCTGATTTCGAGGCTACGTTTGCCATGGGCATTGCTCCTGCCTCAAATGTACGGCCAATGCCCGGCCATTTCAAGGCCCAGCGCGGCTCACCGGTTCCGTTGCGAAAGAGCACTGAAAAGCCAATAAATTACCCCTTGCAGTGCGTCTTCTAGAACTAAGCTGGCCCAGAAAAGACCGTCATCGCTATCCGCTCTATCTGACGGTCTTTTGGTTTCGGCTGGCGTGCATTTCGAAAAAGACCGTCAGAAATGCCGTCAACTTATCTGCTACAAACGGTTCAATCTTGCTCAACGCCTTTCTTATTACCTTTGTATCTCAATCAGTCATGCGTAAGCACACCGGTAACCCCGTTCTTGTAGAAAGCAGATCCCGAGCGTAGGGGCGAGAGGCGAGCCGGCATCTATGCTGGGCGAACGCCGGGGGATACCAGGGGCCGGGGTGTCCCCCGGAGAGAATGGAGCGGGACGGTG
>DAHXNE010000010.1 GCA_027366635.1 Gammaproteobacteria bacterium | reverse complement strand
CGGTCGGCCTCGAGATCGAGGCGCAGGCTGGGCGCGGTGATCACCTGGACGTCGAGTTCGGCGAGAGCGGTTCCGGCGGCGGCACAGATGCCGTCGAGGCGTTGGCGGACGACGTGCAGCGCGTCTTCGGCGGGATAGAGCAGGACCCGACCGGGCCGCGCGACCGCGAAGCGGCGCAGGCAGGGGGTTCCAGCGGCGACGGCGACCGCCAGATCGAGGGCGAGGAAGGATTTGCAGCATTTGGGCTCGCCGCCGATGATCCCGACGGCATCTTCGGACCACAGCTGATCGACCAGCCAGCGCCGCTGCTCGGAAGCCTCGGCGAGACGCCAGGCCGGCTGGACCGGAAGCTGCGTCATCGGCGGCGGCGGATCGCCGCCTTGGCCTCGCCGGCAGCGGGCACGGCGCTGACCTCGAAGAACAGCGTCTCGTCGATCTGACGGGCCTCGCGCTGGGCCGCGGCCTCGAGCAACTCGGCCGCCATGATCATCAGGGCGCGCGGATTACCCTGCGCATGATCGCAGATGGCCGCGATGACTTCCGCAGTCATCAGGGTGGGGGCGCCGGCCTGCCGCAGGGCATGGCTGAGGCCGGCTTGCAGGTCCTGGGGCGATGCGCGTTCGATCGGCAGGCGCACCCGCACGCGGCTGGCGAGCGGGAGGAATTCATCGGAGCGCAGGCGCTCGGCGAGCCGTCCGTCTCCGGCGAGTACCACGGTCAGCAGGATGTTCGAGTCCAGATCGGTGGAGGCCAACAGACGTAGTTCGGCCAGCACCGCAGTCTGCATCTCCTGCGCCTCGTCGATCACCAGCACGGGCCTGCGCAGGGTGCTCTGGATATGCGCCTGCCAGCGCTGGCGTAGGATCTTCGCACCGGCGAAGCGATTATGCGGGCGCAATTCGACCCCGAAGAGTTCGCCCATCTCGCGGTAGAAGTCGGCGACGTTGGCCTGTGGTCGGCTGATCACGCCGACGCTGACGTCGCGCTGTGTGGCCAGCGCCGCCGCCAGGATGCGCAAGGTGGCGGATTTGCCGCAACCCGGCGCGCCGGTGATGAGGGCGAAGCCGCCGTCGCCGGCGAGTTGCTGGACGCGCCAGCAGAACGACTCCAGACGCGGGGTGACGTGCAGCGCCTCGGTTGGCACGTTGTGCGTGAACGGGTTCCATTTGAGGCCGTAGAGCGCGAGCATCTTGTTGTTCACGAATCGTCTCCTTCGTCCTTGGGCAGATAAGCGGGCGGCAATCCGGTGGCGGCCAGCCGGTCGAGCATTCGCTCCAGCAGCGGTCCGATGCCGCGCGCCGGCGTGGGCGATGGTGGCGTGGGTGGTGGCGATGGCTTGCCCGGCTCGGTCGCGATTGGCTGTAGGCTGCGGCGCAGGCCGGAGGCGTTGGCCGCCTTGTCCTGCGGGAACAGGCGACAAAGAACCGTGCCGGTCTGCGGATCAACGAGGTGGACCTGGGTGAGATCCCAGGCGGCGAAACGGACCTCCGGCAGGGAGATATGCCGATACTGGTTGGGCACTTCGAAGCGACGGCCTTCGATGACCGCGGTGCCGTCACTCTTGCGCAAGGTCCGCCGTTCGCTGCGGGTGAAGGCCAGCCGCAACGCGGCGGCGTCCGGGCAGGGTCGCGTCACACTGGGGCCGGCGAGGAAGCGGGCGAGCGGCGTGTCGCCGATCTCGCTGTGCCGCTTGCGGTTGTAGTCCTGCTCCACCCAGGCCTGCGTCGCCTCGTTGAGCCGGCCCAGGGTAAGATCATCGACGCCCTCGAGCATGGCCATCAATCGGCCTTCGACCGATGCCCAGAGGACTTCCTGCTTGCCGTTGGCATAGGGGGAATATGGCAGCGTGGTCTGATGAAGGATGCCGAGCCTGGCGAGACCTTCGGTGATCTCGGTCGCGGTCATGGCGGCGCCGTTGTCGCTCATGGCGGCACGCGGGAGACCCCGCTTCTGCATCGCCTGCGGGGAGTGTCAGAATTTCTGTGTGCGGGGCGAAGTTCAGTCCCGCCCACCATTGGGCAGACGACTGTAGGCGACGGATCATCGTAACCGCAAGGGCCTGAGGCGTATGCGGGTTCGTTCCTTGGTTCGATTGAAGCGCCTG
>DAHXNE010000008.1 GCA_027366635.1 Gammaproteobacteria bacterium | reverse complement strand
CCGCCGATCAGGACGGCCGCGGCGCGGGCCTGCGGCCGGCGTATCGCGTGCCCCGGCCGCACGGCGACGATCGCATCGTAACCGTATGCCGATGCGCCGATCAGCCACGTGGAATCGCGCGATACACCGGCGAACTGCATGCCATCGGCGATGTACTGCTGGGTGCCGGGCCACCAGTCGTCGAGAAGCCCCTCGCCGAAGACCAATACCGGCTCGCTTCCACGATTGCCGTACGTTCCGGCCGCGATGACCGTCTGCCAGTTCGTGATCTCGCGACCGACGTTCCAGCGTGCCGGCGGGATGCGAGTGTCGACGCCCAGCCAGTCGGGCGGCGGAGGAAGCGGGCAGTAACCGATGTTGAGCGCAATCGCGACCAGCGCCAGGAGCGTCAGACCGACGCGGCTGTGCGCGCGCCACCGTGGCAGATCGAGGAGCAGGGCGACGGCCACGACCGTGAGCCCAACGCCAATCCATCCTGAGTTCGGGAAGAACACCCCGGCCGCATTCAGCGGGGATTCCCACCCGATGAGTCCGAGCGGCGGCAGCGCGGTGAGTGGGAGCGCGAGCAGCGCGCGCGGCCAGGTGGAGGCGAAGGCCCATGGCGCGGCGAGCAGCAGGCTCGACCCGATCCACGCACCGGCCGCGAGGACCATGACGTGCGCCCCGGCAGTGCCGGCCGCGGGGGTCCAATACCCTTGGACGGCACCAAGCACCGGCCAGGAGCACTGCCCGTAATAAAGGAGTGCCGCCAGGAGCCGGCCGCGCCAACTGGGGGCGAGGGCGCAGGCGAGCGGCAGGAGGATCGAGAGTGCCGGACCGGCAAGGCCGGGTCCAGCGTGCAGCCAGGCGAATCCCGCGAGGGCGGCGACGGCGATGCTGGCGAACCCGTCGATGGCAGTGCCGCGATGGAGTGGATGGCGGTTCAAGCGTCCTCCCCACGGGAGGCCGTGCCGCAGCGCGCTCGCTCGATCCGCTGGCGGGCGATCTCGAGGTAGACGGCTTGGGACTCGATCCCGATGAAGCGCAAGCCCTCGCGCACGGCGGCGACGCCGGTGGATCCCGACCCGGTGAAGGGGTCGAGCACCGTGCCGCCCGGCGGGGTGACCAGGCGACATAGATAGGCCATCAGCGCGGTGGGCTTGACGGTCGGGTGAGAATTCCCGTCGCCGCGATCCGTGCGGCTCGCCTTCGCGCAGTAGAAGAACCGCGCGGCAGTGCCGGCGTCGAGCCGCCGAGCGCCGGGGCGCATCTTGAAACCGACCGCGCCGGTGTTCTCGCTGTTCGCGCTCGGCTCGTCGCCCCGCTCGCGGCGCATCGCGCCGTAGACGCGCGAGGTCTTGAGCTCATTGCCGAGTTTGGCATCCGCGCATTGCCCCGGCGCTTCGGGGAAGGCGGCGAGAACCTCGACGCTCCCGTCATGGATGACGTTCGCCGGCCAGCGACCAAGAACTTCGGCGCGTGCGACATTGTCGCGGCATCGAGCCGCATGCGCGGCGACAGCATTCGGGTCGTCCATCCACGACCGGTGCCAGCCCGGGTGCTTTGCACCCACTGTAGCCGCACTGCAGTCTCCGCCTGCGAGCTTTTCGCTCGTTGGTACTCGGCAACCGTCGATATTGAGTGCGCCGGTTCCGTAGCGCGTGACGTTCGCCTCGAGCGTGCGCTCCGCAAGCGGCTTCCTCGCGAGCACGATCGGTTCGTGCGCGGGTTTCAGCGCCGAGCCCCATCCCTGGTGCTCGCCAGTGAGGTTCTTCGACTTCGGGAACCCCGAGCCGTAGATCCAGAGGATCGAATCGCGGATCTCGAATCCTGCGTCCTCGATCGCGCACACCATCCGGTGCGCGGTACGGGTGCCGCCGAAGGCGAGGAGATGTGCCCCCGGCTTCAAGACCCGTAGGCACTCCCGCCACAGCGCGGGGTCATACGCGATCCCCGTCGCGTCCCACTTGAGTCCCATGAACCCGCGCATCACCGCGCCGCGGGTCGCGGCGCTGCGCCCGCCGGGGCGGGCCGCAGTGAGCTCGTAGGGTGGATCGGTGACGATGGCGTCGATCGACTCGGTGCTGATCGCGCCGAGCACCTCGCGGCAGTCGCCGGGGTAGAGCAGGTATCGCGGTTCGGGCGCTGATGTCAGTGCGCCACCGTTCGGTCCGCTCTGCTCCACGCTGGGATGCTGGACGCAGTCCCCGTGCCGGGCGCAGTCCCTAGGCGAGTCGTTCGACGACATAGCCTGAATCCGGCGACCAGCCGTGCACCGCGGCGACCTCTTCAACGCGTCGCCCGTCCTGGGTGCGGGTGATAAACACGACGCGGTTGATGGCCGCGGCGATGATGGCGGGTTGCGGCTTCTGATCGTTCAGCGCGATGAGCTGCTCGATGCGCACGAGCGCGTCCCGGGTGCTGTTCGCGTGCACCGTCGCCACCCCGCCGGGGTGGCCGGTGTTCCACGCCATGAGCAGGTCATTCGCCGCGCCGTCGCGCACCTCGCCCACCACGATGCGTTTCGGAGTCAAGCGCAGAGTGGCCTTCAAGAGCTGCTGCATGTTCCGCCCGCCGCGGCCGTCTTTCGTCGGCGCGGAGGTCAAGAGCTGCACCAGGTCCTCCACCGCGATCTGAAGCTCCGGCACGTCTTCGATCGTCACGACCCGGTCGGCGGGGAATTCACGCGCGATGCAATCGAGGATCGCATTGGTCAGCGTGCTCTTGCCGCTCGCGGTCCCGCCGCAGACCAGGATGTTCTGCGATCTATTGACGGCGGCGACGATCTCGCCCTGCTGCGCCTCGGTGAGAATGCCCTGGGCGACGTAATCCTCGAGCGTGAAGATCTTCACCGCCTTCTTGCGCAGCGCGAAGGTCGGCCGGGGCACGGTCGGGGGAATGATCCCGATGAATCGGGAGCCATCGATGGGGAAGGATCCCTCGATGCTGGGATCGTCCTTGTGGACCGTGCTGTCCACGCCCTCGGCGACCGCATTGATGACCGCGAGCGCATTGGGACGGCTCACGGTGCCGATGACCGGATTCCCGGCCCCGATCCGGGCGGCGCGCAGCGCGCCGTCCGGGTTCAGCGTGATCTCGAAGACGTCCGGGTCGATCAGCGCGGCGCGCAGCGCGGGGATCATGGACTCGCAGAGCGCGCGCATCTTGCGCAGCCAATCGAGCGCCATGCCCGTATCGAGCTCGGCGACCTGGCGGCGGATGAATTCGACGATCTTGCCCGTCGCCGGTATGAGCGTCGGGTCGAGGCCGCTCACGAGCGAACCCATCAGGTCCGCCCACGCGGCGATCAGCGCCTGACCGGGCTTGGGACAGCGCGAGACAGTGCGCTCGATCCACCCCGGCCAGTCCGTCGGCGGGGGCGGTTCTGCGGCCGTCGCCGCGGTGGATGGAGGCGATGGTGCCCGGCTTGCCACGGGCAGTGTGCCGGGGAAGGCAGTGACGTTCATGTCACTTCTCCTCGGCACGGGCCCTATCGACTGTGACAAGCGGCCCGAAGGGAGGCGCGGAACGGTCGACGTGCTTCAGGCTGCAAGGGGTGTCGGGGCGTAGCCCTGACCAAGGTGGGGCTGCGCCCCGCACGGGGTCGGGGCGAACGGAGCGTCAGCGCAGTGTGGCCACCGACCCCTTACCTTGTAGGCTTCAGTGGCCAAATCAAAATCTACGGGACGCAACACCCCTCACGGTCCCGGCGTGCGGAGAACTCGTGTGAGCTTCTCCACCTCCATTCGAATCCGAGTCACGCCGCAACTCAAAGCGCTCGCACGTAAGCGCGCGCTCGAGGCC
>DAHXNE010000085.1 GCA_027366635.1 Gammaproteobacteria bacterium | reverse complement strand
ACACATCTTCATGTCCATCGATGAGTATGCCTACACGGGCGCGCCGCCGAATCTGAAGCTGGCGATGGCCTACGCGATGATGTTCAACGAGATGCTCCGGCATACCGCCACCGTGCGCATGTCGGCGTTCACGATGGGGGTCTCGACGCTCGATTTCACCCGTACGCGGGCGATACTGAACACGATCGGACATTTGTTCAAGATGTATACCGGGCACATGGGGCGAGGACTGATTCCCGTGAAGCTGACCGGAAATTCACCCCAACCCGTGCCGCGACACCATGTATTCGGGGATTACCCGCACACCAACCCGGGCAGCCCGACCTATCCGCTCGACATGGTGGCGGCACTATCGCCGCATCGCCGGTACTTGAATCTGGCCGTGGTGAACGCGACGCACTCCGCACGTCGATTCGTCCTGCGCGTGGCGGGTGGGGCGCTCGGCGGGCGGGCGACGCTGTGGCGGATGACTGGGCCAAGCCTGACCGCGAGCGATACCTTTGAGCACAAGCGGCAGGTTGTGGTGAAGCGGTACGAGCTGAGCAACTTCGGGCGGCGCATCACGGTGGCGCCGATCAGCATCGATATCTATCACATCCCGCTGGTGCAGGGACGTTGACACGGAGGAAGACGGCGTAACTCACTGACGGTACCCGGTCATGAGACGACATGGCGCGGTCTGGAGCGTCTGGGTTTTCAGAATGCAGTGCTGCTATTCCTTTGTGGACAGGAGCCAGGCAGGTGTCGGAGCGTTTTAAACCGTTGCGGGAGTGGTCCGGCTCGGGCGCCGTTGCGGCAGTGCTGCTGTGCGCGGCCGCTGCCGTGCCGACGCCAGTTCATGCCGCGGGCCGCATGCAACTCGTTCCGATCGGGGCGTCCGTGGCGCAGACGGCGCTGCGCATCGTGGCGGGGATTCACGGTTCGTGGGCGAAGATGCCGGGAAACGTCGTGTCGCCGCTGATGACCCCGGGCGCGCTCATCGGCAACGGCAGCGTCGGAGTGGCGATCGGGGGGCGACCCGGCCGGCAGGAATTCTACATCGGGCGAAATGACTTCTGGAGCGTGCTGCGCGGGCGCGTCATGCCGGTGGGGCGTCTGGAGCTGAGCATTCCCGCCTTGCGCGCAGCCCGCGCGCACCTGCGTGAGAACATCGGCCCGGCCGACGTGACGGCGAGCTTCGCGCACGGTGATGCGGCGTTGAATTGGCGTGCCTGGGTGGCCGATGGACGGGACGTGCTCGCCCTGCAGTTGAGCAATAGCGGAACCGTGGCGCTGCGGGTTCGGGCCGTGTTGCGTGATGGGTTCGGGCATCGGGATCTACGGACTTTGAGCGGTACCATCGATGGCGTGCGCTGGTTGCGCGTGTCGCCCGAGACGGTGCGCGCCACCATCGGGGGCGCGCGGCCCGGACCGGCTCGGGCATCGACTGTCGGCATTCGGTCGGTGCGGGTGTTCGCGAGCGACCTTGTCTCCGGGACGGCGGTTGGGGGGCGCCGGCCGCTTTATGCTTGGCATGTGCCCGCGGCCGAAGCGGATGCGGCGACTGCGTTTCCGTGCGGCGACATCATCATGCCGGTCCGCCGCTTCACCGTGCGTGCGAAAGTCAAGGTGAGCGCTACCAACGGCAGCGGGGTGATCTTCTCCGCGCTGGTGGGGCAGCGCTGGATGAAGCAGCGGGTGGATCCGGCGGATCCGTTGGGAAACCTCCGCGGGCACGATGTGCCGCGGGCACAGGGCGCGCTCGCGGGTCTGGTGGTTTATGTCGCGCACGGACGGCTGGCCGCCAATCTGAACGGAACCGTCGTCACCGCGAAGCGGCCGCTGCCGCCCGGTCGATGGGTCGCTGCCGCCGTTGCTTACAATGGTAACCGTTTGGTCCTGTGGGCGGATGGGACACGGCTCGGGGCGACGGCGAAGTTTCCGACCGCGGCCGAGGTGATGGGACCACAATGGGAATGGGCCGCCTCGCATCCCGGCGATGCGCGGATTCCCTTTGACGGCATCGGTCCGGTGGGCGTGCTGGCCTTGCGCGTGCTGGGAGCGCGCGCCGGGATGCGGCGCGGCGCAACGCGCTTCACCGTTCCTGCGGGCGGGCGCGTCGTCGTGCTGGTCTCGGCGCTGGATGACCGCGATACACCGGGATACTTTGCCGCGACGCTGGCCGATCTGCGCCATGCGGACGCGGCGCGCGTTGCGGCAAGTTGGTCGCGGCACTTGGCGTGGTGGCGCAGGTTCTGGTCGAAGTCCTTCGTGGACATCCCGGACAAGACGCTGCAGGCCTGGTGGTATGGCTCGCTCTACCTGCTGGCCTCCTGCAGCCGCTCGGGCCATGTGGCCCCCGGCCTGTGGGGCAACTGGATCACCTCCCGGCACATGGGCTGGCAGGGCGACTACACCCTGGACTACAACTACGAAGCGCCGTTCTGGGCGGCGTATCCAACCGGTCACGTGAGCCTGGCCGATCCCTACGACGCTCCGTTGCTTGCGTGGATGCAGCGCGGTCGAGGACTGGCCCACAAGCTGCACGAGCACGGACTGCTGTACTACACGCACCTCGCGCCGTCGCCGGGCTGGAGCGCGGATAACTTCCGGTCGCTCGACCAGAAGAGCGATGCATTGTTCGCGGCGCTGGATTGCATACAGCGCTGGCGCTATACGGACAGCGCCGCCTACGCGCGCAAGGTCTGGCCTTTCCTGAGCGGCGTCGCGCGGTTCTGGGACCACGATCTGCGGTTGGTGCACGGCACGTACGTCGACGACGACGATGCGCCGGATGAGCACCTGTGGGGGCCGGCGGACGACCAGAATCCGGCGACCACCATCGGTTTCCTGCGGATGCTGTATCCGGCGCTGATCCAGATGAGCCGACAGTTGCACCGGGGCGAGACCCGACGCGCGACCTGGCGGCGGATCGACTCGCATCTGAGCCCGCTGCCGATCGCCCCGGCGGCGAGTGTGGCGGCGATCCGGGCGGCGGTCGGCCGGGCGATTGCGCCGGATGCGCGCGTCATCCTGCAAAGCGCCCACGGCATGCAATGGGTGAACATCAGCGCGGGGGAGCGCTTCAGCGCCCATCCGCCGGTGACGCCGGTGAGCTCCTCGGCCGGGATGGATTCGCTGCAGACGGTGTTTCCAGCCTGGAACATCGGGCTCGAGAGCCCACCGGCGCTGCGGCAGGCGGCGCTCGACACAGTCGACTACATGCGACTCTGGTACGACGACAACGACACCTCGAGCTTCTATCCAGCCGCCGCGGACGTTGGCTACGACCCGCGGGCCATCTTGCGGCATCTGCGCCTGCTGGTGACACATATCGGTTATCCAAATTTCGCCTATGCGATGCCGGCCGGCGGCATCGAGAACGAGGCGACCGTGCCGACGACGATTGCGGCGATGCTGCTGCAGAGCTATCAAAGACACATTCAGGTGTTCGCCGACTGGCCGAAGACGCAGGATGCCTCGTTCGGCGATCTGCTGGCGGTCGGGGATTTCCAGGTCTCGAGCACAATGACCGCGGGGCGCGTGGCGTACGTGCGGATTGTCAGCCGCCGCGGCGGCCCGTGCCGGCTGGCCAATCCGTGGGGTGCGCACCGGGCCGTGCGGCTGCGCGTCGACGCGCACGCGCCGGTGCTGCTGCGGGGCGCGGTTCTGAGGGTTGCGACGCACGCCGGTGAGCGGTTGCTGTTTACGCCCGCGGCGCGTTCCGCCGCCTGACTATGCAGCGGATTCGGCCCCGCTTGTTGGTCGCAGCGGCTATACGGCCATTACGTGGCGGTGCCACGCTCGAAGCCAGTCCATTTTCGATCATCGATGCCGATGCTGGTACACTAACTGGCGGTAGAAGTCGCGGCAAGTGTACCGTGCCGGGAACCGAGCAATCCGGCGAGGGTGCGTCGACTGGAGAGCGCATATGATGTTTCGATTCACCGTAGGCTCAAGCGGCGCGCGCGTATTGTTGGTTGCGGGCGTAGCCGCTGCGGCATTGGGCCTCGCTGCCTGCAGCAGCAACACCGCGGGGGCGGCGACATCCGGCCCGCGCTGCACGCGCGCGCAGTGTCCGTGGCTCAATGCGCACCTGCCGATTGCGCGCCGGGTCGCCCTGATCCTGCGCAGGATGACCCTGGCGGATGAGGTCAAGCTGGCCGGGGTGCACCACATCGGTCTTGGTTCCGGCAGCCTGATCCTGTGTTTTGAAAAGATGCACCGGAGCGCCACGACCTGCCTGCCGCCCTTCGGTCTGCGGGACGGTCCGAATGGGGTCGGGGATGGCGCGACCGGCGTCACGCAACTGCCTGCGGGCGCCGCACTCGCCGCGAGCTTCTCGCGCCGGCTGGCGTACGAGTACGGGCAGGTGATCGGAGCCGAGCAGCGCGCCAAGGGCATGTCCGTCGATTTCGGTCCCACCGTGAACATCGACCGCGATCCGCGCTGGGGGCGTGAATTCGAGAGCCTGTCGGAGGATCCGCATCTGGCCGGGCGGATTGCCGCGGCGGAGATCCGCGGCATCCAGAGCGAGGGGGTGATCGCGCAGGTGAAGCATTTCGATGCTTACAACCAGGAGACCTATCGGAACACGCCGCTCGACGATGTCATCGTCTCGCGGCGTGCATTGCACGAGATCTACATGCCCGCCTTCCGCTATGCGATCCGCCACGGCAAGGTCGGCTCGATCATGTGCTCCTACGCGACGGTGAACGGACGCTACAGCTGCGAGAACCAATACCTACTCACGGATGTGTTGCGGCAGCAGTGGGGTTTCAACGGCTTTGTCACCACGGACTACACCGCGCTGCACAGCCTCGCCGGGGTCACGGCGGGCGCGGACCTCGAGCTTCCGGCGCACTGGTACGGTCGACCGCTCCTGGCGGCGGTGAAGGCTGGCACGTTCACGCGCACCCGCATCAATTCGATGGTAACGCCGATCCTGCGCCAGCTATTCCGTTTCGGTCTCATCAATCATCCGCGGCCCGCCACGATGAGTGCGATGGCGAGCACGGCGGCGCATCGGGCGATCTCGACCCGGATCGCCGAAGCGGGCACAGTGTTGCTGAAGAATGCCCATCACCTGCTGCCGCTCGAGGCGAGCGAGAAGATCGTGGTGATCGGGCCGGCGGCGTCCGCTCAGGTCACCTCGGGGGGCGGCGGGAGCGCCGCGGTGATACCCTCGAAGGTGATCAGTCCGCTGGCCGGGATCGAGGCGTTGGCCGGATCCGCGCAGGTGCGCTATGTCCAGGGTCTGCCGACCAATGCCGAGCTGACGCCGATTCCGGCGGCGGACCTGTCGGCGCCCTTCAAGGGGGAGAGTCACGCCGGTCCGTATTCGGCGACGCTGCGGGTGCCGCAGACCGGCACCTACATCATTGGTCTGAGCAACAACTGCCATTGCTACAGTGTCGCGAGCCTTGCCATCGACGGGCGCACGCTGGTCAACAATCCGGGCACGCCGCCGAATCCGACCTACACGGCGGCGATTCATCTGCTCAAGGGCCGGCGCTATCGGTTGACGGTGACCGGTCCGGTGACGACTCCGATCGCTAAGAAGCTCGGGCGCAAGTTGAAGAAACTGCCGAAGAAGCCGCAGGCGAAGAACCCGAAGAAGATGGCTGCGGGTCCGCGGGATCAGCTGCTGTGGGCGCCCCCCGGGGTGGTGCGTGCGGACATCGCCGAGGCGGTGCGGGCGGCCAAGAGCGCGCGGGTGGCGGTTGTGGTGGTGGCGGACGACACGGAGTCCGAGGGTGCGGATCGTGCGGATCTGAGGTTGCCCTCGGCGCAGAATGCGCTGGTGCGCGCGGTGGCGAAGGTCAACCCGCGCACGGTGGTGGTGATTCAGGCGGGTGCTCCGATCGTCATGCCGTGGATTGCGCGCGTGCCGGCCATACTCGACACGTGGTACCCCGGCCAGACCGATGGGCGGGCGCTGGCGAATGTGCTGTACGGCAAGGTGAATCCGAGCGGACATCTGCCCGTGACCTTCCCGGTGCGGTTGGCGGACGTGCCGGCGGCGAGCCCGGCACGCTTTCCGGGGGTGGACGGCAAAGTGCATTACTCCCCGGGTGGTTTGCTGATCGGCTACCGCTGGTACGAGTCCAAGCACATTCAGCCGCTGTTTCCGTTTGGGTTCGGGCTGTCGTTCACGCGGTTTCGCTTCAGCGACCTGAGGTTGAGCCGGCGCCGGGTTGATGGCGTGACCGGAATCCGGGTGAGTGCGCGCGTGAGCAATGTGGGTCAGGTTGCGGGGGCGGATGTGGCGCAGCTGTACCTGGGGATGCCGGCCTCGAGCGGTCAGCCGCCGCGTGTCCTGGTAGGGTTCCAGCGGGTGATGCTGGCGGCAGGGGCCTCGAAGGTGGTCCACTTCACGATCACACCGAGGCAGGAGTGGTGGTGGGGTCATGGGGGGTGGACGGAGACGGCCGGGACCTATCGGGTGTATGTGGGGGATTCCTCGGCGCTGGCGAATCTGCCGCTGCGGGGGAGTTACCGGATGACACGCTCGATCGGCGGCCGGGCGGTGACGGTGTCGGCGCCGAAGATCTTCAAGCCCGGAGTGCGCTCCGAGGTGAGCGTGACGCTAAGCGCCGGGGGCACCGAGACGCTCGGCGAGGTGAGCTTGGGCCTGAAGGCCCCCGAGGGTTGGCGGGTCACACCCTTCACTACGGCGGTGCAGTCGAAGGTGGCGGCGACCAAGGCAGTGACGGTGAAATTCGCGGTGACGCCGCCATCGTGGGCGGTGGCGCAGTTCGTGACGCTCAATGGCACTGCGAATCTGTCTGCTGGGGAGAGCTCGGGTGCCAACACGCACTGTGTGGTCCGACGTGATGGCGGCGTGACCGTTCAGGTCAGTCCTTAACGCTTTCCAGACCGTGTTTCCTCGTGCCCGGATGGGGAACCGGCTCGCCAATCGCTGGTGAACGCCCCGACCGGTGCAGGTTCAGGGCATCGGCCGATGGTGTTGCGAAGAGCGGTATTGAGGATCCCCACGCACGCCGGTGGGCGGTTGCCGTTCGAGCCATTGACGCCGTCTGCGGCGTGGAACCGGCGGGAGCCTCGTCGCCGGGGCGAGGCGACGGCGGGACCCGCAGCGCAACGCGCCGCGGGACGATCGAGCCTGTCGTGCCGGCTGCAGCGTCTGACGGCCTGAAGTCAGAGCCGGTAGGCTTGCTTCGGCAGACGATAGGCGAGGTCACGAGCCACTTCGGCCGCCTCATCCTCCGGCAAGCGATGTTCGGCCACCAGACGGGCGAGGAACGCGCAGTCGATGCGGCGCGCCACATCGTGGCGTGCGGGAATCGACAAGAACGCGCGGGTATCGTCGTTGAAGCCCACGATGTTGTAGAAGCCGGCGGTCTCGGTGGTCCGTTCGCGAAAGCGCATCAGCCCCTCGGGACTGTCGTGGAACCACCAGGCGGGTCCGAGCTTCAGTGCCGGGTAATGTCCGGCGAGCGGCGCGAGCTCGCGGCTGTAGCTCGACTCGTCGAGCGTGAAGACGATGACGGTGAGTGCGCGTTCGTTGCCGAAGCGGTTCAGCAGCGGCCGTAGTGCGCCCACATAATCGGTTGCGGTCGGTATGTCGGCGCCGATGTTTTCCCCGAACCGCGCGTGCAGCGGCGCGTTGTGATTGCGCCAGGCGCCCGGGTGGATCTGCAGAACCATTCCGTCCTCGAGACTCATGCGGGCCATCTCGGTGAGCATCTGGGCCCGGAACGCCTCGGCCTCATTGTCGCGCAGTGTGCCCGCCTGCGCGCCGCGCACCACGCGATCGAACAGCGTCTCGCGCTCGCGCTCGCCGAGGTCGGCGGTGCGCGCCGTGGGGTGGCCATGGTCGGTGGAGGTCGCGCCGAATCGCGCAAAGAACGCCCGCCGTGTCCTATGTGCCTGGAGGTATCCGCGCCACGTCAGCGCATCGCATCCGGTCAGCTCGCCGAAGCGGGCCAGGTTCTGGAGAAACCCCGGGGTTTGCGGATCGACGACCGGATCCGGGCGGTATGCCGTAATGATACGCCCGGGCCAGCCGCTGGCGCGGATCGCCGCATGATGCTCGAGCGTATCGAGCGGGGATTCGGTGGTCGCGAGCACTTCGATCCCGAAGCGCTCGAACAGCGCGCGCGGCCGGTAGGCCGGCTGGGCCAGCCGCTCGCTGATGTGCTCGAACGAACGATCGGCGTTTGCCGGTGCGAGCGGCACGTCGACCCCGAAGACCTCGGCGAGCACCCAATCGAGCCACAACCGGGTGGGTGTGCCGCGGAACAGATGATAGTGCGCGGCGAACGTGCGCCAGATCGCGCGCGGCTCGGGTCCCGCGCCGCTCCCGTCCCGCTCGGGTACCCCGAGCGCCTCGAGCGCCACCCCCTGGCTGTAGAGCATGCGGGTGATGTAATGGTCGGGCGTCAGCAGCAGCGAGGCGGGGTCGCAGAACGGCTGGTTGGCCGCGAACCAGCGCGGATCGGTGTGCCCGTGCGGGCTGATGAGGGGCAGGGCCCGAACCTCGGCGTAGAGACTGCGGGCAATGGCGCGCGTGCGCGCATCGGCGGGGAGCAGCCGATCCGGGTGCACGGCGCTGGCGGTCGGCGCGGCCCCCTCATTCATTCGCGAGCCTCATTGAGCACACGTCATACTGTACGCTTGCGGCCCACCGCGGTCTCGGGCACGCCGCGCTCAATACGGCACCGGTCCGTCGTCGGGCGCGCAGGGCGGCTGGCCCCCTGGGCTGCCTGTGTTGTAGGGGATGCAGAACGCTTCGTAGGCCTTCAGCGGGAATGGCGGCGGCGCGATCCCGTGCGGCAGCGGCAGGTGCGAGATCGACTCCCAGTAGGCGATGCTGGCATCGCGCCACCATTGGGCGTTGTGCTGTTGGATGGCCAGGAAGTCCGCGGTGAGGCGGAAGCGCTGCGGATCCACGTAGCGGGAGAGACCGTCCCAGGTCTTGCGCATCCGCTTGACGGTGTCGACGCCGCGCTGGTAGTGCCTGAGGAGCGAATTCCACAGCGTGTGGCCCGTGCGCAGGCGATAGGTCCACGGCACGTGGTGAAACCACAGCAGCAGATCGAGCGGGCAGCGCCTCAGGCTGGCGAATTTCGCGGCCACGTGCGGCGCGTATTGCGAAACCGCATCGCTGCCGGTGATCGTGCGATTGAAGCCGATGCCCTCGGAGTTCGCCCGGCTGTAATAGGTGCTCGACCAGTCCGGTGGCATGTGCGGGCCCGGGTGAACCCAGGGTCCCGGCCCGAAATGCGTGCCGGCCTCCATCTGACTGGCCAGTCCGAGCGGATCCATGTAATCGACCACCGCCTCGCGCGAGATCATCATCATGTGCACCACCGGCCGCACGAACGCCGGGTTGTTGGTGAAGGTCATGCGCACCCAGTCGGCGGCGATGACGCGGGCGGAAGCGTACGGATTCCAGGCGAGCCGGCCGAACGCGTACCAGTTGGACTGGTTGAAGATCGAGCCGCACCAGTTGCGGTCCGAGCCGATGTTGGCGACGCCGGCGATGCCGGTGTCATGCTCGCCGTAGAGCGAGCCGTCGATCACCCGGGCGACGGTCGAGCCGCGCCCGCGTTGCCAGGTGTCCGCGCGCAACACCCCCTGGAACAGGGTGCCGAGGTAGACCAGACTGGTCTGCTGGCCGAGATACTCCTTGGTGATCTCGAGCTCCAGCATCTCGTTGCTCTTGGGCATGGCGCCGAACAGCGGGTTGAACGGCTCGCGCGGCTGGAAGTCGAGCGGACCGTTCTTGTTCTGCAGGATGACGTTGCGGTCGAACTTGCCGTCGAGCGGCTTGAAGATGTCGTACGCCTGCATGACGCGATCTTCGGAATGCGGGTTCGTCGAATAGACGAACGTGCGCCACATCACGATGCCGCCGTAGGGCGCGAGCGCCTGTGCCAGCACGTTCGCGCCCTGTGCCTGGGTGCGCCCGTATTGCGCCGGTCCGGGCTCGCCCTCGGAGTCCGCTTTGGCGAGAAAGCCGCCGAAGTGCGGCACATAGTGGTAGATCAGCGCGACTTGCTTGCGCCACCAGGCGCGCACGGCCGGAGCGAGCGGGTCGGCGGTCTTGAGGCGCCCGACCGTGATCGGCGCGCTGAACGGCACCGACAGGTAGACGCGGATGCCATACGGGCGCAGCACGCGGGCAAGCGCGGCCACCTTCTCCAGATACAGCGGTGTCAGGATGTACGGAGTGGCGTTGACGTTGTTCAACACCACGCCGTTGATGCCGATCGAGGCGCAGGCCCGGGCGAGTTCCGTATAGCGCGGCGAGAGGTATTGCGGCAGCTCGGCCCATTTCCAGATGGAACTGCCGGCATAGCCGCGCTCGACGGTGCCGTCGAGGTTGTCCCAGAAGTCGAGCACCCGGAAGCGGATCTTCGGTCGCGAGGCGATATCGAGCCGGCTGATCGGGCGGCGTGTCTGCATCAGCCGCAGGAAGCGGAACGCGCCGTACAGCACGCCGAGGTCGGTGTTGCCGGCGATCACTGTCGCGCGGTGGCCGTCGACCGTGAGGGTGCGGATGAGGTAGCCCTGCGAGCCGACCCGGGCCAGGTCGAGTCGCAGCGAGCGGATGAGGGGCGAGGTCTTGGGCGTGCCGAACAGGATCGCGCCGTTGGCCGTGACCTGCGTGCTGTTCGGCACCGCCCGGCCCAGCATCCCGGTAAGCGCACGCTCGAGTTCCGCTGTCGTGTCGCGCGCCGTCGGCTGCGCACCGCCTGCCGGCACGAGTTCGCTCGCCGCATGGCGATAGCGCGCGAGCCAGCGGCCGTGGACAGGTACATAACGCAGCCACAGACGATGGCCGTCAGTGGCTTGCGCCGTGCCGAGGCCCGCCAGGATCAGCAGCGCGGCGGCCGTGAGGCTCTGCACGGTGCGCCGCCGGCGCCGGCCAGAGTCTGTGCTCCACTGAAACATGACCCCCTCCGGTCCGTCGATTTCCTGCTAGGATGATAACGCTACCATCGATATTGATTCAATCATGCCTCTTCGATTGAGCGAGCGGACGTTGGGCCAAGCGCAGCCGGGTACGGCGTGTCCGGGCTATGTGCGCGCCGCCTGCCGGGTGGGCTGGGTGCACTTCGGGCCCGGCGCGTTTCACCGGGCACACCAAGCCTACTATGCCGATCGTCTGCTCGAACACGACCCGCGTTGGGCGATCAGCGCGGTGGCGCTGCACAGCGCCGATGTCCGCGCCGCGCTGGCCCCGCAGGATTATCTGTACAGTCTTGCCGAGCTCGGTCCGGGCGCGCCGGTGCGCATCATCGGCGCGCTGCGCGAGATTCTCGCCGCCACGCGCGAGCCGGGTGCGGTGTTCGCCCGGCTCGAGTCGCCCGATACGCGGCTCATCACGCTGACGGTGACGGAGAAGGGCTACTGCCTCGATGCCGACGGAGGGCTCGATATGGCGCATCCCGACGTTCAGCACGACCTGTCGGTCCCTGACCATCCCCGCAGCGTCATCGGCTTCCTCGCCGAAGGGCTGCGCCGACGCCACGCCAGCGGCCAGGCGCCGTGCGCCGTGGTGAGCTGCGACAATCTGGCGGAGAATGGCCCGACGCTGCGCGCTGCGGTCAGCGCCTTCGCGGCGCAACGCAGCGGCGAGCTCGCCCGCTGGATCGAGCGGGAGGTGGCCTTCCCGCGCACCATGGTGGATAGCATCACACCGGCCACCGATGCGGCTCTGCGCGAGCGCGTGGCGCAATCGATCGGTCTGATGGACGCCTGGCCGGTGCAGCGCGAAATGTTCACCCAATGGGTGATCGAGGACGTGCCGCAAGTGCGGGTTGCCGACTGGGCATCCGTGGGCGTGCAACTGACCAATGATGTCGGAGTCTACGAGCGGGCCAAGCTTCGACTCCTCAATGCGGCGCATTCCACGTTGGCTTACGTCGGCCTGCTGCGTGGACACACGACGGTGGCCGAGGCAATGAGCGACGCGCCGCTCGCGCGGCTGGTGGAGCACTTGATGCGCGCCGACATCGCCCCGAGCCTGACGGGCGGCGCGGTGATCGACATCGACGCCTACATCGAGGCGACTCTCGGGCGCTTCCGTAACCGGAGCGTGCGGCATCAACTCGCGCAGATCGCGTGGGACGGCTCGAAGAAACTGCCGGTGCGGCTGTTGCCGACGCTGGCCGAGGCGCTCGCGGCCGGCCGGCCGCTCGAGCGGTTGGCGGTGCCGGTGGCCGCCTGGATCCGGTTCATCGTGGCGCGTGCCCGCGCCGGAGGCGAGCTCACCGATCCGCTGGCCGAGCAGTTGCTGGCGCTCGGGCGCGAGTGCACGGGTGATCCGCGCGGGGACGTCGCGCGCTTTCTGGCGCTGCAGGCGGTATTCTCAGCGCAGCTCGCCGCGGCCCCGGCCTGCGTGCGCGCCGTGTCGGAGGCGTACCGGGCGCTTGGCGCCGCGGGCGCGATTGCGCCGCGGCTGTGCGCCGCCGGGTAAGGATGGCGGGGCATGTCCGGCGGTTTTCCGCGCAAGTGGGGTGATCCATGACACAGGTTCCTGGTGCGATCGATTCTGTGGTACGCAAATCGCCTCCGCGGGCTGCGCGCGCCAGGGTCATGAATGCATTGCGCCGCGCCCGAGCCGCGCAACTCGCCGCGCTGCTGACCGTACTGACGATGGGGCTTGCGGTTGCGCCCGCGCAGGCCGCGCTCGCCGGCTCTTACGTGCGGATCCCGCAAGGCATCATCGTCACGCCGGCCGCGGGTCCGGCCCGGCGAGTTCGGCTGGAAGTCGTCTCACCCGAGATCATGCGCGTGACCGCTTTTCCCGGCAGGAATCTGGCACTGCCGGCCAGCCTGATGGCGGTACGCACCGGCAGCTCGCGCGTACCGTTCACGGTGGCGATGGAGCCGGGCGCGGTGGCGGTGTCGACCGGCCGGCTCACCGCCGAGGTGCGCTTGGCCGACGGGCAGGTGGTGTTCAAGAACGCGCGCGGACGGGTCATCACCCGCGAGCTCGCCGGGGGCAGCAGCTTCGAGCCGGTGACGGTGGACGGCCGGGCCTACTACGCCATCCGTCAGCAGTTCCAGTCGCGACCCGGGGAGGCCTTCTACGGTCTGGGCCAGCAGCAGACCGGGCTCATCAATTACCGGGGCCGCAGTCTGACCCTGGCGCAGCACAACATGAGCATCGCGGTGCCGTTCGTGGTGTCGAGCCGCAACTACGGCATTCTCTGGGACAACGACTCGATCACGCGCTTCGGCAATCCGCGTCCCTGGCAGCAGCTCTCCCGGAGCCTGATGCTCTTCAATGCGCACGGCAAGCCCGGCGGTCTGACGGCACGCTATTACGTGCACGGCAAGCTCGTGCTGCAGCGCACCGAACGCAACATCGATTACCAGTACCTCACCTGGCACGATCACTATCCGCGCTCCTTCCCCAAGGCGCTGGTCAATCTGCCGCAGGTGAAGGTCGTGTGGAGCGGCGCGATCGAGGCGCGCACCACCGGATTGCAGACCTTCAGCCTCTACGGCAGTAATTCCCAGCGGCTGTGGCTCGGCGGGCGCCAGGTCATCGACACGTGGCGGCAGAGCTGGAATCCCTGGTTCGACAACTTCCGGGTGCGCATGCAGGCCGGCAAGCCGCTGGCGATCCGTCTGGTCTGGAACCGCAAGGGCGGGTATATCGCATTGCTGCATCGCCCGCCGCGACCGAAGGCCGTGCGCGACCGGCTGTCGCTGTACTCGCAGCTCGGCCACGCGATCGACTACTATTTCATTCGTGGCCATGACCTCGGTCAGGTGATCGCGGGATACCGCCACGTTACCGGCCGCGCGGTACTGCTGCCGCGTTGGGCATACGGCTACTGGCAGAGCCGCAACTACTACAAGACGCAGAAACAGATACTGAGCGTGGTCGAGACGTACCGCCGGCTCGGCCTGCCGCTCGACAACATCGTGCAGGACTGGCGGTACTGGCAGCGGGACGCCTGGGGCTCGGACCAGTTCGACCGGCGGCGCTACCCGCACCCGCGGGCGATGATCGGCAAGATCCACGCGCTGCACGCCCACTTCATGATCTCGGTGTGGCCGAAGTTCTACCCGAGCACGGCCAACTTCAAGCAGCTCGCCGCGCACGGCGACATCTTCCCCCTCACCTTGAAGCTCGGCATCAAGGACTGGGTGCGCCCGGGTTTCACCTTTGGTTTCTACGATCCGTTTTCGGCTGCGGCCCGCCACCTCTATTGGAACCAGATCGAGCGCAACCTGGGGGTGCTCGGCGTGGATGCCTGGTGGCTCGACTCCGACGAGCCGGACATGGTGTCGAATACCTCGATCGCCGAGCGCGAGGCGTTCATGACGCCGACGCCGCTCGGGCCCGGCGCCGCGGTGTTCAACACCTATGCGCTCGAGCACGTGTGCGGCGTTTATCACGGCAATCTGCGCTCGCGCCCCGGGCACAGGGTATTCATCCTGTCGCGCTCGGGCTTCGCCGGTCTGCAGCGCTGCGGGGCGGCGGTGTGGAGCGGCGACACGGCGTCGACCTGGGCGGACATGAAGGACCAGATCGCCGCCGGCGTCGGCTACTCGCTCTCGGGGCTGCCGAACTGGACGATGGACATCGGCGGCTACGAGCCCCGGCAGCGCTACGTGCACCCGGATGCGGCCAGTCTCGCCGAATGGCGTGAGCTCTATACCCGCTGGTTCGAATTCGGCGCCTTCTGTCCGATCTTCCGCTCGCACGGCATGCCGCCACACCGCGAGATCTACAACATTTCGCCGCCGGGCACGAAGATCTACGACATCCTGGCGTTCTACGACAAGCTGCGCTACCGGCTGATGCCGTACATCTATACCCTGGCGGGGGATACCTGGCTGCGCAACGGCACGATCATGCAGGCGCTCGCGATGGACTTTCCGCACGATCCGCGGGTGCGCAGCATCGCCACCGAGTACATGTTCGGTCCGGCGTTCCTGGTGAGCCCGGTGTACCGCTACCGAGCGCGGCGCTGGCCGGTGTATCTGCCCGCCGGGGCGCTCTGGTATGACTTCTTCACCAACCAGGAGTATCGCGGCGGCCGCGCGGTGAGCGTGGCGGCGCCGCTGGCGCGCGAGCCGCTGTTCGTGCGCGCCGGCTCGATCGTGCCGGTGGGGCCGGCGATCCAGTACACCGGCGAGCGGCCCGGCGCGCCCATTACGCTGCTGGTCTATACGGGTGCGAACGGCGCCTTCACGCTGTACGAGGATCAGGGCACGACGCTCGGCTATCGGCACGGTCAGTACGCGCTGATCCCCTTCAGCTATGATCAGGCGAGCGGCACGCTCACCATCGGGCGGCGCACCGGGAGCTATCCGGGCATGGCGCGCACGCGGGAGTTCAAGGTCCGCTTCATCGGTCCGGGCTCGCCGGCCGGTGATGACTACCGGACACCGGCCGATCGCGTCGTGCAGTATTCGGGCGCGCCGGTGCGCGTGCGTTGTGCGGCGTGCACACACCAAGCGGAGGGCAACACATGATGCGTGCAATCACGGCAAGCCGCCGGTGCAGCGGCGGTGGAGTCGGGCGTGTCCGCGGTGCGGGCGCAGCGGCGCGTCGCATCCGGGGTCTGCCGGGGCTGGCGGTGGCCGCGGCTGCGGTCAGTCTGATGGCCTGCTGCCCGGCGCCGGCCGGCGCCCACGAGGTTGCCCGCCGGCCGCCCATGGGCTGGAACAGTTGGGACGCCTACGGCAAAACCATCACCGAGGCGCAATTTCGCGCCAACGTGCGCTGGATGGCTCAGCACCTGCGCCGCTACGGCTGGCGCTATGCGGTGATCGATGCGGGGTGGTCCATACCCCACCCTCTGGCGGGCAACGCGCGTTCCGGGGTCCTGACCATGGATCGCTACGGACGCTATATCCCGGCGCCCAACCGCTTCCCCTCGGCAGCCGGCGGTCGGGGGTTCGCTCCCCTGGCGCACTATGTGCATTCGCTGGGCTTGAAGTTCGGCATTCACATCCAGCGCGGCATACCCGCGGAGGCGGTGCGCGCGAACCTGCCCATTGCCGGCTCGCCGTTTCGTGCGCGGCAGGCGGTTGATCTGAACGCGCCGTGTGCGTGGGACCCGCACAACGACGGGGTGGCGGACAACGCCGCCGGGCAGGCGTACTACGATTCGATCCTGCGCCTCTATGCCCGCTGGCACGTCGATTTCATCAAAGTGGACTGCATCTCCAGCCATCCGTACGCGGCGGCCGACATTCACATGCTCGCCCAGGCGGTGCGCGCCGCCGGCCGGCCGATGGTGGTGAGTCTCTCGCCAGGCCCCACGCCGCTCGACAAGCTGGCGCAAGTGCGCCGCGATGCCAACATGTGGCGCATCTCCAACGACGTCTGGGACGTGTGGCGCAGTAACAGCGCCTACCCGCAGGGCGTCGCCAACCAGTTTCCACGGCTGGCGCGCTGGGCGCCGCTGGCGCGGCCCGGGCACTGGCCGGATGCGGACATGCTCGCGATCGGCTATCTCGGGCCGCATCCCGGGCTGGGCTCGGCGCGCTGGTCTCGCCTGACGCACGCCGAGCAACGCACTTACATGACGCTGTGGTGCATCGCGCGCTCGCCCCTGATCATCGGCGCCAATCTGACTCGCATGAACCGCTGGACCCTCTCGTTGCTCGATAACCGGGCGGTGATCGCGGTCGATCAGGACGCGACGGACGACCATCAAGTCCTGGCCCGTCATCGGTTCGTGGTATGGCTGTCACGGCCGCAACGCGGCGGCGGCTGGTATCTGGCGGCGTTCAATCTCGCCGGTCGGGCGCGCACGCTGCGGCTGCCTTGGCGCGCGCTGTCGCTGCCCGGGCGGCGCTACCGTCTGCGCGATCTGTGGCGGGGACGAGCCCTCGGCGTCGCGGCGGCGTTGCGGGTGCGGCTCGCGCCGCACGGCTCGGTGCTGTACCGCGTGTGGCGCGGCGCGGCGCCCCGCCGTTAGGGCGCGGCACGATGCGCGGCGGGATTGGTGTTCGCGGCCGGTGTGAATCTCTGGAGTGATCCGTGTCTGAAAGCTCTCTGTCACAGTGTGTTTGCCTTGCCTATGACGATTATGTCCTCGATGTCCTGCCGCAGCTCGGCGGCGCGCTCGCCGGCCTGCGCTTTCGCGGCCGGGAAGTGTTGCGCCGCGCGCCACCGGGAACCGACGAGCCGTTCGCGAGCGCCGGCTTTCCGCTGGTGCCGTTCGCCAACCGCATCGCGCACGGACGGTTTCGCTTCGGTGCGACCGAGGTACATCTCGATCGAAACGCGCCCGAGCAGGCCCATCCGCTGCACGGCGAGGCGTGGCGGCACCCGTGGACGGTCGAGTCGTGCTCGGACCGGGAAATCGCGCTGACGTACGAGTACGCGCCCGGACAGTGGCCCTGGCGGTACGGCGCCCGGCAGGTGCTCACGCTCGATGCGCACGGGCTGCAGGTGCGGCTCGAGCTGCTGAACCGGGCCGATCAGCCCATGCCCGCCGGGCTGGGCTGGCATCCGTATTTTCCCCGCTCGCCGCGCATGAGCCTGCGGACCGAGGTTGCGCACGTCTGGCTCGCCGACGGGGAGTCCCTGCCCACACGCGCCGTGACGGCAAGCGACCTCGGCGATTTGACGCGTGCCGAGGCGCTGCGCGCCGACCATCTGATCGATCACTGTTTCGACGGATGGAGCGGACAGGCTGAGCTCGACTGGCCCGAAGAGGCGCTGTGTGTGCGCCTGAGAGCCGACAGCCCGCTCAGGTGGCTGCACGTGTACGTGCCGCCGGGCGGGGATTTCCTGTGCCTCGAGCCCATGAGCCACATGCCCAATGCGCTCAATCGTCCCGAGCGTCCCGAGATCACCGGGGTGCGGGTGCTGGCCCCCGGAGCGACGCTGGCCGCCACGATTCGACTGAGCGTGGTGCCCGGATCCTGCGCCGACTGAGGCGCACTCGGCGTCCACTCGCGGGTCGCCGGCCCGACCCGCGATCACTCCAGCGGCGCGACCTCGTGGAATTTCGTGTAATCGAGGTAATCGATGCCGTCCTCGCCCGTGGACAGGATGTCCGCGAAGGTGTGCTGCCAGCGCAGTGCCTCGGCCGGATACTCGTGGCGCGCCATGAGCGTCTGCCCGGTGGTCTCGTCGATGCCGAACAGCGTCAGGATGAGAAAGGCGTTCTGCGCCTGTAGCGACTCGAGTGTGGCTCCGGCGAGCGGACTGTCGGGGCCGAGCGTGTGCATCAATGTCCAGCCGAACAGGAACGCCGGCTGCTCGCTGCGCCGCAGCGGCAGATCGTGAATGCGGCGGATCGAGTAGCCCTCGACAGTGCGCTCGTCGCGCATCAGGCGCAATCGGGCCTGCGCTTCCATGATGACGTTGCCGCGCTCGTTGGCCGCGCGCAGCATCAGCGTCGGCGCGCCGTCGAGTGGGCGTATGACGGCGTAGCGGGCAAAGAGGATGCGGGCCGTCGGACGGGAGAAGCGCGCAAACATCATGCCGGCGATGACCGCGAGGCTCATGACGCCGGTGAAGATCTCAACCGAGGAGACGACATGCGTGAACAGGGTTTGCGGATGCATGTCGCCGTAGCCGACGGTGGCGAGCGTCTCGACACTGAAGAAGAAGCAGCCCCAGAACCCAGGCGGGTTGAGATGAGCGATGCCCGCTGCGCGCAAGCTGTAAATCCCCGCAAACAGCAGATTGAATACCGTGAGGAAGGCGGCGAAGCTGGCGAACAGCCGTGGCCAGCTGATGGTCATGTAGACGTGGTACAGGTCCTGCCAGCGGCGCCGCGGCAGGCCGCGGCGCACGAAGCGACGGCCGGTGTTCAGCGTATGAACGACCGCAGAGCGATGGGACATGGGGCTCCTGCGCGGCGGAGGACGGGTGTCGGCCCCGCAGGGTAGTCAAGCCGTTGCCGCCGTTCAAGTGCCGGCGTCAGTCTCAGTCCCGGCCTGCGGATCGCCGGCCGGCGCGCTGTCCCAGCGGCGGCCCGGCCGCAGGCCGGGCGAGCCCTTGCGGGCGGGCCGCCGACTCTCGCCGCTCATCGTCAAGCGACCCTTGCGCGAGCGGCTGGTCCGGCTAGCCCGATCACCCCGTTGGGTCGCGCGGCGAGAAACCGATTGCTTCCGGTTGCGTTATTATATGATAATTAGCCAGTAGAATTCAGGCCGCCGGCTGCCGCGCGGACGACGGGGAGTTGGGAGCAGACGATGCCTTGTGGGCGCCGAGCGTATGTTAAAGTTTGCCGCCCGTTTGGGCGGGCGCAACCCAGCAGCCCGCGGGGACAGCCACAAATTCGATGAACAAGCCGGCACGAAAAGCCCGCAGCGGCGCCCGCAGAAGCGTAACCATCAAGGATGTCGCCCGCTATGCGGGCGTCTCGCCAATGACCGTCTCGCGCGTGGTCAACGGCGGCCAGTACGTGAGCGATCCGACCCGCCAGACGGTGCTGCAGGCGGTCCGTCAGCTCGGCTATTCGCCGAACCTCGCCGCCCGCAATCTGGCCAGCGCGCGCGGCGAGCGCTTGGGCCTGCTCTATGGCAACCCGAGCGCCTCCTATCTGAGCGAGTTCCTGGTCGGTGCGCTCGATGCGGCGACCCGCCACGGCGTGCAGCTGGTGCTGGAGAAGTGTGAGCTGACACCGGCGGCCTCGCGGCGCGCGGTGCGCCGGCTGGTGGCCGGCGGCGTGGTGGGCGTGGTCTTGCCGCCGCCGTTGTGCGAGTCGGCGGTAATCCGCGCGGAGCTGCAGGCCGCGCGCATGCGGATTGTGGCGGTGGCCGCCGGCCGGCCCCCAGCGGATGCCATGTGCGTCAGCATCGATGACTTCGAGGCGGCCCGCGAGATGACCCGGTATCTCCTGGCGCTCGGGCATCAGCGACTCGGCTTCGTCAAGGGGCATCCGAACCAGACGGCAAGCGACCAACGCTGGCACGGCTTCGTGGCCGCGGTGCAGGAGCACGGCGGCTTGCCGCCGCCGCGCGTCGAGCAGGGTTTCTTCACGTTCCGCTCCGGGCTCGATGCCGCGCGCAAGCTGCTCGCCACCGAGCCGGTGCCGACCGCGATATTCGCGAGCAACGACGACATGGCGGCGGCGGTGATGGCCGAGGCGCACCGCCGGGTGCTGGAGGTGCCGAACGATCTGACCGTGGTCGGCTTCGACGACAGCCTGATCGCGGCCAACATCTGGCCGGGCCTGACCACCATCCATCAGCCGATCGCCCAGATGGCCGGCGAGGCGGTCGACATGTTGGTCACGGCCGTGCGTGGCGGCCGGCGTGGCGGGGGCGGCGGCGCCGAACTCGTTCATCGCCTGGTCGCGCACGAGCTCGTGGCGCGTGAATCGGCGGCACGGCCGAGGACTGCGACCGCCTGAGATGCTTGACAAGACCTTGTGCCCGGGCACATGGTAGCGATACCAACCGAGGGGGGTGTGCATGAACGAGGGCAAAAAGGGTCTCGTGGTGGCGCTGGCCGCGGCGGCGACCTTGGGCGGACTGCTGTTCGGGTATGACACGGCGGTTATTTCCGGGGTCACGAGCGCGATCACCTACAATTTTGTCGCGCCGCTGCATCTGAGCCATTCCGCCGCCGACTTTCTCTCGGGCCTGGCGATATCGATCGCGCTGCTGGGGTGCGTGCTCGGCGCGGCCATCGCGGGCCCGGTCTCGACCCGCATTGGACGCAGAGCCGGACTGCTCATCGCCGGCGCGCTGTTTCTGATCTCGTCCCTCGGGGCGGGCTACCCGCAATTCATCTGGGGACTGTTCGGCGCGGTTGGCGCCAAGGCGCTGCCGGCGTTCCTCTTTTATCGCGTCATGGCCGGCGCCGCCATCGGCATGGCGTCCATGCTCGCGCCGATGTACGTCGCGGAGGTCGCTCCGCCGGCCACGCGCGGCATGCTGGTCACCTTTCAACAGATTGCGATCGTCGTCGGCATCAATCTCGTCTACTTCGTCAACTGGCTGATTCAGACCGGCCACAGCCGCGCTTATCTGATGAACGTCGCGTGGCGACACATGCTGGCGTCGGCGGCGATTCCGGCGGCGCTGCTGATCGTGTTCATGCTGATCGTGCCGGAGACGCCGCGCTTTCTGGTGCTGAAGGACCGGGACGGCGAGGCGCTGGCGCTGTTGAAGCGACTGGTGGGGGACGCGAGCGCCGAGACCACGCTACGGGAGATCAAGCAGACGCTGGTTCAGCACACGCGGCCGCTGCTGTCCTTCGGTGGCCTGGTGCTGGTCGTGGGCATAATGCTGTCGGTGTTCCAGCAGCTGGTGGGCATCAACGCGGTGCTCTACTACGCGCCGCGCATGTTCGAAAACATGGGCGCCTCGATCAATCAGGCCTATTGGGAGTCTGCGACCTTCGTTGGGATCACCATGACGGTGTTCACGCTCGTGGCGACCTTCACGGTCGACAAAGTGGGCCGCAAGCCGCTGCTGGTGATCGGTGCGCTGGTCATGGCGGCGGCGATGATCCTCATCGGCGTGCTGTTCGACGTGCACGCGGTCAGTGCGACCGGGTCGGCGGCCGGCGGGCCGCATGGAGCCTCCTATCTGGCGCTCGGCGCGGTGATGGTCTACATCATGGGCTTCTCATTCTCCTGGGGGCCGGTCGTGTGGGTCATGCTCGCGGAGATTTATCCAAACTCGATTCGCGGCAAAGCGATGTCGATCGCCATCGCGGCGCAATGGATCATGGACTTCGTCGTGTCGTTGACCTTCCCGATGCTCGACGGCAGCGCGTACCTCAACAGGCACTTCAACCATGGGTTCGCCTACTGGCTGTACAGTGCCGGGGCGATATTGGCCGCGCTGTTCGTCATCCGCTTCGTGCCCGAAACCAAGGGACGCACGCTGGAGTCGATTGAGGATTTGTGGCATCGGCACGGCCGCTCGAGCGGCTCGTCCGAGCCGGCCGCGCCCTGAAGCTTGCGGCATGAGGCCGGCACGGATGCCGGCGCACGGCGCGCGGTAGCTTCGCCGCCGGGCGCCGCCGCCGTGGTGCCGGAGGGAGGAGAACCGATGCAACGCCGTGGTTTCCTGGGGAATTCGCTGATTTTCGCCGGAGCGGCCCTGAGTTGGGCCGTGCTGCCCCCCATGAGCGCGCAGGCGGCGGATCGGGATCTGGTCGAGGTGACGCTCGACGCCCGTCCCTACCGCTATCCGGCGGTGAGCGGCGCGCGGTTCACGGGGCTGGCGTACAACGGTCGGGTGCCGGGCCCGCTGTTGCGGGTGCGCTACGGGCAGAGGTTCCGGGCACGGTTCATCAATAACACCGGCGGGCTGAGTACCGTCCATTGGCACGGCATGATCCTGCCGAACGACATGGACGGTGTGCCGTACGTGACCCAGGCCCCGGTGCCGGACGGCGGTCAGTTCATCTACACGTTCAAGCCCGATCCGCCTGGCTTTCGCTGGTACCACTCCCATGTGGGTGATCAGGAGGCGCTGGGGCTGTTTGGAGCATTCCTGGTCGAAGATCCGCGCGCGCCGCGCGCGGACCTCGAGGTGGTGCTGATCCTGCACGATATCCCGGACCTGCGCAGCCTCTGGGCGGCGATCGCCGGCACGAGCACCGCCCCGATGGATGCGCCGCCGGGACTGAGCAGCAACGCAATGCGTGCGCTGCCGGCGATGGATCCCATGGGCGGTATGAGCTCCATGAGCAGCCCTATGGATGCAATGGGGCGCGCCATGAAACCGATGCCGATGGGCGATGCGGTGCGGTATCTGTCGCATTGCGTGAGCGGCGCGGCCTATCCGCGCACCCGCCCGCTCATCGTTAAAGTGGGTCAGACGGTTCGTCTGCGCATCCTGAACGCCAGTCCGACGCTGACCCATTATGTACGTCTGGCCGGGCACAGACTGCGCGTCACGCACAGCGACGGCAACCCCATGCCGCGCGCCGTGACGGTCGATGCGCTGCGCATCGGCGTTGCGGAGCGTTATGACGCCTGGTTCGAAGTGACGCGTCCGGGCGCCTGGCTGCTCGAGAGTCTCATGGCCGACGTGCGCGACTATCGCCAGTCAGTGCTGATTCGAACCGCCGATGCGGCCGATCACCGCCCCGAGATGCCCCCGGCCTCGCTGGCCGGCGCGCAGCTGTTCAGCTACGGGCTCGCCGGCGCCGGCGAGCCGATGCCCGGTGGCGGGCACGACCCGTTCGGACCGGCCACTGTGCGCAAGACGTTGCTGCTCGGTGGCGGCAAGCCCGGCCATCGACACTGGACGATCGACGGGAAGATCTGGCCGGACACGCCCAAAATCGACGTGCGCAGCGGCGACATGGTGCAGATTCATTTCAACAACCCAACCGACATGGATCATCCGATGCATCTGCACGGGCACGTCTTCGAGCTGGTGGAGGCCTCGGGCCAGCGCCTGCGCTATCCGTTGCCGAAGGACACGACGCTGGTTCCCGCCGGCAGTACCGCCACCTGGCGCTTCCTGGCCAACTCACCGCCGGGTCGATGGGTGCTGCACTGTCACAACGTCGTGCACGTGATGGACGGCATGATGACCGAGGTCGATTACGTGCGTGGCGCCTGAAGCGCGCTCCGGCGCGCCTCAGACCCGCCCGCCCACCTCGTCTATGTGGCGCAGCATGTCGGCCGGGTCCTCATAGACGCGGATCGCGCCGGAGCGCTCGAGCTCGTCCTGGCCGTAGCCGCCGGAGAGCAGTCCGACACCCAATCCCTGGGCACGCCGCGCCGCCAGCATGTCCCAGATGCTGTCGCCGACGATGAGCGCCGAGTGAATGTCGGTGCCGAGTCGCTCGGCCGCGCTCAGGAACAGGTCGGGGTCGGGCTTGGCGTGCGCCACGTCATCGCGGGTGATGATCACGGAATGCGCGGGATCCACCCCCAGGATGCCCAAGTTGTATTGCGCCGAGATCATCCTGCCGCTGGTGGCGATTGCCCACGGCAGGCGCGCCGCGGTGAGATAGGCCAGCAGTTCCTTCGCGCCGGGCAGCGGACGCACCCATTGGACGAGCCGGGCATACGCCTCGGCGTGATGCCGTTGCAGCTTCTCGAGCAGATCGGGAGTGATCTCGGCCGATACCTCCCGCAGCAACATCTCGCTGAACAGCCCGCCGCTCATGCCGATGCGCCGATGGATGCGCCACACCGACAACTCGATACCCGCGGTACGCAGCGCTTGCTGCCACGCGAGCACGTGTTGATAGACGCTGTCGACCAGCGTGCCGTCGAGATCGAACAGGAAGCTGGTCTGGGTGCGATGCATGAGGAGCCGGTCTCGTTTTGAAGTTGCGGCGATTATCCGTGATCGCCGCGGAGCACGCCAATGGCCGGCATGAGGGCCGCGCGCGTATCGTTCCGTCACAGCGGATGCGGCGCATCCGGGGCTGCCGGCCGCGCAGACTCGTGATCGGCGCGCGCTGCGTATTTGTGCGTATATCGCGCTGACGCCGACGGCGCGAGACTTTGAATTTCGACGCGGGGGCGAGCAGCGCGCATGATCACCAAGGCCGCCGGCCCGAGAGGTTGCGATGCGGTGCGCGTCAATCGTGCCGCCACGGTGCCTGTGCGGGCACCGGGTGCGGCGCGGCTGATCAACTTGCCCGATGCCTCGCGTTGCGCGACCGCGGTCCGGATCCGCAGGTGGCGGCTGTCCGCGCGATTGGCCGCCGTTCGGGAGACGGTCCGTCTCGGGGCCACGCGGCCCATGTGGGCCGCCACGGCCGTTGCGGCGCACGGGAATCCGGATGCCTGGCGCCTCTGGTCGGGAACCGACGAGGCGTTACGGACTCAAAATTAGAGGAATCACGGCCGGTCAAGGGCTCGCGCGGCTCGCGCAGTCCGTACACTCAAACCGGGAGGACGGACGGATGGCTGAGATAAACACCGCGTGGGCACTGGTTCTGGCGGCAGGTGAAGGTAGCCGGCTGCAGGCGCTGACGACAACGGCCTCGGGAACATCCGTGCCCAAGCAGTTCTGCTCGCTGTTCGACGGCCCTGCGCTGCTGCACGACGCGTTGCGGCGGGCCGCCATGCTCGCCGATGAGTCACGAACTTGCGTGATCGTCGCCGAGCAGCACCGACAATGGTGGCGGCGAGCGCTGGCAACGGTGCCGGAGCGAAACGTGATCGTTCAGCCGTGCAATCGCGGAACGGCCATCGGCATCCTGCTGCCTCTGCTGCGGATTCTGGAGCGTGATCGTGACGCGCGGCTCGTATTGCTGCCGTCGGACCATCTGGTGCGCCAGGAAGCGGTGCTTGCCGATGCGCTTCGGACCGCGCTCGAGCGTCTGCGCTGGTGTCCGGGTGAGCCGCTGCTGACGGGAATCGTGCCGGAAGAGGTCGACGTCGAGCTGGGCTATATTGTGCCGGGTGAGCAGGGCGGGCGAGGCGCGCGGACCGTGGCCCGCTTTGTGGAGAAGCCGCAGCGTGCGCAGGCCCTGGAGCTGATCCACGCCGGCGCGCTGTGGAACGCCTTTATCGTCGTCACCCGCGGACAGGCCCTGTTGAACCTGCTCCGCGCCCGCATCGGTGACGTCGTGAGCGCGATGGAGACCGCTTTGGCTCATGATCGCGCTGAACCGAATGCCGGAGCGCTGGCCGCGCTCTACGAGCGTCTGCCCAGCATCGATTTCTCGCGCGACATCGTTGCGGGCCAGGAGGCCGCGCTGCGGGTACTGTCAGTCCCGCCCTGTGGTTGGAGCGATCTTGGCACGCCGCGGCGTGTGGAAGATGCGCTGCGGCGGGGACCGCAGTCCGCAGCCCTTATCGAGCCCCGTGGAGGGGGCGCATGGCTGAGTTTGGCGGCGCAGCACCATCGGCTGCAGATGGGGCAACAGGCCGCGGGCGCCTGAGCCGCCCGGCTCAAGTCCCGACCCAGCCAAGGGGCGCGCGCGTGGATTACGTGCGCTGCGTGCGCACGGTATCGACGAGGCCGGCTACCCCGCCGACCAAGGACCCGACCAGCGCCCCGGCACCGCTGAGGGTGCCCACCGCGCCGAAAACCGGCAGCGCCGTCAGCACGGCAACGCCCGCCGCCGCGCCCAAGGCAACGTTCTTTAGCAGCCCCACAAACTTCATCGCCGGCACCTCCGCGTCGAGTGCGACCGAGCATACATAGTAGTTGTCCATCGACTGACAGTCGACCCCGAGTCATACAGCGGCCCGGCAAGGTCACAGGCACAGGGAGGTGCCCCGCCGCCGCAGGTGGCGGACGTTGAGCCGAAAACCACGCTTTTTGGCGCAACGGCGCCGGGCGGGGCAGGAGCCCCGATCCAGCGCGTCTTAATAACGCAGCCTGCGCCGGCATTCAGGCGGTGCTTTCGGCGCTGTAGCGCGCCAGCAGTCCGGTGCGCACGGCGTGGCGGAAGACGCGCGCGAAGAAATAGCCGGCGAGAATGATGTCGAGCAGGGCGATTGCACCGCCGAGCGCGAGGCTGCCGGGGGAAAACGGGCGGTGCGCAAGCACGGCCCGCATCCCCTGAAATACATACGTGGGCGGCAAGGCGTGCCCGATGGCCCGCATCCAGCGCGGCAGGGTCGAGAGTGGGTAGAAGACCCCGACGAACGGCGAGAGCAGCGCCGGCAGCGGCCACACCAGCCATTCGGAGGCCGGACCGAGCCGCAGGACCAGGGCGCTTGCCAGAATCCCGAGGGCGATCCCGAAGCAGAACAACACCAGCAGGAACGGGACGAGCAGGGCGCCGAGCGCGAAGAACGATAACCCGAATACCGCCATGGCCAGCGCCAGCATCACCACCAGACCCACCGCGCTCGTGCCGATGCTGGTGACGACCAGGCCGGTGATGTATTCACTGAGCGTGAGCGGTGTCGCGAACAGGTTGAGAAAATTCCTCGACCAGACATCCTCCAGGAAGGCCGTGCTCACGCCCTGCATGATGCGCGTGAAGAAATCCCACATCAGCACCGCCCCGAGCAGGCTCGGCACGTAGTTGAACTTGCCGGCGCTCATCGAGTTCAGGTAGCGCGTGATGAAGCCCCAGACGACGATGTCGATGGCCACCCAGGCGAACATCGGCAGCGCGCGCACCGGACTGCCGCGAATGAGATAGAACTGGCGCAGGAGAATTCCCGCGATCGGCCGCGGTCTCATCCGGCGCGCTCCAGGGCGTCGGCCAGCGGCTCGCGCGCCAGACGGATGAAGAGTTCCTCGAGCGTCGGCACGCCGTGCGCGCGCGGCAGGGTTCTGGGATCACCCTCGAGCAGAATCCTGCCCCGCGACAGGAACAGCACCCGATCGCAGACTTCCTCGACCTCGTACATGTTGTGCGAGGTCCAGAGAATGCCGCACTCGCTGTGCGCGGCGAGGCCACGGATCCGGGCGCGGATCGTGCGGGCGGCGGCCGGGTCGAGCGAGGCGGTCGGCTCATCGAGGAGCAACAGGCGCGGGTGGTTGAGCACCGCCTTGGCCAGAGCGACGCGAGTCTGCTCACCGGAGGAAAGCACGCCGCATTTGGTGTTTCTCAGGTGTTGGAGGTCGAATTCCTCGAGTACGGCGGCGACGCGCGCGCGCAGCCCCGGCACCCCATAGACCAGCCCAAAGAAATTGAGGTTCTGCGCCACCGTGAGGTTGCCGGGCAGGGTGGCGTAGACCGCGGAGAAATTCGCCTGCGCCAGCGCCCGGGCCCGCTGCCGTGCCAGATCGATTCCAGCGATGCGCACGCTGCCCGTGCTCGGGCTGAGCACGCCGAGAATCATGTTGATGGTGGTGGTTTTGCCGGCGCCGTTCGGCCCGAGCAGTCCGACGACCTCCCGCCGCCGGACCTCGAACGAGACGCGATCGACCGCAAGGATCCCGGGATAATGCTTGCAAAGCTCGGTCACGCTGAGCACGACGTCTGCGGCGGGACTCGCGCGGGTATCGCTGTCGGTCATGGGCGCTGTCGATTGTGGCTGGAGGGCGTGCCGGGAAGCGGCTCCGCGGCGCGCGCGGTGAGTCAGATTGGCAGGGCGATGGGCGCGAGTCAATCACGTTTCGCGCGCCTGAGGCACCCCGCGCGGGACCAGGCCGTCGTCGCGAGCGGCGTGGCGGGAGGGTCGATCCGTGTCGCCGGGGGGGTGGCCGGGCCGTGGCCCGTGGGGTGGTATCCGTCTGGTCTTAGAGCGTCGTCACAGTCGGCGCGCGGTGTCTCGTGATGGCGGTCGCGGTGGAGCGGTAACAGATGAGGAATCCTGAGGCTTGTCCGAGAGCTCGGGGACTTCGGATGATTGACCACCTCGTCTACGCATTCAGCATCGTGGCTGCGGCCGGCGGCGGCGCCGCGGGGTACCGGCTCGTCTGCCGCGGACGGGTTGCCGAGGGGCGCGGCGCGGCCCGCGAGCGCGCGATGCTGCGGACCCTCATCGATCATCTGCCCGACCTGCTCTACGTCAAGGATGTCGATGGACGCTTCGTCCTGGCCAACGTCGCGGTCGCACGGGTCATGGGGGCGAAGACGCCCAACGAACTGTTGGGCAAGAACGACTTCGACTTTCATCCCGCGGAGCTGGCCGCCCGTTACCACGAGGACGAGCAGGCGGTGATCCGCTCCGGCACGCCACTGTCGGCGCGCGAGGAGGAGTGCCGGGATCCGGCCGGTCATCTGATGCACCTGGAAACGACCAAGGTGCCGCTGCGCGATGCGGCCGGTACAGTGACCGGCCTGGTGGGCATCGGTCGAGACGTCACCCAGCGGGTCGTCGAGATGCGCGACCTGGATCGCGCGGTGCAGGAGACACGCGCGGTCATCCAGGCGGTGCTCGCCGGGGCGAGCGACCGGCGCATGTCGACTCAAGGCAAGAGCGGCAACCTCCTGCTGCTGGCGCACAACGTCAACGAGCTGATCGACAACGTCGCGCGGACGGTGGCGGAAACGGTCCGGGCGGTCAGTCGTGCCGTTGAAGGCGAGCTGACGGAGCGCATGAGCGTCAATGACAAGTCGGGTGATTTCAAGGCGCTGGCCGGTTCGGTCAATTCAATGATCGCGGCCATGATGGAGATGGTCGCGAGACTGGTCACGACCTCCCGCGCGGTACAACTCGGCGCGGAGGAAATCTCGCGCGGCAATCTCGATTTGAACCAGCGCACGGAGGAGCAGGCCGCGAGTCTGGAGGAGACGGCCTCGTCGATGGAGCATATGACCGCGATGGTGAAAGACAACGCGGCGAACGCGGCGGAGGCGAAGCAGCTGGCGCGGGCGGCATGCGAGCAGGCCGAGCGCGGCGGCAACGTGGTCGGGGCCGCCGTCGGGGCAATGGGCGCGATCAGTGCCGCGAGCCGCAAGATTGCCGACATCATCGGCGTGATCGACGCGATCGCGTTTCAGACCAACCTCCTGGCGCTGAACGCGGCGGTCGAGGCGGCTCGGGCCGGCGAGCAGGGCAAGGGATTCGCGGTCGTGGCCGCCGAGGTGCGCAATCTCGCCTCGCGCAGCGCCGAGGCGGCCAAGCAGATCAAGGCGCTGATCCACGACTCGGCCGAGAAAGTGCGCGAGGGCACGAAGCTCGTCGATGAGTCCGGCGCCGTGCTCGGGGAGATCGTGACGCGGGTGAAGAAAGTGACGGACGTCATGGCCGACATCGCCGACTCGAGCCGCGAGCAGGCCTCGGGCATCGAGCAGGTGAACCGAGCGGTGGCCTCGATGGACGCGATGACGCAACAGAACGCGGCGATGGTCGAGCAGGCCGCCGGAGCGGCCCAGGCGCTCAACGAACAGGCCAGCGGCCTGATGAGACTGATCGGGCGTTACCGGACCACAAGCGCAGCGGCGGTCGCCGACGATGCGCGCCGAGTCCGCGCGCGCCCGATCGCCGAGCTCGCCAACGCGAGGCGTTGAGCCCCGCCGGATGTCGGCTCGAGCCCGGTTCTGTCCGCGCTCGAGATCGGGTCTCGATGCTGCGAGTACGACGCAGAGGGATCCGGTGATAGGCCGGCGTATATGCGATTCCGTCCACCGGCGGCGCGCTCAGCGCCGCAGCGACGATAACACGGGAACCCGCCTTGGATCACCCACCTGTGTGCCGTTGCGGGCATGGGTCGGCGACCGGCGCAGACCGGCGGTGTCAGCATCATCGTCAAGAGGAGCCGTAGCCGATGATGCACGAGCAGGAGAAGGAATAGGGCTCCAAAAGAGCTGGGAAGCCGGCGAACGCCAGCGCAGGATTGCCGATGGAGCCGGTGGAGCGAAGGGAGGGTCCGAGGGAACACGAGCAAGACCAGCGTGCGCCGGACTCCGGGCCGGGTAAGGATGATCGCAAAT
>DAHXNE010000076.1 GCA_027366635.1 Gammaproteobacteria bacterium | reverse complement strand
TAAGAAGCGCTGGATCGGGGCTCCTGCCCCGCCCAGCGCCGTTGCGCCAAAAAGCGTGGTTTTTGGCGCAACGTCCGCCACCTGCGGCGGCGGGGCACGTCCCTGTGCCTGTGACCTTGCCGGGCCGCTTCATGACTCGGGGTCGACTGTCAGTCGATGGATAACTACTAAGAAGCGCTGGATCGGGGCTCCTGCCCCGCCCAGCGCCGTTGCGCCAAAAAGCGTGGTTTTTGCAACGTCCGCCACCTGCGGCGGCGGGGCACCTCCCTGTGCCTGTGACCTTGTGGGGCCGCTTCATGACTCGGGGTCGACTGTCAGTCGATGGACAACTACTGAGCAGGAATGTCTCCCCTGAATTCACGATGACCTCTGGCTTGCGCAGGTGCGATGAACTGCCCCGAGCGCGTCCGCCGCAGACGGCCGGTCAGCGGTGGGACCCGACTGGATTCGAGTCCGTAATGCTACCGAAAAACGCGCCCGGGATGCGGGCGAGGGCGCATTTTCCGCACATCTCGGGTGTGATTTGGGCGAATTTACAAGCCGCCGTTAGCCGCCCGCATACCGCACTTGACCGGCTCACCAGGCGAAGCTCATCCAGCTGGCTGCGGCTGCCCGCACGTTCTCTGCGGCCCAGTTTACCCCGACCTCACCGATGCTCGATCGGACGGTCGCACAGGGCAAGTCATTCCTGACATTGCGCGCCGAGGGCGCCGACGGTGCCGATGCTGCAAACCGGTTGATGCGGATCGTTCAGCGCGATCGCGCCGCCGATGCTCGCTTTGACGCCGCGCTTCCAGGACGGCCGAAGGTCAAGCTCACGACCTCCGACTTCGGCGCTGAAGCCTTCGAGGATGACGCGCAGTAGTCTCCTATGGCCAAGCACGCCGCCACACCCGCCTGGTCGCGCACGATCGGCTGGCGGCAGGGCCACATCGAAGCGAACATGGACGTGAGCGACCCCGCCGGCTTTGAGCCACTGCGCAGCGTCCGCGCGCGCCAGTCATTGCGACGCTGCGCGCGCAGTGAAGCGGGGCGGCCGGCGGCAGGTGTTGTTTTGTCCTGCCCGTTGCGGCGGATCGCGGAGCTGTTTATACTTACAGTATTAGCGAGTCCCCCACCCTCGAACGTGCCTACCGGCTGCGGGCGTATCCGACACGCGCTCAGCAGCGCAGGCTCGGGCGGCTGTTTGGGGCGACGCGCTTCGTGTGGAACTGGGCGCTCGCGCGCCGCTCGCAGGCCTACAAGGCGGAGCAGCGCAAACTCAACTGGGTGGCGCTCTCGCGCGAGTTCACCGCGCTGAAAGCGGCGCCTGAGACGGCCTGGCTTGCCGAGCTGGCGCGTGAGCCGTTCAACCAGGTGCTGCGCGATCAGGAGCGGGCGTTTGCGAACTTCTTCGCCCAGCGGGCGAAGTACCCGCGGTTTCGCCGCCGCGGCGGCAAGGCAAGCGTGCGCTTCACGCTCGATCAGCGTCGCGAGCAGGTGGCGCGCGGTGCGGGCAAGGAGCGATGGGCGTACGTGGATCTGCCCGGGCTGGGCCGGGTGAAGCTGCGCCGCACCGAGGCGCTGAT
>DAHXNE010000054.1 GCA_027366635.1 Gammaproteobacteria bacterium | reverse complement strand
GTGGAAGTCTGCCAGCGCACCGGCGCCGGCAAGCGAGTGTGGATCCTGATCAACCATGGGCGCCGGCCGCATACCGTACACCTGCCGTCGCCGGCGAGCCCGATGCTCACCGGTGGAACCGCACGCCGTACTGTGACACTACCGCCGCACCAGGTCAGCGTGCTGTTGGCGTCGCACGAATGAGGCGCTGGCGGCGATCCTGGCTCGCGTGCGCGGCGCTCTGCGCAGCTGCGCTGACGTGCACCGCCGGAGCGCGCCCCGCGACGGCGGCGCCGGGCACCACACCGGCAGTGCATACCGCGCTCGGGCGCCTGTGGCTCGGCGCGGCCTGGTACCCGGAGCAATGGCCCGAATCACGCTGGCCGCAGGACTTGGCCTTGATGGAGGCCGCCGGCATCAATGTCGTGCGGGTCGACGAATTCGCCTGGAGCACGCTGGAGCCGCATCCGGGCGACTATCACTTCGGGTGGCTGGCTCGCGCCATCGCCGCGGCGGCTCGCCACCACATTTACGTCGTGATCGGCACACCGACCGACGCGCCACCGGTGTGGCTGACGAGCCGCCACCCGCAGGTGCTGCGGATTCATGCGGACGGGCGGCGGGCCCAGCACGGCAATCGCCGCCAGTTCTCGTACGCGAGCCCGTTGTATCGCAAGTTCTGCCGCGACATCGTGACGCGCCTGGCGAAGCGCTTCGGGCACAATCCCGACGTCATCGGCTGGCAGATCGATAACGAGTACACCAACGAGTCGTTCGGGGCCGCGGCGCGCCGGCAGTTCCACCAGTGGCTCAAACGGCGGTTCGGGTCATTGGCGGCGCTCAATCGGGTCTGGACCACGGCGTACTGGAGCCAGACGTACACCGCCTGGAATCAGATCCCGCTCAATGATCGGCCGGGCAATCCGGGTCTGATGCTGGCGCACCGCCAGTTCGTCACTGCCACCTGGCTCAGTTACCAGCGCAACCAGCTCGAGGCGTTACGCGCGCACATCGCGCCGTGGCAATTCGTCACGACCAACATCGGCGGGCTCGGCTGGAGCGCGCACTGGAATCACTACACCATCACCCGGCCGCTCGACATCGCCGCCTGGGACGACTACGTGGGCGAGGGACAGCTCAACTTCTACCGCAACGGCGCCATGAGCGATTTCATACGCGGCTTGAAGCGGCAGGACTACTGGGTCATGGAGACGCAGCCGGGCTTCGTCGACTGGGCGCCCATCTGCAACTCGCTGGTCAAAGGTGGCGTACGCGCCATGACCTGGGAATCGATCGGCCACGGGGCTGATGCGGTGCTGTTCTGGCAGTGGCGCAGCGCGCTCGGCGGCCAGGAGCAGTACCACGGGACGCTGGTCGGACCAGACGGCAAGCCCGAGCCGCTGTACGCCGAGGTCGAGCGGATCGGCCGGGAATTCAAGCGCGCATCGCAGGTCATCGCCGGTACGACGCCGCGCTCGCAGGTGGCTCTGCTGCTATCCTATGCCAGCCGGTGGGCCATCGACTTCCAGCGCCAGAGCGTCCGTTACCGCCAGCTCCGCGTGCTGCTCGATTACTATCGGCCGCTGGAGAACCTGACTCACTCGGTCGACATCGTCTCGGCCCGCGCGCCACTGCGGCGCTACAAAATCGTGTTCGCGCCCAGCCTGAATGTCATCTCCGCGAAACTCGCCCGGCACCTGCGCCGCTATGTGCTCGGCGGCGGTGTACTCGTACTCGGGCCGCGCAGCGGAATGAAAGACCAGTACGACCGTCTGAACGTGCAGCGCCAACCGGGACCGCTGGTGCCGTTGCTCGGCGGCAGGGTCCAACAGTATTATGCCCTCGATTCGCGCATCGCCGTCTCCGGAGCCGTGGGGCGGGGCACCGGACGCATCTGGGCCGAGGCGCTGACGCCGCACTCGAGCGCCACCAGAGTGCTGCTGCGCTACGGAGCCGGCAACGCCTGGCTCACCGGCAAGCCGGCCGCCCTAGAGCATCGCTACGGGCGGGGCGCAATCATTTATCTTGGCACGATTCTGAATCGGCGCCTGATGCGCGCGTTCGTCGCGCATAGGCTTGCCGCGGCCGGCGTGCACTCACCCTTCGGGGTCCTGCCACGCGGCGTCGAACTGATGCGTCGCGTGGGAGACGGCCGCGAGGTCGTCATCATCATCAATCATGGCAAACGGCAGCGTACGGTCCGCCTGCCCTATGCGATGCACGACGTCCTGCACCCGAAACGGATCCTGCGCACGATAAGGCTGCGCGCGCAGGGCGTCGCCGTGTTGGAGCACCCGCTAGAGCCTTGAGTTGCCCATCCGCCCCATCATCCCCAGAGGCTGACATGCCCGATTGCTCGACCTCCCCGGTGCGCCGCGCGCGCCGTCGTGCTTTGACCTTGGCCTACCTGGCAGCGCTGTGGCTGAGTTGCGGCCTGCCGTTTGCGTGCGCCGCCGCGGCGCATCAGGTCTACAGCGTCCATACGTTCCCGCCGCTGTGGAACGAGCCGAAAAACTACGAGCAACTGCTGCACGCGCAGATGCACAGGGTCGCCGCCGGCGTTCGCCGCGGACCGTTCAAGGCGTCGTGGCGCTCGCTCGAGGCTTATCACTCGCCGCGTTGGTTCCGCAACGCCAAATTCGGCATCTTTGTCCATTGGGGTGTGTTTTCGGTACCGGCGTTTCAGAACGAGTGGTACTCGCGGAACATGTACGTCAAGGACTCGCTCGCCTACGACTACGAGCGCGCGGTGTATGGACCGCAGTCGAAGTTCGGCTACAAGAATTTCATTCCGAAGTTCACCATGTCGAAGTTCAACCCCAAAGCCTGGGCCGCGCTGTTCAAGCGTGCCGGCGCGCGCTACGTGGTGCCCGTGGCGGAGCATTGCGACGGCTTCCCTGAATACAACTCG
>DAHXNE010000029.1 GCA_027366635.1 Gammaproteobacteria bacterium | reverse complement strand
CCCGGTGTTCCGCGGCGCCGGCGGGCAATCGCTGCGGCAGTACACCAGCGCGCATGGCGCGACCGTGCAGGTGTTCGCCGTGGCCTACCGTGAGCAGACCCAACATGCCAAGCTGCTCGGTTATTGGAACCGGCTGCTCGGCACGGGGCACGCGCTGCGGCGCGAATCGCTGCGGATCGTGGCCGCCCCGAGCGGCCGCTGGCGCCAGATGCGGGTGCGCGATATCGCCGGCGTGCGCTCGCTCATCTGGTCACGCTATCGGATCGGCGCGCACACCTTCGTCACGCCGCGGCTCTCTCAGCTCTGGTACGGGCTCGCGGCCATGCTCAATCCGCCGCTGTCCTCGCTGCGGGCGCTGCGCACGGCCTGCGTGCCGGACTGCGCGGCCGCGCGCCGCCGCCTGGCCGCCGCCGCGAGCGCTTTGCGGCCGCGGTTCGTGCCGGGTCAATAGCCGCCCAGGAAATTGCCCATCCCGGGGATGCCGCTCACGGAGGCGCCCGGGGTCTGCGGACCGAGCAGGCTGTAGGTGAAGTACACCCCGACCTCATCGTCGCTGTAGGAGCCAACCAGGAAGTTCGATCGGCCCGCCGAACCGCTCTGTTGGATCCGCACGGCATACAGGGACACTGCCAGGCGGACGAAAGTCTTCGAGAGCGTCAGCCCGATCGTCTCGCGGTGCGTCTCGGCGTGCAAGTGCGAGTAGCGCTCGATATAGCCGCCGGCCTGCAACTGCACGGAGAGCGTCGGTCGCAGCTTCTGGCCCACGATCAGCGAGGCGCCCTCTTCCAGGTAGTTGTCGCTGGTGACGGCGCCGGCCGTGACCTCGTGCGGGTGCTGGTAAATGTTCTGGCTGATGATGCCCGACAGGGACAGATTCGTGAGATTGCGCTGAAAGGTCCAGCCGAGGGCGCCGGAGCGCTCCTCGTAGGGTTGCGGTATCGCGAGCGCGGCGCCCAGTGAGTTTCCCGTCTGCAGGGCAATCTGCGCCGTGGGCGAGCCCATCGAGGTGCCGTTCATCGAGTACGAGGACTGGCCGCTCAGGAACAGCGTGGAGAATGGCGAGATCTTATGGGTGATCCGCAGCTGGTACAGGGGTGCGGCGCTGGTGCTGCCGCCACCGAAAGCGAGCATGCTGTAGCCGGCCTGGACCAGCAAGGTGGTGCGCGGGGCGCTCGCGGCGAAGACCACCGACCCCTCGCTCACATCGAAGTTGGGGACCGGAGCCCGCTCGATGCGCTGCAATGTCGCGGCCTCGAGATACTCGGTGCGCTCGGTGCTGCCCTCGAGCGCCACATAGGCGGCCCCCGTGAGCGCGTGCGTGAACTTCAGCCCGCCCTGGAACGACTGCGAGTCGAACGGGGAGCGCTGATAGGTCGTGCGCGAATACAGTCCCGAGAGCGTCAGCCGGTTGCGCAGCCCAAAATGCAGATTGAAGTCCGGCCCGGTGGCCACGTCGTTGATGGTCTGCAGGCTCTCGGGGGTCGGGGCCTGGAACGGATCGGTCATCGCCTCCCCGAAGCTGTCGCTCAGCTGCCACTGCAGCGGGTCGGTGTCCTGGCCGAGGATGGCCGAGCCGTTGAACTCGCCGTAGAAACTGCCCGGGAGGGTGCCGCGGACGTACTGCAGGCGGTCGACGTCGCCGAGGAGGTTGACGCTCAGCATGCCGGTACGCTGGTAGTCGGTCGCAAAGCCCAGCGTGGCGAGGCCGTCCTGTTGCCCCCCTCTGCTCGTGAGCAGCGGATTGTCCGCATAGCCCAGCCCCGCCAGCACATCGAGGTAGCCGACTTCCCCTTGCGGGGTGACGACCCCGAAGGGTTGCTGCATTGGGAGCTGCTGCGCCGGCGTGACGCCCTGCACCGTCTGCGGCGGCGCCTCCTGCGCTTGCGCCGCCTGGGCGCCGAGTGCGAGCAGACCGATGACCAGACACTGCGTGGAAGTTTGCATTGCTCTCCCGTCAGAACGCTCGCGACGCAGGCGCCTGGGTCCGCGCTCCGGGGACAGGCGCGGTCAGGGGTCCGGAGGCGTCAGGCCCCACCGGCTTTCGACGGCTCACTACGCTCGTTGCCGTAGCCGTAATAGTAATAATACGAGGACGCCACCGTATGCACGCTCTGATTGAGCACCAGCGAGACACTGGGATGTCCTTCCAGGATCTTCAACGCATCGAGCAGCACCGGTTGCGGGGTCGATTGCGCCCGGACCACCACCACGACCTGCCCCACCACACGCGCGAGCGCCGCGGACTCCGTGGTCTGCAGCAGCGGTGGGGAATCGAACACCACGATGCGCGCGCGATCATGCTCCCCCAGCACCGCCGCGAGCCGCTCCATGCGTCCGCTCGCCAGCAGCTCGGTCGCCTCCTCGGGGCTGCCGCGGCCGGCGGGCAGGAAGCTCAGGGTCGGCACATCGGTGGGATGGATCAGTGTCTCGACGTCCCGCTCGACCTCGCGCAGCGCATCCAGCAGACCGGGCGCATCGCCCAGCCCGAGGACGTGACTCAGTTGCGGCTTGGCGACATCGGCATCGACGAGCAGCACGCGGATGTCCTTGTCGCGCGCGAGACTGAGCGCCAGATTGATCGCGGTGAAGCTCTTACCCTCGCCCGTCATGGCGCTCGCGATCATGATCAGATAGCCCTTCGGGGTCCGCGGGACGCCGCGGCCGATGGCCGGTGCCACCAGCGGATGCTTGATCTCCCGATACTGGCGCGCGAGCTGATTCATGTCCTCCTCGGGCGGCAGCAGCCCGGCGGAGCGCAGCGTGCCTCGATCGAGGCTGATGGCGGGAGCGTGATCGGCGGGCCCGCGCGCGCTCGGCGGCTCGGCGCCCGGGTGCGCCGCGGGCATCGCCCCGGCGGTGGGTTCCGGGCCTGCCGGCGTCCCGCCCGGGGACTGTTTACTCTCCTGCAGCTTGCGGATTGCTTTCTCAACGACGCTCATGTCCGCAGCGCTCCTATGACGTGCGAGATAGGTCCGTGCAGCACCAGTACGGCCGCACCGAGAACCAACAGCGCGGCGGTCCAGACCGCATAGCGCACGGTGCTGCGACGGCGCTCGAGGCGGTGCTGGCCCGACCAGGCCAGGCTCACCGCGCCGAGCACGGTGAGGCCGGTCGCCGCGCCGAGCTGGCGCGCGCTGACGAACACCGGGCGCAGCAGATGCAACAGATAGGCTATCCCGGCGCCCGCCGCGAGCGCCGCCAGCAGCGCCCCGACGATCAGCAGCGCCCGCTTGGGGGAGACCGGCTTGAAGCTCGCCGCCGGCGGATCGATCACCTGAAACTTGATCAGGCCGGTGTTGGCCGCCTGCTGGCCGAGGCGCGTGCTGTCGAGCCGCGCCAGCAACGCGTCGTACTGCTTCTTGGTCACCTGGTAGTTGCGCGTCAGCTGGGCATACTCGGCCTGCACTTCCGGCGCGATGCCCATCAGGCGGCGCAGCTTGACGATTTCCTGCCGCCGGTCGATGATTTCCTGCTGGATCGAGGCGACATCGACCTGCTCGTTGTTGTATTGCTCCTCGAGGTGCTGATACACCGGGTTGGCCGTCAGTCCCAGGGCCGAGGCGGCCCCCACGCTGCCGTTGCTGGCTTCGGCCAACTCCCGCTGGCGGCGCGCCTTGAGCCGTGCCAGGGTCTGGCGCAGCGCGATCACGCTCGGATACCGGTTGGTGTACTTCAGCAGCAGCCCATCGAGCCGCTGGCGCGTCTGCTCGATCTGCTGCTCGGTGTTGAGCGCCGCGGCACTCGAACTCGACAGCGCCGCCGCTGGCGCCGCCGCGGTGAACTGCTGGCCGGACTTCATCTCGGCGGCGAGCTCATCGCCTTTGCGCTCGGCCACATACAGGTTCTCTTGCAACAGCCTGAGGGCGCTCTCGGCCGCCTGCACCCGGCCGAAGTAATCGCCCTGCTCGTTCGGCAGCAGCCCCATGTTGCGCTTCTTGAAGTTGGCGAGCTGCTGCTCGGTGGCCGACAGGCGGCGCCCGTAGTTGGCGATCTGCTGGGTGAGGAACTGCTCGGCCTGACGCGAGCCCTGGGCCTTGTCGGAGAGCGAGCCTTCCACGAACTGGTTGAGCAGATCGTTGACCACCTCGATGCTGCGGGCGCGGTTCGGATCGGCATAGCTGATCGTGTACAGCGTCGGGACCGCGTAGGGATTTTTCGTCTTGTTGGCGGCGATGTCGATGTTCGCCCGCAGTCCATTGATCACCGCCTGCTGCTGCGCCGCGGTGATCGCCCCGGCCATCAGCCCGGTCTCGTTGGCAACCCGGCGCAGCTGCGGAGTACCGAGCAGCGCGGCCGTCATGCGCGCGATCTGATCCTTGACGTTGTCGCTCAGGCTGATGCCCTTGGTCGCCTGGCTCAGCGTCGTGCCGGAATCCACGAACACCTTGGCGCTCGCCTGATATTTGTTCGGGATGAGGAAGACCACACCCCAGAACAGCAGCGCCGCGCCCCAGGCGACCACGAGGGCCGTCCACTTGAAGCGCCACATGCCGCGCAGCTGGTCCTGCAGGACCGCGACATCGGCGAACAGGGAATTGCTGGCCATCGCGTGATTCCGTGCTAGAAGAACGACTCGGGCACGACCAGGACGTCACCGGGCTTGACCGGCACATTCTGGGAGAGATTGCCCTTGTCGATGAGGTCATAGAGATGCACGTGAATGACTTTCACGTGGCCATCCACCTTGCGCTCGAGCTTCGCATCATTGCCGTCCGCATACGGGGTCAGCCCGCCGGCCGCCAGCACCACATCGAGCACGGTCATGCCCTCGTGGTACGGGATCGACATCGGATGCATCACCTGACCGATGACCTGCACTTGGCTCAGCACCGAGAGCGCCTGCTCAACGATGATGGTCACCTTGGGATTGCGGATGTACTCGGCGAGCACCTTGTCCATCGCATGCGCCAGCTGCACCGGGGTTTTGCCCGCCGCGACCATGTTCGGGACGAGGGGGGTCGAGATCCGCCCGTCCGGGCGCACCGGCACGGCCTTCTGCGAGAGGCCGGGGTTCTGCCAGACGAACACATCGAGCACGTCGCCGGGTCCGATGACGTAGGTCTTGGCGTGGTCGGCCGGGGAGTTCGCGTACGCGCAGGGCACGGCCGCCAGGCCGAGCGCCAGAACGCCGAGCAGCGCGTACAGGACCGGAATGAAGGATAGAGATCGTCGCATCATTTGAGGGTAACTCATTGTGCTGCCGCGATGTGTGGTCACTGTCTCAGACCGTCTCATGCCGTGAGGGTGGCGAGCAGCCGCTTGGCCGCGGCGCGGCCCGGGAACGGCTGCGGCTGGGCGAGGATATGCTGCAGCACGGTCCGCGCCCGACCCGGCTGTCCGGCGTGGGCCAGTCCGTCGGCGTAATGGTACTGCAGTTGCCGATCGCTCGGGTCGAGCCGAACCGCGCGCCGCAGGTAGGGTAGCGCCGCGGCGCTCTGGCCCTGGCGGACCAGGATCCAGCCGAGGGTGTCGTTGACCTGGGCGGATTGGGGCGCGAGCTTGTAGGCCCGCTCGGCGTAGTGGGCCGCGCGCGGATCGGCGCTGCGGATCATCGCCCAGGCGAGGTTGTTCAAGGCGACCACGTCCGCGGGATTCTGCGCGATCGCCGCGCGTAGCTCCCGCATGCCCCGCTTCGGCTGATGGGCCACCAGCAGCTCGTAGTTGCCGAGCACGGTGCGCACGGGCCAGTCCTGCGGCCAGCGCGCCAGCCACTGCGCGAGCGGCCCGGCCGGATCGGGCGCGTGGGCGGCCCGCTCGGCCTGGAACAGCCGGATGGCCCCCAGAGCGCTCGGGCGGATCCGCTGCGCGGCCGTGTATGCGGCCACCGCCGCCGCCGGCTGGCCGGCCGCCAACTCGATGTCCCCCTCGAGGCCGAGCGCCTGCGGATCGTTCGGATCATGATCGAGCAAGCGCTTGGCGCGTGCGACGGCGGCCTGCATCTTGCCCTGGCGCACGTCGATCCGCGCCAGCAGGTCCTCCGCCGGAAACCAGTTCCGCTGCAGCCGCAGGGCTTTCTCCAGCGAGGCGCGGGCCGCGAGCGGTTGGTTCACGGCGAGCTCGGCGCGCGCGCTGTTCAGCCAGTACACGGGATTGCCCGGCTCGAGTCCGCAGGCCTGTGCGAAGCGCGCCAGCGCCGCCTGGTTCTGCTGCGCCGAAAACAACAGCAGCCCGGCTTCCTCCACGGTGGCGGCGCTGCCGGCCTGTGCCGCGATCGCGCGCTCGAGCGCTGTGTTGGCCTGCGCTACATTGCCCTGCAGCAGCGCCAGACGCGCCAGCGCGAATTGGATCGCCGGCTGCGTTGCGGGGCGCGCCGCCGACTCGAGCACCGCGCGGGCCTGAGGGAAGTCTTTGCCGCGCGCCAGCGCATCGGCCAGTGCCAGACGCAGCGCCAGGACCTGCGGATGCGCCTGCAGCGCTGCCCGGAGCTGCTGCTGTGCAACGGCTGCATCGCCGGCGGCTTGCTCGACCCGAGCGAGCCCGATCCGCGCGCCCCAGTCATCGGGTTGGATCATAAGTGCCCGGCGCAGCAGCGGCCGGGCCTGGGCGAGCCGGTGCTGCGCCGCAAAATAGCCCGCCGCCAAGTCGAGCACACCCACATCACGCGGCTGCGCGGCCAGCAGCTGCGCGACAGCCGCATCCGCGGCGCCCTGCCCATGGGCCGCGAGCTCAGCGTCGATCAGCACCCGGTCGCGCAGCAGGTCCGCTGTATCGGGCGCATGGCCCAGGGCGGCGAGCGCCTGCCCGGGCGCGCCGGCGTTGAGCGCGACTTGCGCCAGGCTCACCCAGAGTCGCGGCTGGTTCGGATGCCGGCGGGCGGCGCGCTCGAGCGCCGCGATCAGCGTCGCGCTGTCTCCCAAGCGCAGCACCGCGGCTCCCAAGACCGGCAGCAGCTGCCCGTCGAGCTGCGGTACACGCAAAGCGGGGGCGAGCACGCCGACCGCCTCCCCCGGCGCGCCGAGCTTCAACTGCACTTCGGCGAGCAGCCTTCGGGCCGCGACATCGTCGGGCGCGAGCGCAACGGCCTGTTGCAGCTGCTGCTGCGCCTGCTCGAGCTGCCCGCGCTGCAGAAAGGTCGCGCCGAGCAGCACGCGCGCCGGCACGAACTGCGGGGCCGCCTCGACCACCCGCTCGAGCTCGTCGGTTCCTCCCAATTCATCCCCGCGCGCAAGTTTCATGCGCGACTGCAGCAGCCAGGTCATGGGCGCCTGCGGCTCGAGTTTGCTCAGGACGGCAATGGTGGCGCCCGCGGATTTGATCTGACTCAGCGCCAGGCGCGCCTCGGCGAGCGTGACCAACGCCGCGACCCGCTGGGTGAGCGGCTCGGTCGCCGGCATGCGCGCCAGGGCCGATTGCAGCGCCTGCTCGGCGGCCGGAAACTGCCCGAGCGCCGCATCGATCCGTCCGGCGATCAACAGCGGTGCGGGCGAGTGCGGGTCGTTGTGGCTGGCCGTGGCGATCGCGGCGCGCGCGGCGGCGAATCGCCCTTGCGCGAGGCGCGCCTCGGCCAGCAGATCGCGCGCCTCGATCAGGTTCGGCTGGCGCGCCAGGAGCGGTCGCACCAGGCCGATCGTACGCTGCGGCTGGCCGCGCTCGAGCCAGGCACGGGCCGCGAGCAGCGTCTGTTGCGGTTGCGGGATGGCGAGGGTGTGGTGCGCCAGGGCCTGCAGCAGTTTCGGGGCTTGGCCGCTCGCCAGCCAAGTCCGTGCCTTCAGATCATCCAGCTCGGAACCTTTGGCGCCGGCGGCAAGCGCATGGCGCAGCGCCGAGCGTGCGCCGTTGACGTCACCGGCGAAGAGCGACAGGCGTGCGAGCAGCACCCAGGCCTGCGCATCGTGCGGCGCCTTGCGCAGCGCGGCGCGCAGATCGAAGGCGGCGGCCCGCCACTGCCCGGCCTTCATCTCGCGGCGCGCGCGCACGATGTAATCGTGCGCACTCATGAGGGCACCGCAACCACCCAGCGCCAGCGCCGCCAGCAGCACGGCGATCCACTTCGCCCGTGGGGGGCTCACCCCGAGCCGTTTCCTCATGCTCCACGCTCCATGGGCCGACTACCAATGCCCCACGCCGCGCAGGCGTCGAACGCCGCGCGGACTCCCGCCCCGCGCGAACTGGGACGCGCCGAGGATCCAGAGTGTGAGAATACCGGGCCGGTGATTGACAGTGCAATGCACTGCGGACACTCGCGGCGCCCCACGGGCCACCAAATCGGCCGCCTGGAAACTTCGATCGTACACACCATTTATCACGTAACTAATTGATTATTAGGTAATGTACCAGTATCTGATGGGGAAATCACGCGTTGGGGCGCTGCCCGTGCGGCGACCGGCAGATCCATCGGAGGGGCTTTGGCCCTCCCCCCGCGAAAACGCGGCGACCCGCAATCGTTTTCCGGACGAGGTTCGAGGGTGCGCTTTGCGTGCCGTCGGTGGTGTAGGACGTCACGACGAAGTACCACGTCCCAGCGCTCAGACCCGTGATCGTGCAGCGCGCCACCCACTTCGCCTCGATGTGTGCGATCAGGCGCAGCGCACTCGGACTGAAGCCCCCGTAGATGTCATATCCGGCCAGCTGCGTCAGCGGTGTGCCACTGGTCGTGGTGGTCGGTGGTGTCCACGTCAGCACCACCATGCCGGCGTTCGGATTGGGCCGCCCGAAGACCGGGCCGCACCCCGCCAGGCCGACTGCCGCCAGCACGGCCACGCTCCGCCCAAGCCAAACCCGGTGTGTATTGCGCCCGCCCTGCATGGTTCGCCCTCCTGACCGCGCGTCGCATCCGCGGCGCCGTCTCAATCCGTGAGCGCAGACGATACGACAAAGCGAGCCAAGGGTCTAATCGCAGGGAAACTGACGCATCCCGCCAGGGCATGCGAGCGCCACGGATGCCCGTGCCGACCCTGTGCTCAGCAGCGCCCGCGCGCTCAGGCGATTGTCGTGCTGACCACGTTCGAGGGGGCGCTTTCCGTACCGTCGGCGGTATAGGAGGTCACGACGAAGTACCACGTGCCGCTGGTCAAGCCGCTGACCGTGTACGACGTGACGCCGATATTCGTGACCTTGATCCTCTGGGTCAGGGCACTGGGACTGGTGCCGTAGAAAATGTTGTAGCCGGCCAGATCGGTCAGCGTCGGACCATCGGTCGCCGTGGTCGGCGGCGTCCACGAGATCCGCGCACTTCCCGGCCCCGAATTGGCCTCGGCCACGGTGATCGAGAACGGCGGCAGCGACGCCGAGGCGCCCCCGTCGGTCACGCTGATCACGATGTTCGAGTACGTGCCGGCAGCGCCCGCCGGGGGGGTGCCCGAGAGCTGCCCGGTGCTGGCATTGAAGGTCGCC
>DAHXNE010000013.1 GCA_027366635.1 Gammaproteobacteria bacterium | reverse complement strand
CATGTACCACCCTCCTCAGCGCCGCCAGGCATACACGGTCTGGGCCTGCTCGCCGAGCTTCTCGATGCCGAGCCGCATGCGGTCCCCGGGCTTGAGGTAGATCGGCTCGGGCTTCTGACCCATGCCCACTCCGGGAGGCGTCCCGGTGGTGATGATGTCGCCGGGCTCGAGCGTCATGAAGCGGCTGACGTAGCTGATCAGGGTCGCGACGCCGAAGATCATCGTGCGGGTAGTGCCGTCCTGCATGCGCGTGCCGTTGACCTCGAGCCACATGCCGAGGCTCTGCACATCGCCCACTTCATCCCGCGTCACGAGCCACGGACCGACCGGGCCGAAGGTGTCGCAACCCTTGCCCTTGTCCCAGGTCCCGCCGCGCTCGAGCTGGTACTCGCGCTCGGAGAGATCATTGACCACGACGTATCCGGCGACGTGCTGGATGGCGACGCGCTCGTCCACATAACGGGCGGTGGTGCCGATGACCACACCGAGCTCCACTTCCCAGTCTGTCTTCTTGGAGTCCTTCGGCAGCATGACGTCGTCGTTCGGACCTTGCAGGCAGCTGACGGCCTTGGTGAAGACCACCGGCTCGGTGGGAATCGGAAGGTTGGATTCAGCCGCGTGATCGGCGTAGTTCAATCCGATGGCGATGAATTTTCGCGTGCCGGCGACCGGCACGCCGAGCCGCGGCTTGCCGGAAACGGCCGGCAGTGTCGCCGGGTCGATCGCCGCGAGGCGGGCGAGGCTCTGTGGCGACAGATGAGCGGCGTCGACGTCAGGGATGGTCCCGGAGAGGGAACGGAGGGTACCCTGGACGTCGAGCAGTCCGGGCAATTCGTGACCGGCGGGGCCGTAGCGCAGAAGTTTCATGGTGTATATCGGGATCTCTTGCAGTCTTGACCCAAAAGCGGAAGGATTCGCACCCTCAGCGCGGGTAGGGGCGGTGCAGGGGCAGCGTGCGATTGAGCTCGACGCCGAACCCCGGCGTGTCGGGCAATTTCAACCGCCCGTTGACGGGAACCGGCTCGCCGATGAGCTGGGGATGGAACATCGGCACGACGCGGTCTGCCTCGGGCGCCATCATGAGGAATTCGGCGAACGGACTGTTGTGGCGGGTGAGGACGAAGTGGTAGCTGTAGACACTCGAGCCGTGCGGAATGACCAGCACGCCGCGGCTGTCGGCCAGGGCGGAGATCTTCAGCAGTTCCGTCAGGCCGCCGCACCAGCCGACATCCGGCTGAATGATGTCGCAGCACTCCATCTCGAGCAGCATGCGGAAACCCCACCGCGTCGCCTCGTGCTCGCCCGTGGTCACCGACATGCCGGGCGGTACGCTGCGCTTCAGCTGCGCGTAACCCCAGTAGTCATCGGGAGAGAGCGCTTCCTCGATCCATTTCAGACCGTGTTCGCGCGCCCCTTGTGCCAGTCTGATCGCGTAGGGCAAATCGAGGCTCATCCAGCAGTCGAGCATGAGCCAGAAGTCCGCGCCGACACGGCCGCGCATCTCGCCGAGCGCCTCGAGATTGCGCCTCAGTCCCGCCTCGCCCTCCGCCGGTCCGTGATGCAGCGGAAGTTTCCCGCCGATGAATCCGAGGGACTGGGCGAGGTCGGGGCGCGACCCGGTGGCGTAGAAAATCAGCTCGTCGCGCACCGCGCCGCCGAGCATCTGGTAGACCGGCTCGCCGCGCAGGCGGCCGAGCAGGTCCCACAGCGCCAGATCGACGGCGGATATGGCGTTCACCACCAGGCCCTTGCGCCCGTAGAACTGCGTGGCGAAGTACATCTGATCCCAGATCTTCTCGATCGAGGCCGGATCACGAGCCTCGAGAAAGCGAGCGAGATGGTGCTCGACGATGTAGGCGGCCGGCTCCCCGCCGGTGGTGACCGCAAACCCGATCGTGCCGTCGGCCGCTTCGATCTCGACGACCAGCGTGCCCAGGACATTGATCCCGAAGCTGCGGCGGCTCTGGCGGTATTCCGGATAGCGGCTCATCGGCGTGGCGATGTGATCGTCGATCCAGTGTCCGCCCTGCTGGTCGTGGTAGTCGGCGCCACCGCCGCGGACGACGAAGGCGCGCACTTGTCTGATTTGCGGAAAGCTCATGTACGGTGTGCGTGTAAGCGGCCGAATGGGTCAATGCGATGGACGGTGGCGCGCACCGGTTGCGGCCGGGCCCCTTGTCCCACATACTAATACGGGTACCATATAATGAGAAGCACTCGTCCATCCGGAAGGTTCGAGCATCCCGCTGGGGCGGATGAGGATGCGGGCCGCGCGCGTCTCGGCAGCCAGACGCTGCTGCGTGGGCTCGACGTGATCGACGTCGTCGCAGAGGGCCCGATCAAGCTCGGAGAATTGGCGGAGCGGCTCGGCCTGACCCGCAGCACGACGCACCGGCTGGCCTCGGCGCTCACCGTGCGGCGGTACCTGTCGTTCGTACCGCACAGCGGCTACAGCCTCGGGCCCAAACTGCTCGAGCTCGGGTTCCGGGTGCGTGACGAGCTCGATCTGCCGCGGGTGGCCGCACCGCATCTGGAGCGTCTGGCGCTGCTCACCGAGGATACCGTGCACCTCGGGGTGCTCGATCAGGGTCATGTACTCTATCTCGACAAAGTTCCGGGCAAGCGCCGCATCAATATCAGCTCCAGGATCGGCGAGCTGCAGCCCGTGACTTCCACGGGTCTGGGCAAGGCGCTGATTCTCGACCTCGACGAGGACGCCTGGATCGAGCTGTTCCGCACCGAGCGCACCGAGCGGCGCGGCGAGATGAGTCTGCAGGATTGGCTCGAGCGCATGCGCCGCTACGTCCGCGCCGGCTTTGCCTTCGATCTCGAGGAGAACGAGGACCAGATCCGCTGCATCGCCGCCCCGATCCGCGATGTGGCCGGGCGGACCATCGCGGCGATCAGCGTCTCGAGCGCCGCGCAGTACATGAGCGATCATCGCATGCAACTCTTGAGCAGGGATGTGGTCGGCACTGCACGGCGCATCAGCGAGGACCTCGGTTGGACGGGGCGTCATCCCGCCGCGGCGGCTCAGCCCGCGGCCGGTGGCAAGCCCCGCGCCGGGCGGCGAAAGCCGGCGCGGGGGCGTTGACCAGTCGTCCCGATTGGCGGCCGCTAATGGCTCGTCACGACGTATTTTCCCGGCCAGCTCAGCCTCACCACGGCGCGCCTCCCGCCGTCGGTCGCCACACTGGCCATCGGCTTGCCGTTGACGATCACCTTCGCATCGGGAGCTGAAACCGGCACCGAGACGCTCGCCTCGACCTGCGGCGGCAGGTGGATCGTGGTGATGTAGCCCTTGTCGTCGCGGATCGCGACACGCAGCAACCCGTGCGGTGTGGGCTCGGCGCCCTTGGCCCACTTCAGGCCGATCAGGTCGGGACGGATGTCGACTTTCGCGAAGCCGCCCGCGGTCGGTCGAATGCCCAACACCTGGCGCATCAACCAGGGCGTGACCCCACTCGACCAGCCGTGCGCCAGGCTGACGAAAAAGCCCGACACACCGTCCGCCTGGAGCGATGCCTGGTACATGAATCCCTTGAACCAGGTGGGGTTATAGGCTTCCCAGAAGCTGGTCGCGCCCTCTTGCACCATGCCGCCCCAGTACTCGCGGAGCCACTTCAGCGCCGCGCGCCTGTGGCCCATCCTGGCCATCGCGCTCACCACGTAGAAGTTGTAATAGGGCGTTATGACATACGAACGGTACTTCGGCGTGCCGACCTGCGCCAGCACGTGGCGCCAGATCGTGGCATATTCACCCTTGGTTGCGACCCCGGACAGTACCGCATAAGCGTTGGGCTGCCACCGGTCGCCGAATGTTCCCTGTGCATTCAACATATACTTCTGCGCGGCCGCCTTGAGCGCAGCCGCCTCCGCGGCCATCCGCTCGGCATTCTTGTCGTCGTGCAGAACGCGCAGCAGATAGGCCCCGTCTTTGAACGCTTGATAGTATTCAAACTGCGTCGCCATGCGGGTTTGCCGCGTGTCGCCGCTCATGTCCGGCGCCCAGTCCACGAACGTCCAGGCGTGGGTCAGGTCGGAGAATACCGCGTGCCGGTTGATGTCCTTCTCCATGTAGTCGAGCAGCTCGACCAGACGCGTGTGGACGCTTTGCAGCTGCTTCAAGGCACCGGTATGCAGGTAATACCCGGTCTGCGCGTTGATCCAGAGCGCCGAATAGCCCGGAATCCCGTTGACGGCCTTGTGGATCGGCGCCGGGCCGATGAGGCGATTGAGCGTGTCCTGCATCAGGAAGTGATCGGCGAAGACGTCATCGATGGTTCTGCCGCTGACATCGAGGTCTCCCGCCCAACGATTACGATCCCGCTTGGGCGCATCCCAGATATCGTCCTGCATGCACAGGTGCGCCGTGTATGCGCCGATTGTCCACATCTTGTTGAGCAACGGACTGGACGATTCGAATGAGCCGCGGTACTTGACCGGATAGGCGATGCCATCCAGGCGGATGGCGCGAAAGCGGGTCGCGCGCCCGCCGGTGAAGCGGATGACGGCGTAGCGGAACGCGCTCTTCGGTCCGTATGCCGTTCCGTGGGGCGGTATGTAGACTGGGTCGACCCCCAGATACGGCTGCAGCAGCGCTTCGGCCGCCGACTCGCCGTATTGCACGGTCACCTCCGCGGGCGCATTCGATTCGGACCGCAGCTCGATCCGGCCGTCGACTTCACGCCCGAAATCCAGCAGCACCTGCGGCGCATCGGTCCGAGAGACATGCTTGGCGGGCAGCATGACGGCGAACGGCCCGCCGTGGGTATCCCCGGTCAGCGCTTGGACGTTTTTGATCACGCCGACACCGGCGTAGACGCGGCGGACCTCCAGCGCTTTCAGCGGGTACCGGGCGAGAAACGGCGATATGCCATCGTAACCCGGCCAGGCGTACATGCCGGCATCGGCATTCGCCTGGAACAGGCCGATCGCGCTTTCGATGCCACCGAGGTCATCGACTTGCCGCCAGGCGGAATCATTGAAGCCGGCCCGTTGCCAACCCGCGGGCGCTCGCCGCACGGTGGCTCGCCACTTGGCGTCGCTCATCATCAAGGGTGGTGCCGGAATCCCGCGCGCCGCCGGGACGATCATCGCCGCCACAACTTTCCCGGCGCGCAGGTGCCGACTGACCGGAGCCTGCGCTTCGTTGCCGGCCATCGGTCCGCGTACCGCCTCGATGGCGAGCACGTTCTTGCCGGCACGCAGCCAGCGGGCGACATCATGCTGGTACACCCGAATGCCCATAGGGAAACTCAGGTTCAGCTGGTAGTGCCCCACTTCCTTGCCGTTGAGATAGATCGTCGCTTGCCGTGGACCGGCCAGATAGAGCGTGGCACGCGCCGGAACGGACGTGATCTGAAACGAGCGCCGGAAATAGTGCGGGCGCAGGCCGTAGCTGCGCGCGGCGTGCGGATGTGTCCAGATGTACTGTTCGGGCAGCGGCCGGTGCAGTACCGATTCAAGTTGAGAAGGCTGCAGGTGCCGCGCGGGATCGAGCTCGGCATCCGGGATCTGCGTCGGTCCATTGGGAGGCTGCGATAGCTCGGCGGCGACCGAGGTGGCCGGGATCTTCGCCAGCGCCGCATTGATCTTGGCCAGAACCGCGTTGGTCAGGCGTGATGAATCAAAGGGCTGTACTTCCCTCAGCGTCTCGTCCCGGCCTTTGACGGCGATGCGCGCGGCACTGAATCCATGCAGGTATTCGTCCAGGACGGCACGGGTCCTGGGATTGGCCAGCAGCGCGCCAATGGTGAATCGATCGACACTGTAGTGCGGCGTCGGCGCGCCCGCCGCACGCGCCGACGCGGGCGATTGCAGGAGCGCGGCGAGCGCCAGGCTCGCGGCGATGACGGCGGTCACTCGCATCAATGCCGATTTTTTCATGATAGGCCCTCAATCCAGCAACCGAGGTATCGCAGCCGAGCGGCGGTGCGCGGCAGGCCGAGCAACGGGATGGCGATGCTGCCGCTTGCTGTGCTCAGAGCAAGTCACCGATGGCTTCCCAAAGCCCCCACGAGTCTCATATTGTGGGCTATTATTCCACGAAATGACACTCTCTCTTGCTTACGCCGCCGGCCGGCGATAACGGTGGCGCATCCGGAGCCGCTCATGCACGCGAATCCACAGTCCCTTCGCTCGAGCCCGATAGCACGCGCCGTGTGGCGTTGTTGGCGCAGTGTTTTTCCGTGTCTCTGCCTGGCCGGCGCGTTCGGTGTAGTGCCGGCGGTCGCGGCGCCACGGGCGCCGCTGCTGCTCGGCACCGCCTGGTATCCCGAGCAGTGGCCCGAGTCGCGCTGGCCGAAGGATCTCGCGCTGATGCAGGCGGCGCACATCGATGTGGTGCGGGTCGGGGAGTTCGCCTGGAGCACCCTCGAGCCGCGCCAGGGCGTCTACCACTTCGGCTGGCTTGAGCGCGCCATCGCGGAGGCCGCGCGCCACCATATCTACGTTGTGATCGGCACGCCCACCGCCGCGCCGCCGGCGTGGCTGACCAGCCGGTATCCCCAGACGCTGCGCGTGCACGCCGATGGCCGGCGCGCCCAGCACGGCAACCGCCAGCAATTCTCGTTCTCGAGCCCGCTGTACCGCAAGTTCTGTCGGGGTATCGCCGCGCGCCTGGCGCAGCACTTCGGCCACAATCCCGACGTCATCGGCTGGCAGATCGACAACGAGATCGGTCCGCCCTCGTTCGGGGCCCAAACCCGCCGGCAATTCCACGCCTGGCTGCGTCACAAGTACCACACCATCGCTTCCCTGAACCGGCATTGGGCGACGACGTATTGGAGTCAGACATACGATCACTTCCGTCAGGTACCCATGCGCGCCGAGAACGAAAATCCCGGGCTGCTGCTGGATTTCAGACGCTTCGTGAGCGCGACCTGGGCGAGCTACGTGCACAATCAGGTTCAGGCCATCCGCCGTTATGCCTCCCCCCGTCAGTTCATCACGACCAATACCACCCACTGGGGGGATCAATTCAACGAATACACCATCAATCGCGAGCTGACCCTCGCGTCCTGGGACGATTACGTGCCGAACGGCCGTTACCGGTGGCTCGACAACGCGGTCGAGGATGATCTGGTGCGCGGCTACAAGCGCCGGGACTTCTGGGTGATGGAGACGCAGCCGGCCTTTGTCGACTGGGGACAGATCAATGCCGCGCTGGCGCCGTACACGATGCGCGACCTGGCCTGGCAGGACGTCGGACACGGCGCCAATGCCGTGCTGTACTGGCAATGGCGCAGCGCGCTCAACGGCCAGGAGCAGTACAACGGCACTCTGGTCGGTCCCGGCGGCAAGCCCGTGCCGGCCTACTGGGTGGTGAAGAAAATCGCGGCGCAGTTCGCGCTCGCCGGGCCGGCGCTCGCGGGCACCGCCCCGCGCAGCCGCGTCGCGCTGCTGCAATCGTACTCGAGCCGCTGGGCCATCGGTTTCCAGCGCCAGACGATTCTTTTCCACGTGGTCCGCGAATTCACGGCCTTCTACAAACCGCTCGAGCGCTTCGCGCAGGCGGTGGACGTGGTCTCGCCGCAGGCGCCGCTCGGGCGCTACCGGCTGGTCGTGGCCCCGGCGCTCAACGTGCTCTCGAGCGCCGAGGCGCTCCATCTGGCCGCCTACGTACGCGCCGGCGGGCACCTGATCCTCGGGCCGCGCAGCGGCATGAAGAATTCTTACGATGCGCTGTGGACCGAGCGCCAGCCCGGCCCGCTCGTGCCGCTGCTCGGCGGCCACGTCGGGCAGTATTACTCGCTGCTGAGACCGGTGACCCTCGCCGGCACCCTCGGCGCAGGCCATGCCTCGATCTGGGCCGAGACGCTCGTGGCTTCTGCCCGCAACACCCGTGTGCTGATGCGCTACGGCACGGGCAATGGCTGGCTGAACGGCAAGCCGGCCATCATCACGCGTCAGGTCGGCAAGGGCACCATCACCTATATCGGAGCGTGGCTCGATCCGGCGCTGATGCAAACCGTGCTCGACAAACTGGCGCGTAACGCGGGCGTCCATCCGCTCATCCCCGACGTGGCCGGCAACGTGGAAGTCTGCCAGCGCATCGGCGCCGGCAAGCGGGTGTGGATCCTGATCAACCATGGGCGCCGGCCGCATACCGTACATCTGCCGTCGCCGGCGAGCCCGGTGCTCACCGGTGGACGTGCGCGCCGTACCGTGGCACTGGCGCCGCACGAGGTCAGCGTGCTGTTGGCGTCGCACGCATGATGCGCTGGAGGCGATCCTGGCTCGCGTGCGCGGCGCTCTGCGCGGCTGCGCTGACGTGCACCGCCGGAGCGCGCCCCGCGGCAGCGGCGGGCACCACACCGGCGGTACACGCCGCGCTCGGGCGCCTGTGGCTCGGCGCGGCCTGGTACCCGGAGCAATGGCCCGAGTCACGCTGGCCGAAGGACTTGGCCTTGATGGAGGCCGCCGGCATCAATGTCGTGCGGGTCGACGAATTCGCCTGGAGCACGCTGGAGCCGCAGCCGGGCGACTATCACTTCGGGTGGCTGGCTCGCGCCATCGCCGCGGCGGCTCGCCACCACATTTACGTCGTGATCGGCACACCCACCGACGCGCCACCGGTGTGGCTGACGAACCGCTACCCGCAGGTGCTGCGGATCCATGCGGACGGGCGACCGGCCCAGCACGGCAATCGCCGCCAGTTCTCGTACGCGAGCCCGTTGTATCGCAAGTTCTGCCGCGACATCGTGACGCGCCTGGCGAAGCGCTTCGGGCACAATCCCGACGTCATCGGCTGGCAGATCGACAACGAGTACACCAACGAGTCGTATGGGCCGGCGGCGCACCGGCAGTTCCAACAGTGGCTCAAACGCCGCTTCCGGTCATTGGCGGCGCTCAATCGCGCTTGGACCACGGCGTACTGGAGCCAGACGTACACCGCCTGGAATCAGATCCCGCTCAATGACCGGCCGGGCAACCCGGGCCTGATGCTGGCGCACCGCCAGTTCGTCACCGCCACATGGCTCAGTTACCAGCGCAACCAGCTCGAGGCCTTGCGTGCGCACATCGCGCCGTGGCAATTCGTCACGACCAACATCGGCGGGCTCGGCTGGAGCGCCCACTGGAATCACTACACCATTACCCGGCCGCTCGACATCGCCGCCTGGGACGACTACGTGGGCGAGGGTCAGCTCGACTTCTACCGCAACGGCGCCATGAGCGATTTCATACGCGGCTTGAAGCGGCAAGACTACTGGGTGATGGAAACGCAACCGGGTTTCGTCGACTGGGCGCCCATCTGCAACTCACTGGTCAAAGGCGGCGTACGCGCCATGACCTGGGAGTCGATTGGCCATGGGGCCGATGCGGTGCTGTTCTGGCAGTGGCGCAGCGCGCTCGGCGGCCAGGAACAGTACCATGGCACGCTGGTCGGACCGGACGGCAAGCCCGAGCCGCTGTACGCCGAGATCGTGCGGATCGGCCGGGAATTCAAGCGCGCATCGCAGGTCATCGCCGGAACCACGCCGCGCTCGCAGGTGGCGCTGCTACTGTCCTACGCCAGCCGGTGGGCCATCGACTTCCAGCGCCAGAGCGTCCGGTACCGCCAGCTGGATGTGCTGCTCGACTACTACCGGCCGCTGGAAGACCTGACGCACTCGGTCGACATCGTCTCGGCACGCGCGCCGCTGCAGCGCTACAAAATCGTGTTTGCGCCCAGTCTGAATGTCATCTCCGCGAAACTCGCCCGGCACCTGCGCCGCTATGTGCTCGGCGGCGGTGTACTCGTGCTCGGGCCGCGCAGCGGCATGAAGGACCGGTACAATCGCCTGAACGTGGAGCGCCAGCCGGGTCCACTGGTACCGCTGCTCGGCGGCCGGGTCCAGCAGTATTACGCGCTCGTTTCGCGAGTCAGCGTCTCCGGCTCCATGGGTCGGGGCACCGGCCGCATCTGGGCCGAGGCGCTGACGCCGCATTCGAGCGCCACCAGAGTGCTGTTGCGCTACGGCGCGGGCAATGCCTGGCTCAGCGGCACGCCGGCCGCCCTCGAGCACCGCTACGGGCGGGGCGCAATCATTTATCTTGGTACGATTCTGAATCGGCGCCTGATGCACGCGTTCGTTGCGCACAGGCTCGCCGCAGCCGGCGTGCGCTCACCTTTCGGTGTTCTGCCGCGCGGCGTCGAGCTGATGCGTCGCGTCGGAGACGGCCGTGAGGTCGTCATCATCATCAATCATGGCAAGCGGCTCCGTGCGGTCCGCCTGCCCTATGCGATGCACGACGTCCTGCACCCGGGACGGATCCTGCGCACGGTAAGGCTGCGCTCGCAGGGCGTCGCCGTGCTGGAGCGCCCGAGCATTTCCTGATTTTCCCATCGCTCTGTGACCCAAAGAGGCTGCTATGTCCGATTGCCCGACCTCCCCCGTGCGCGGCACGCGTAGCGCGTTGCGGCGCGCGCTGAGCCTTGCCTGCCTGGCGGCGCTGTCAGTCGCCTGCGGTCAGCCGTTCGCCGGTGCCACCGCGGCCCCAGCGGCGGCACACCCGGTCTACAGCGTCCACACCTTTCCGCCCCTGTGGAACGAACCGAAAGACTACGAAAAGCTGCTGCACCAGCAGATGGACAGGGTTGCCGCCGGCGTGCACCGCGGTCCGTTCAAGGCCTCCTGGCGCTCGCTCGAGGCCTATCACACGCCGCGCTGGTTTCGCAACGCCAAATTCGGCATCTTCATCCACTGGGGCGTGTTCTCGGTGCCGGCGTTTCAGAACGAATGGTACTCGCGCAACATGTACGTGAAGGATTCGCTGGCCTACGACTACGAGCGCGCGGTGTATGGACCGCAATCGAAATTCGGCTACAAGAATTTCATTCCGAAGTTCACCATGTCGAAGTTCAACCCCAAAGCCTGGGCCGCGCTGTTCAAGCGTGCCGGCGCGCGCTACGTGGTGCCCGTGGCGGAGCATTGCGACGGCTTCCCTGAATACAACTCG
>DAHXNE010000070.1 GCA_027366635.1 Gammaproteobacteria bacterium | reverse complement strand
CTTCGTGCGCACGCTCAAGGCGCGCGACCCCGAGCGCTACGACGTCCTTGAATACCCTGCCGGCGAAGAGGCACAAGTGGATTTCGGCCAGGGCGCCCCGACGCTCTACCGCAACGGCAAGTACCGCCGACCGTGGTTGTTCGTGATGATCTGTGGTCAACCACCGATCATCACGAAGAAGGAAAGCTTGCGGCGCGTGTTGCCAACGGCGATCGTGCCGTACTCTCCCCAATCGACCTGCGCGGCTTCTCCGCTGGCGAAGTCGAGCTTCAAGAACGCCTTGTGCTTCGGCGGTCGGATGAGGCGCACGTAGTCCTTGATGATGCTGATCCCGCCGATGAAACCCGCTGCCCGCAGGCGTTGGAATACCTGCTGTGCGCTCAAGGGATGCTCATCGAGCCAGCGCACGATCTGGCCCTTGTAGGGATCGAGGCGGCTGGGTCGCTTGGGCTGTACCGGTGCGCGGTAGACCGCGATCCGCGACCACTTGGAGACGGTCTCCGGGTGCAACCCGAGCGAGCGCGCCGTCTGCGTGACCGAGAGGCCCTGGCGGGTGCGGTGATCGTGGATCTTGCAGTAGGTCTCGTAGTCGATCATGGCGAGCTCACGCGCTGCTCGCCGTGCGCCGGGTGGCCAAGACCGGTAGACGCAAGAGGGCGGCCTGCAGGGGCTCAACGCCGGGGATCCGCGGCGGCGGTGGCGAATCGAGGGCCAGCACTTGGTAGAGCGGGCGCCGATAGGCGATCAATCCGACGGCCACCAGATCCCGGCGGGCCCGCTCCAGTCGCTCGGAATCCAGCGAGAGCAGGCGGCAGATGGTGGCTTCCCCGTAATAGCTCAGCCCCTGCGCGTCGGCGACGGTGACCAGCAACAGATACAGCGCCAATGCCGGTGCGTCGCAGCGCTCGAGATATCCGTCGCGGATCAGGCGTTGATCGACCCAGCTGAACTGGGCCGGCACCCGGCGTAGCCGCTCAGGGCGCAGTACTCGCTTGATCACCACGATCGGTTCCACCGGAGAGGATGTCGTGGCCGAGTTGTACAAGGCGGCGGGAGGCGGCTGCTATGTCTTCTTGTAACGGAGAGCCCGAGAGCGTGGCGATCAGCCCTATAAAAAGCGGGCCCGACGCGCTCAAGACTTCTTGTAACAGGGGGGAGTCTGCGAAAACATTTTCCTGCGAAATCAATGACGTAGCAGGTGAGGTCTCTTGTAACGCACGGCGCCGATAGCGTGTGGTGTTCCGCCAGTAGCCCGGATGGGCTTCCCGCCAGCGCCGCACCCGGGCGGCGTTCTCGGCGTCGCGGAAGTAGTGGCGGTTCTGCGGCTTGCTCAACCAGCGACGCTGGCTGGCCGTCTTGCTCGCACGCTGGCACTCCGGCTTGCCACAATACTTCTGCCGACCGCAGTTGCGGAGATCGGCAGAGAAAACCTCCCCGCAGGCCAGGCACTTGCACTCGTTCTTGTTCGCCATGCGCTCCCCCTGGGGCACATTTTGCCAAGCAGGCGCAGCCCGACCGCCGGCCACCATGACGGCACGCCGCCGGCCGCAAAACCGGGGAGAACAAGACGCTTGAGATAAGCTCGTACGAAGAAAACGGACGAGAAGAAAACCTCGACGTTCAGACCGGCCGAATTACACGGAAACTGACTCGCCGATCACACGGCGGCGCATCGCGGGGTACCGGGCCAATGGTGCGCCCCGCAATCGGTCGGGAGCCCAAGAAGCCAATGAGCGTGAGCGATCCGACCGCGGGTGTTGACTAACCCGGTATCATGACGACCGCGTGACGCATCGGTGTACTGAACCCGTCAGCGCCCCACCAGCGTGTCATCCGAACTGCGCAAGGCTGGAATTGGCCGGGCCGCTCTCAGCGTCATCGCCTGACAGTCGAGCGTCGAAGCCGCCAATTCCATCTCCATCATCGCCCTGATGAAACTCGGAGTGGGAATACCGAACCACCCCGGGTATTCCCGAGAGCCACGGGTTAGGAACCGGCCGTCAGGGCCGGGCGAATTGCTGACGAACGTACTCCGCCTCGAACTTCGCCGATGGCAAATGCCCGACTGGATCGCGCGGCCGACCACTGACCGCATCCGCCCCTTCGAACATGGCGCATTCCGCCACGTCGAATCAGCGCTAGTGACCGCAAGCGTGGAACACTTCGCTCCAGAGCGGGCAAATGATGATTTCGGCCAGAGCATTGCCGCCTGTACATCGTCCGGCGGCAATCGATGCCAATACGGCGGCATGTCGGTGCTGCGCGGCGACACCCGCGGAAACGGCCTGAAGAGACCGCCACAGCAACTCTATCCGCACATCTGGCCCTCCATACACCCACGCCTACCCGCACCCCTGATGCGCGGAACGCCCGTGTTCAGCGCGGACGCCGTCACAGCAATTCCTTGAGCTTCGTCACTGCGGACATGGCGCTGGGCCACCCGGCGTAGAACGCGAGATGAGTGATCACCTCGACAAGCTCCTCCTTGGTGACACCGTTCTCGATCGCGCGGGGAAAGTGGAAGCTCATCTGCTCGGTCTTGCCGAGCGCGATCAGCGCCGCACAGGTCACGAGGCTGCGATCGCGCTTCGAGAGCTGCTTGCGCTCCCAGATATCGCCAAACAACACCTCATCGGTCAATTCCGCGAGCTTGGGCGTAACGTCGCCGAAAGACTTGCGCGCGTGCGTAGGAAAGGGCTTTACAGCCATAGCGATCTCCTTCAAAGGTCACGTAACGTGACTCGTCGGCCAACTGGGACGGCGGCACCCGGGGGGGCTGCCTACGCGCCAGGGGCTGGCGGCGCCTCGCGCCCCACCATGGCCAGCTGCTGCGGCGCGTAGCGCTCACCCTCGGCCTGGATGTGCGAAGCGGCCTCATCGATCTTCCGCAGATCGCTCTCGGTCAGCTCGACATCGGCAGCGGCAATATTCTCCTCCAGACGATGAAGCTTGGTCGTGCCCGGGATCGGCACCATGTAGGGTCGCTGAGCCAGCACCCACGCAAGCGCGATCTGGGCCGGCGTCGCGCCCTTGTCCGTGGCAACGCGCCTCAGCAGATCGACAAACGCTTGGTTCTTCTCCATCGCCTGCGGCGAGAAGCGCGGCACGGAACTGCGGAAGTCATTCTTCGCCAGCTTCGTGTCCTTGTTCATCGCGCCGGTCAGAAAGCCCTTACCGAGCGGGCTGTACGGGACGAAGCCGATCCCGAGCTCGTCGCACGCCTGGAGGATGCCGTTCGTCTCCGGGGCGCGCCACCACAGCGAGTACTCGTTTTGCAGCGCCGCCACCGGCTGCACGGCATGAGCGCGCCGCAGCGTCCGAACTCCGGGCTCGGACATGCCGAAGTGTTTGACCTTTCCCTCGGCGATCAGCTCCTTGACGGTTCCGGCAACGTCCTCGATCGCCACATCGGGATCAACACGGTGCTGGTAAAGGAGATCGATGGTTTCCATACCGAGACGTTTCAATGAGCCTTCGACCGCACGGCGAATGACCTCGGGCCGGCTGCTGATGCCGTGGGGTTGAGCGGTGAGCGGATCGATGTCAAAGCCGAATTTGGTGGCGACCACCACCTGCTCGCGGATGGGCCGCAGCGCCGCACCCACGACCTCCTCGTTCGTGAACGGACCATAGACTTCGGCGGTATCGAAGAAGGTGACACCTCGCTCCGCCGCGGCGCGGATCAGCGCGACGCCCTCCTCCTTCGAGAGCTTCGTGGCATAACTGAAGCTGATGCCCATGCAGCCCAGGCCAATGGAAGAGACTTTCAGACCATTGCGGCCGAGTTCGCGTTGTTGCATGGATTTCATCCCTCGTTTTGACGTTGCAGCGCAGCCACGCGCGCGCGATGGGACGCGGCAAACGAATTGACACCCCGTACCCGGACGTTTGACCGCAGCGCACGAAATCCGGGATACCGGCTCCGGCATTCGCCTCGGCGCAACCCTTTGCGCTCAATCCTTGGACGGCCCGCCCGCGCCGGGTACGGCGGCCTCAGCGGCCTTGAAGCCGATCTTGGCATGCGTGCCGTCGCAGAACGGTTTGTTCTTCGAGGCTCCGCATCGGCACAGATAGAACGGGCGCTTGGCCAGCGCATACTTCGCCCCACTCGAGTCGACGGCCATCACGTCGTCTCCCTCGACCTGATAGGGGCCATTTTGCAGCACTTTGATCGTTGCCATGGACGTCCTCCTCGACACCCGCCAGGAACTCCGGCGCTTCTTTGATCGAAATCCGCACAATGCGCAATGCGCATCCGCCGCACGAGCCCTCGACCCATCGTGGCGACGACGGCATACGTACGCGGCCCTCGGCATTTTACGCGCTTCGCGTCCACATGAGCGCCCGAGAAGCTCACTCGGCAGCGGTCTCATGAAACCGACACCGCCGCGGCGATGCGCCGATAGCCTCCGGGCCGAAAGAACAGAATTCCGGCGGCGAGACCGCCGATGCCGACGATCCGCGTGGTCATATCGAACGTCGTGATCGCGTAAAGCCCCAGCGTCATCAGCACGATGGCGCTCACGACTGGCGCCACCACGTATTTCAGGAATGTTCCGAGCGACTCCCGGTAGCTGGACCGGTAGAGCCACCCGCAAGTCAGTCCCGCGAGGCCGTAATAGTAGGCGACCTGCACGGCGATCGCATTGACCGAATCGGCCAGAATCGAGGCAATCGACGGCAGGAGGCTCGAGGTGAAGATCACGACGAGTCCTACCGCGAGCAGCAGGTACATCGTGCGCACGGGTGTGACGGTACGCGCGTGCACCTCGCCGAAGTAGCCCGGCAGTGCGCGGTCGCGCCCCATCGCGAACAGGGTGCGCGAGAACTGCAGCATCGTCGTCTCGAGTGTGGCAATGCTGGAGAGAATCAAGGCCAGCGCGGCGGCGTAGCCGCCGACCTTGCCCAGACCGGCCGCGATCGCGACCTGATAGATCAGGTTGTCCGAGAATCCGGACGACTCACGCAGCGAGAACAGCATCAGCGTCGCCGCCGTGAACGCGATGAAAGATGCAATCGTCACGAACACGCTCAGAAAGCCGCCATCGCCCGCCGCATTCGGACGGTCGTTGCGGGTCTCCTCCGAGAGATTCGCGGTGACGTCCCAGCCCCAATAGAGAAAGACGACGATCAGCGCCGAGGACGCGAAACTCGTCCGCGAATAGTGCCAGCCGAACCAGCTCCACGAGAACGGATTGACCCCGTGTCCGCCCGCGGTGCGCAGGAACGCGGCAACCGAGATCGCGAACAGAATCGACAGCTCGATCGAGGTCATCACCACCTGCACCCGGCTGGTGATTTCGATCCCGGCGATCAAGACCAGGCCGATAGCCACGAACCAGACCGCGCCGATGCCGGTCGTGAGCAGCACATGACCGGCGAGTGCCGGCGCAACCAGATCAATCGTCGCGGTGCCGAGCGGCACACTGCCGGTGACCATGAAGACCATCGATGCGACCAGGAGCGCCCAGCCCGAGAAGTACCCGGGCAACTTGCCGAAACCGAGCTTGGTCCACTCGTAGGCGGCGCCGGCGTTGGCGAATTTCCCATTCAGACCTTGGTAGGCGATCGCGATACCGAGCATCGGCAGCGCGAAAATCAGCACCGCGTTCAACGAGAAGTCACCTGCCGTGGCCAGCAGGCCGGAGATCGCCACCGCGATCGAAAACCCGGGCGCGCTGCCGGCCACGCCCATGACGATCGACTCGAAGAACGAGAGTGAGTCGGCCTTCAGCTTGTCGCTCATGTGCGCACCGGCGCCGGGCGATCGCTATGCCTCGTCGGATCCCAATCCGCCTACCAGCGCGCGTGCACGTGCTCGCGGATGCGGCGGTCGTAGATGTCGCGCACCGTGCGCATTTGCGCTTCCGTCAGCGCCGGCAGCGCCGAAGCCGCACAGTTGTCCGCCACTTGGGCCGGATTTTTCGCCCCGGGAATGATCGTGGACACGCCATCGAACATCAGGATCCACCGCAGCGCCAATTGCGCCAGCGTCGCGCCCGGCTGCACCAGCGATCCGAGCTCATCGACCGCTGCGAGCCCGACCGGATACGGCACGCCCGAGAACGTCTCTCCCACATCGAACGCTTCCCCGTGGCGATTGAAAGCGCGGTGATCGTCGGGAGCGAAGGTCGAGGCGGCGGTAAGCTTGCCGGTGAGCATGCCCGAGGCCAGCGGAACGCGGATGATGGTCGCCACGCCGCGACGCGCCGCTTCGGCGAGCAACCGCTCCGCGGGACGCTGCCGGAACATGTTGAAGATGATCTGCACGGATTCGACGTTCGGGAACTCGATCGCCTTCAGCGCCTCCTCGACTCGCTCGACGCTGACCCCGTAGTGCTGGATCTTGCCCGCCTTCACCAGCTCATCCATGACCGCGAAGATCTCCGGCCGGTAATACGCTTCGGTCGGCGGACAATGCAGCTGGACGAGCTCGAGGGACTCGACCCCGATGTTTCGCAGCGAGCGCTCGACGAATGCCGTGAGGTTCTCCTTGGTGTAGCCGGATGCGAGCTGCGCGCTCAGGCGTCGCCCGGCCTTGGTCGCGACGTGGAACGGCATCTTCGTCTCACGGCGCAACCGCTGTAGCAGTCGCTCGGAGCGTCCGTCGCCGTAGACGTCGGCCGTGTCGAAGAAATTGACCCCTAGGTCCAGAGCGCGCTTCATCGCCGCGATCGACTGCTCGTCATCGACGGTCCCCCAGGCTCCACCCACCGCCCAAGCGCCAAAGCTGATTTCCGAGATTTCCCAGCCGATCCGGCCGAATACGCGGTACTTCACTCGATTCTCCGATTCCCAGATACAGTGCCGCGGCAGCTAATGTCCGCAGGAATTGGCAATTCTATGCGCATCCGGTGCCGAGACAAAAGGTACGCCTTGCGGCAACAGGCGGATCGGCGCCGGGCGCCGGGCTCCGCCCAGTACCGGCTCCCGAGGCGCATCGCGTTTGTAGCGGCGCCTGTCTTGGCTCACTCGACCCGCGCGCACCTGCGGATTATCGAGCGCTAACTCCTCGACCGGCTCGCCCTCGCCCTGCGGATCGCTCTGCGACTCTTCCCGGGCATCCGCCCAGGACCCCTCGGCTATCCGCAGCGGCGCAAGATCGTCAGGCGCCGCGAGCACATCCTGCTGCACAGTTTCTGCGGCGGCCGCGGTGCCCGAGCGCCGCGGCCGCCGCGGGATCGGCGGCGGACCAAGAGCCGCTAGTGTCCGCCCACCGTCAGGAAGCGATAGACGATGATGTTTTGATACAGCTGACCGGGGCGCAGCACCGCCGAGCCGAAATTCGGATGATTCGGCGCATCCGGGAAACGCTGCGCCTCGAGTACGAAGCCGTCACTCTGCCGATAGATGTGTCCCGAGGTACCCACCACCGTGCCGTTGAGATAATTGCCCGTGTAGAACTGCAGACCGGGCTGTGTGGAATACAGCTCGATCTCCCGCCCCGACGCCGGATCGATCACCCGCGCCACCAGACGGGGCCGGGCCACCGCCTTGCGGCTGATCACCCAGTTCATGTCGTAGCCGCGGCCGATGACCAGCTGGCGCGAATGCCCGTCGCGGATGTCGCGCCCGATGGTTTTCATCTTCAGGAAATCGTACGGCGTACCGATGACCGACACGATCTTCCCGGTCGGGATCTGCGTGGCGTTCACCGGGGTCATCTCGCGGCCGGCGATCATGATCCGCTCATTGAGGATGCTTCCGGAGCCCTCGCCGGAGAGATTCCAATAGGTATGGTTGGTGATGTTCACTATCGTTGGCGCGTTCGTGGTGGCGCGATAGTGGATTCTCAGCCGATTGCTGTTATTGAGCGAATAGGTCGCCGTCACCGTCAGCCGACCCGGATAGCCCTGATCGCCATTGGGGCTGACCAGACGCATGGTCACGCTGGCGTTGCGCCCCTGATGGATTGCGGTGATGTGCCAGATGTGCCGATCGAAGCCGATCAGCCCGCCGTGCAAGGAATTCGGTCCATCGTTGATCGTGAGTTGATACGTGTGCCCGTCCAGCGTGAAGCGGCCGTTGGCGATGCGGTTGGCATACCGGCCAACCGAGGCGCCGAAGTACGCATCGCCCTTGCTGAGGTAGCCGGCAAGATTCGCGTAGCCGAGAGCGACGTCGGCCAGATGACCGTTGCGATCCGGGGTGATGATCGACTGCACGCGCGCCCCGTAGGTGATCAAGCGCACGGTGATCCCATGAGCGTTGTGCAGCGTCACCGCATAAACCGGCCGGCCGTCCGGCATGCGGCCGAACACCGAGCGGACCGCGGTGGCGGCCGGCGCGGTTCCGATCCCAAGGAACATGACGGCGCCGAGCGTAGCGGCGGCGCAAATGAGGCGATTCTTCTTCACTGACTGCTCTCCGATTGACAATGGATCTCCCCCGAGATCTCAGAGCACCGTTCGCCTGTGCGCGCCGGGCCACCGGGGCGGCCCGCTCCGGCGGGCTGCGCCGGCTGGGCGATCAATTCTCATACAAATAAAGGTACACGCCCAGAGCGCAATATTCCAGAGGGCCGGGCACGGGTGCCGGCCCATGGCCCGTCCGCGCGCAAGTTCCGCCCCCTGAGTACGTACGAGACACGAATTGGAGGCTTGCGCCGCGGGCGCTACGGTGGCATGAGGCCCTGTACGCTCGCCTCCGACCGGTCCGGCGCGTACGCGGCACAGCGAGGTGCATCATGGAGTTCAAACAGGCCATCTACTCCCGCCGCGCGGTGCGCGAGTACACTGACGAGAGCATCCCCCGGTCCGTCCTGCTGAAACTCATCGACGCGGCGACCCAAGCGCCAAGCTCGGTCAACGAGCAGCCGTGGCTGTTCACCGTGGCGCGGGACCGGACGGTGCTCGAGGGCATCTCGCGCGAGGCCAAGACGCACGTGCTACGCGCGCCCTCGCCTCTCATCACCTGCACGCGCTGATCAGTGCCGGGTGATCGACGGCCGGCTGCGGGCCCGCTACGATTTCTTCGTGCTCGAGGTTCTCGCGGCCTGGTATCGTCCGCCGCCGCGGCCGCTGCGCCCCCGCCAGCGCGGTGACGGCGTTAGTCGCCGGAAGGGCGTTCATTCGCTTCGACCGCCGCAGGAGCACCGTGCGCGCCGCCTTGCGCGTCGGACGGCGCATCGCTGTGCGGAAGGCGCCGTGCGGCGATCGGCATTCCCACGGCGAACACCGCGATGGTCGTCACGATGCAGGCGAAGATGATGGTCACCAGCCCCCGCGTATGCGCGACTCCCTCCGCAGCGGGAATGGTAGCCATGACTCCGGCGGCCATCCCGCGCGGCAGCGCCACGCTCATCAACGCGCGTTCCGGACGCTTGAACCGGCTGCCGAGCGTGGACAGCCGCACCGCCGGGATCCGCACGACCCATAGCAGCAGCCCCAGCAGCACGCCAAACGCGACCAGCGGCCACGGCGGGGTCAGCAAGGCGCCGATCAGCACGAAGAAAAACGACTTGACGATGAAGGCCATCTGGGCATGAAAGCCGCGGACTCCCTCGCCCAAATCGACGTCGTGCAGAAAGCGCCAGCGGCGACTGAAGAAGCGCGCGTTGCCGACGATCACAGCGAATGTCAGCACGCCCATCGCAGCGCTCGCACCCAGTTCGTCGATCAAGACATACAAGAGCAACAGGCCGGCCAGCGTGATCGGATAAGCGTGCTCGTGATCGCGCAACAGATTCAGGACCAGCAGCCAGAGCAGACCGGCGCATGCACCGACCAAGATGGCGATGCCGAACGACTTGGCGAGCACCACCAGCGTCGCGGCGCCACCGGCCGACGGCGAGCGCAGCAGAACAGTCACCAGCGCGCTCGCCGTGACGACGCACAACGGATCCGTGAAAGTTGACTCCAGGTTCAGAACGTCGGCGATGCGCTCATCGGTCTTCGAGGTACTCATCGCCGGCAGGATGATGATCGCGCTCGAGCCGCCGAGAATCGATCCGAGCAACGCGCCGTGCAGCCATGTCCACCCGGCGGGCAGCACCCCCACGGCTTGGGCCACCATGCTCAGAGCCGCCACTGCCGCCGCGGAAATGCAAAAGCCCACCACCGCGAGCACCGCCGCGCGCGGCGCAGCCTTGGCAACCCCGTCGAGCTTGAGACTCGTGCCGCCGTTGAAGAGGATGATGACGAGCGCGAAAGTCGCGAAATAAGGCGCAATGCGCAGCAGGACCTGACTGTTGAGCAGGCCGGAAGCCGGCCCGAGCGCCCAGCCGCACACGATCAGCCACACGACATCCGGGATGTGGGTGCGGGCAAAGACGATTTCTCCCGCCGAGCCCACCAGGAAGATCCCGGCGATTACCAACAGCACCAGTGAAACGTCATTCACGGCCGATCCCTCTCGGGCGGACGCTCGCCGGCCCGCAGACCCCACCGTGGAATCATAGGTGCGCGGGTCGCAGGCCGTCCAGTCCGCAGGTTCAGCGCTCGAGCCGCCGCTACCGGTCGATGAGCTTCGCAAATTTCCTCAGCGACTGAGCCCGCCGGCAGCCCTTCAAGCCCAGACCAGGTCGTGCGCTCAGCGGTTCCTGACAGCACACGCATGCCCTCGATCCGGTAGCATCTTCGATCCGGCTCGCGCTTCTTTGCGGGGGAACTTACCGCGCTCGGCTGGCCCGTGCGGCGATCGCGGATCGGCTCCGCGCGCTGTACGTTCCGTCCGGTCGCGGCACGGGTCCTCACGGGTCTAATCTCTTAACTTCAGCCGCGCGCACCGAGGCAAGATTTCGTGTAACTCGTACCTGCCGGCGGACATCCCGCTGCGCGGCGCTTTGAAGCGCCGAGGTCGCACACGTTTCGGTTCGCCTCGCCGCCGAGCTCGGGGCGCTCGCGCAAGTGCTCGCGCATCAAGGGCATGGCCGGCAGCGCCGGGCGTACCGGCTCGGGATGCTGTGCCGGCTGCGAGCGCCCGATCAAGTGAGCCAAAAGTCAAGAACTCCCGACGCTGCGCATACGTTTCCCCCGGCATCGCCGCAGCGCCTCTGCCCCTACGATATGCACTTGCGAAACCGCGACCATTGTGCCGGTGAGTCTGTATCCACCGGGAACAGCGCCTCGCCGCTGCAAGCCTGTGCAGAGGCCTCATCACGCCGGGAGCCAAGGCGGGACACGTGAATCTTAGCCTGAAGATGAAATCCGATTCGGAGCTGGCCGAAACGCTGGTGAGCGATGCCATCGGCGGCACGCCGAGCGAGCCGTGGCTGAGCGCGCTGCTGTGCGCGCTGCCCATACCGGCCGCTATCGTCGATGCGGCATGGGGCGTCGTCGCGGCCAATGCCGCCCTCTGCGCTCTGCTGAAGCGTCCGGTCGACGGACTGATCGGAGAGCAGTGCCTGGCGCTGCTCGGCATGGAGGGCTGGGACAGCGATCCGGAGTTCGGTCAGCTGCCATTGGAGTTCGACCGGAATCTCACCAAGGCGGCACGGATACGAGGGTCGCACGGATCTGTCGCTTCGGCGCAGATCACGCTGGCACGCCTCGCGGCTCCAGCCGAGCGGCCCTTGCATCTGCTCACGCTGCGCATGGCACAGGATGGGTGGCGCGCACCGCGCGCCTTGCGACCTGTCACGTACGGCACGGGGACTCCGCTGCGATCGTGGCCCGTAACCGACCTTGCCGGTCGATCAGTCCCCATGTCGCTGGCGCTGCCGGCTGCGCACCGCGGCAGCGGCACTCGCCGCCTGTTGCAGCGGGTCACGGCCGCTGTTCACCGCGATCTGCGTGACGGGATAGCTCACACTTACATCGTTCCAGTGCCGTATGCGCTGCTGGATGACACCGGATGCGCGGCGGAGTTTCTGCCGGCATGTCGCAGACTAGGCGCGGCCGTGCGCGAGCGTCTGATCTTGATGATTGATGCGCCGCCGGCGGACCCGGCCCATGAGAGGCTGGCCGCGATGCTCGAGTCGCTACGCCCGTTCGCGCAGAAACTCGGGCTATCCCTCGGATCGCTCGCCGCGCTCTCGCCGCGGCTCCAGACTCTGGGACTGGGCCTCATAGCGCTGCCGGCCGACTGTCTCGCCGACGGCTTCCGCACCGATCCGCTCCAGCTGCGCCGCCGATGCGCCGCGCTGCGCGCCGCGGGCATCGCCCTGCTCAGCCGCGAGTGCGCCACGGAGGCCGACACGGAGTTTGCGCGCCGGCTGCATCTGGACTGGCTGTGTCATTGCAGTAATCCGGGTCGCTTGCCCCGGTCACGGCTGTTCGCGCTCTCGGGCGTCGAAGGGCGCAGCGATCCGGTGCCGGCACTGCCGCATACGGCGATCATCGAGGCGACAGACAGCGGCATCGTGTATGTCGACGCGACCCACCCCGATCAGCCGATCGTGCGGGTCAACCCGGCGATGCTGGCGATCACCGGCTACGCCGAGCACGAACTGCTCGGGCGAAACTGCCGCTTCCTGCAGGGACCGGACACTGACCGTGCGGCCGTGGCGCGGATCGGCGCTGCGCTGCGCTCGGGCGATCCGGTGCGCTGCGAGCTGGTCAATTACCGCAAGGATGGCACGCCGTTTTGGAATCAGCTGGCCATCACCCCGGTGCGCGATACCAACGGTCGGATCATCGCCTTCGCCGGCGCGCTCACCGACGTCACCCTGCGGCACAAGACGCAGGAGGCGCACGATCAGTTCGCGCAAATGCTCGAGGGGATCGCCGCCACCGTCCCCGGGTTCATCTACCAGCTCACCCGTCACACCGACGGACGCCTGGCGTTCACCTACCTCGGACGCTCGGCGGCAGGTCTGTTCGGTTTCGACCCCGACGCGCCGCTCGAGCCAAACGAGCTGTTTGCCATGATCCTGCCCGCCGACCGCCCACGGGTGGTACAGAGCTGGAGGCGTTCCGCCAAGACACTCTCCAGCGTCGATCTGGAGTTCGTCATCGAACGGCGCGACGGCGAGCGGCGCTGGCTGCGCTCGCGCGCCCGGCCCGTGCGGCGAGCGAACGGCGACATCGCCTGGAACGGGGTGACACTCGACGTCACGCCGGAGAAAGCCGTCCGGGCAGAGCTGAACTACCTGCGCGACCATGATCCGCTCACCCGGCTGTCGAACGCGCAGAAATTCCACGCCGAGCTGGCCGATTATCTGCACGATGCGCGCGCGAGCAGCCGGTCCGCGACGCTGTTCATGGTCGACTTCGTGCGCTTTCACGAGATCAACGATACCTACGGCACGGCCACAGGCGATCAGATCCTCACGGCGATCGCCGCACGGCTGCGCGCCGCCTTTCCGCCCGGCAGCCGCGTCTACCGGATGCAGGCGGACCAGTTCGCCGTACTCGGCGCGGGCGCCGAGTCGCAGGACGGCGCGCGGCAGATCGCCGCCGACGCCGCGGCCATTCTTTCGGCGCCTTTTCCGCTCGCCGATGGATCGATCAATCTCGCGGCGCGAATCGGGTTGTGCCACGAGGCGGCCGACCCGCCGGTTGCGGCCGGAGCGTGCAGCGCCACCGAGTTCGCCCAACACGCCGACATCGCGCTACACGCCTGCAAACGCGCGGCCCGGCCGAGCGTCAGTCTCTACAGCAGCGAGATCGACGACCAACTGCGCACGCAGGTCATCGTCAAGCAGTCCCTGCGCGCGGCGATCGAGCGCCGCGAATTCGAGCTGTACTACCAGCCGATCGTGCAACTGCACACCGGCCGGGTGCTCGGGGCCGAGGCGCTGGTACGCTGGAACCATCCGCTGCTTGGCATGCAGACGCCCGATAGCTTCATCCCGATCGCCGAGGAATCCGGCCTGATTGGCCCTCTCGGCGAGTGGATCCTGGGCGATGCTCTGCACGCGCTCCGCCGCTGCCGTGCCGCCGGACTGCCGCTTGCGCAGATCTCCGTGAACGTCTCCGGAGTACAGATCGCGGACTGCGCCTTCCTGCAAACCGTGCAAGGCGCGCTCGCCGACAGCGGCGTCGACGCACGCATGCTTGAGCTCGAACTGACCGAAACGGTCCTGATCGAACAGACCGCCGAAACGTCGCACGTGCTCTGCGCACTGCGTGAGCTCGGTGTACGCATCGCCATCGATGACTTCGGTGCCGGCTACTCCTCGCTGCAATACCTGCGTCAACTGCCGGTCGACAAACTTAAACTCGACCGCAGCTTCATTCGGCATCTGCGACCCGGGGCACATGCCGACATCTCGATTCTGAAGGCCATCGTCTCAATGGCGCGCGGACTCGGCATGGACCTGGTGATCGAGGGCGTCGAGACGACATTCCAGCGTGATCTGCTCACCAGCATCGGCTGCGAGATCGCGCAAGGCTATCTGTTCGGCCGTCCCAAGCCGCTGACGGACCTGATGCGTCTGCTGAGTGAAGTGCCAGCCCCGCTCACGAGCGCCTCACAGCCCTCCTGAGCGGCGATCGCCCGCCTTCGTTGACCCGGTTCGGGCCGCGCGCTAGATTGAGTCACCACAACCCATCCCGCGGCGACCCCTGTGCCGGGGAGAGCAGTATTGCTCGAACGCAGCACGACCAAGCGCTCGGCTCGCAAGCAAACGCGGCCCAATGCCGCCGAGCGGCTCAATTGGGTTCTCGCGGCGGTCAACGACGCGCACTGTGCCCTGGTGCGGGCTACGGGCGAGACGCAGTTGTATCAGTCGATCTGCGCAGCGCTGTGCAAGGCGGACCCGTTTGCGCTGGTGACGGTCAGCATCGCCGAGCAGACGCCCGAGCGCACGGTGCGGATCGTGGCCGCCGCCGGCGAGGCAGTCGCGTACACCGAGGGACTCGCCGTCCGCTGGGACGATTCTGCGCTCGGCAATGGACCGATGGGCCGCGCCATTCGCACCGGCGAGGTACAGTTCAACGACGATCTCAGGGCCGACGAGCGCTTCAGCCCGTGGTGCGCCCGGGCCGTCAACTTCGGTCTGCGCTCCTCGTTCGTACTGCCCATATGCCTGCCGGGTGGCGCCCTGGCGGTGTTGCTGAGCGTCTACTCCGGGCGCACGACGGCGGTCGACGCCCAGCAGCTCGAGCTGTTCCGGCGTCTCGGCGACGATCTCGGCGTGTGCATCGAAATGCTGCGCACCCGAGCCGCGCTGCAAGCCGCCCTCGAGCGCGCCGAGCGGCAGGATCAGCAGCTCGCC
>DAHXNE010000068.1 GCA_027366635.1 Gammaproteobacteria bacterium | reverse complement strand
GCGACGGCGAACGCTTGCCTCCGGAGACCGAGCTTGCCCGTCAGCTGGGCGTCAATCGCTCGACGATTCGCGAGGCCCTGCGCGAACTCGAGTGCAGCGGCCTGCTCGAGCGTCGCCCGGGCTCCAAGCGCATGACCGTCAGCCGCCCCCGGCACGGCGAGGTGGCGCGGGACGTCAGCCGCGCCTTGGCACTGCACGACGTCACCTTCCTCGACGTATGGGAGGCGCTCAGCCATTTCGAGCCGCCCATCGCCGAGGTCGCCGCACGCGCGCGCAGCACATCGGACCTGGAGCGCTTGACGCGCGCTTACCGTCTATTCGGTGCCGAGAACCGCGCGACCGACGCGGCGGTGCATCACACGGCGGAGTTCTTCCGCGCCCTGGGGGCAGCCACCCACAACCAGGTGCTCGCCCTCGTACACGAACCTCTGATCCAGCTGCTCGAACCCTCGCTGCGCGACATGATCGATCAGGTGCCGCAGGCGCGCTCGCGCATCACCGCGGCTCAGCGGCGCATACTCGAGGCCGTCGGCGAGCGCGACAGCGAGGCGGCGCGCGCCTGGATGGCTCGACACATTCGTGACTTCAGGAAGGGCTACGAGCTGGCTGGCATCGAGCTTGGCCACCGTATCACCTGAGCAGCCCGCAGGCCCGGCGCGCGGGCGGCTCTCGACTACACGAACAGATCCGGCAGCAAATCCTCGTCGCGCATCGATGGGTCGCGATACGGCGAGAAATCACTGACGCCCTCCTCGCGCAGCACCTGCTCATCGATGCAGAACTGCCCGGTGAAAGCCCGGCTGTCGCGCTTGAGCAGCGCGCAGGCAGCCTCGGCGACGATCTCGGGCGAGCGCACGCGGCGCAACGCGTCGGCGGGCGCGCCGCGCAGAGCCACCTGCAGCGCGGCCGTGCCGATGACGGTGCGCGGCCAGAGCGCATTCACCGCAATGCCCTCCGCGGCGAGCTCTCCGGCGAGTCCCAACACGCACAGGCTCATGCCGTACTTCGCCAGCGAATACGGCAGATGCGGCGCGAACCAGCGCGGCTCGAGCTGCAGCGGCGGCGCGAGCACCAGGATGTGCGGATTGGCCGAGCGCGCCAGATGGGCGCAAGCGAGCTTGCTGCACAACAGCGTACCGCGCGTGTTGACGGCATGCATCAGATCGAAGCGACGCATCTCGGTGGCGCGTGTCGGCGTCAGACTGATGGCGCTGGCATTGTTGACCAGGATATCGATGCCGCCGAACACCGCGGCGGTCCGCTCGATTGCCGAGTGGACCTGCTCGTCATCGCGAATATCGACCGCAAGCGCCAGCGCCTTGCCGCCAGCGGCCTCGATCTGCTCGGCGGCCGTGTAAATCGTGCCCGGCAGTTTCGGGTGCGGCTCGGTGGTCTTGGCGGCCACGGCCACGTTCGCGCCCTCGCGCGCCGCCCGCAGCGCGATGGCGAGCCCGATCCCCCGGCTCGCGCCCGTGATGAACAGGGTCCGCCCCCGCAGGTCTGCACGCTGGCCTTCTTGCCCCATGTCCAGTACTCGCCGTCAGGCCGCCCGACGCGGCCAGCCGATCTTAGCAGCCGCCGCGAAGCGCACCCGATGTGAGCGAGCCCGGCGGTTTAAATCACCGCGTAGCGGGACGTCCGCCGGCCGGTACGATTTCGCCCAAACCTTGCATCGGTTCGAAAAGCTGTATCCAAAATCAGCCATGCGAAAGCCTCTAGCGCCGAGAGGGCGGGACCTCGAGCGCGTGGAGCGGATCCGGGATGCCGCCCGGCCCAGCCGAGCGAGGCCAGGCCGGCCGCAACGATGCGCGAACCGGTTGGGAAGGTCCTGCGGGACCGAGGCCCTGCGTGTGCGGTCAGAACCCGCTCAACTCAGGGCCGAGTCTGGGCTAATGTCGCACTGCGCCGACCCATGGGCCGAAATGCCTCAGCGGCATAAGGACATGCCGCAAATTCACCCCAATTCAGCCGATGGCCCATTAAAATGCGCGCCGCCGATGCTCGGGTCCGAACAGAGAGGTAGCAGACGTGGCGGCGATTGGAACGGAGCGGGTACTGTCGGTCCGGCATTGGACCGACACGCAATTCACTTTTACCACCACCCGGGATGCGGGTCTGCGCTTCGAGAACGGCCAGTTCGTCATGGTCGGGCTCGAGGTGAATGACCGGCCGCTGTTGCGCGCCTACAGCATCGCCAGCGCCAATCACGAGGAACACCTGGAGTTCCTCAGCATCAAGGTGCCCGACGGCCCGCTCACCTCCCGCCTGCAACATATCCGTGAGGGCGATGAGGTATTGGTCAGCCGCAAGCCCACCGGAACACTGGTGCTGCCCGATCTGAAGCCCGGCAAGCGCCTGTACCTGCTGTCCACTGGCACCGGAGCGGCGCCCTTCATGAGCGTCATCAAGGACCCGGAAGCCTATGAGCGGTTCGAGAAAGTGATCTTCGTGCACGGTGTGCGCTGGGCGCGCGAGACGGCCGTGCTCAAGCACCGCATCGAGGAGCTCAGGGCCCACGAGCTGCTCGGCGAATGGGTGCGCGAGAAACTGTTGTACTACCCGGCTGTGACGCGTGAGCCGCACGTCAACCGCGGCCGGCTCACGCACCTCATCGAGTCCGGACGGCTGTCCTACGATCTGGGACTGCCGCCGCTCGATCCCGGCGAGGACCGCGCCATGGTGTGCGGCAGTCCCACCATGCTCACGGACACCTGCGCCCTGCTCGACGGCCGCGGCTTCCAGATGTCGCCGCACATCGGGGAGACCGGCGACTACGTGATCGAGCGGGCCTTCGTCGCCAAGTAAGCTCGGAGCCGGCACCGGCACAGCACGGCGGAATCGGCGCCCGCTCTGCGCTGCCTCACACCCGCCGGCCCCGCAGCGGGCGCGGCCGTGTTCCTACCGGGCGGCGCTCAGCTCGGCCGCGGCCTTGGCGTCAGCCCGGGCCGCCCACAGCCAGAGCAACCCGCTCACGACCACCGCGAACGGCACGATCATGACCGCCGCCCCGAGCGAGGTCACATCGGACATCCCGCCGATGATGGTGGGGGAGATTGCATCCCCCAGCGCGTGGATGACGAAGATGCTGAGCGCCACCGCGCAGGCGCGCTCCGCGGGCGTGACCAGGTTGACGATCGCCGTGTTGATCGGCCCGGTGGACATGAACAGCAACAGCTGGGCCACCACGAGCGCCCCATAGAAGACCGAGGGCGAACTCGAGGCGAGCGCCAGATACGTCGCCGGAACCGCCAGCAACGTCGCCCACCCCGACATCCACAGGTAAGCCTGGCGCGAGAACTTCAGCCAGTGATCCCCGAGCCACCCGCCCACGAAGGTGCCCACGAACCCGGTAACGACCACGATGGCCCCGAAACCCTCGGTGGCTTGAGCGGTTGACACGCCCCGCACCTGCTCGAGGAACGTGGGCATCCACACCGCCAGCCCGCCGAGTGCGAAGGTATAGGCCGCATAGCCGAGCACGGTGAGCAGGTAGGGCTTCTGGCGCACGAGGCGCGCATAGACGGCCCAGGACCCCGGCTGAACCCCGAGCGCCAACCCACCGCCGGCGGCGACCGAGACATCATCGCTGTCGCGTGCGCCACGCGGTGGGTCGGGCAGGCGCCAGATCCACATTGCCAGTACGATCCCCGGGATGCCTGCCACATAGAACGCGTCGCGCCAACCGTAATGCACCAGGACGATGCCCCCAACGATGTAACCAAGCGCCGCGCCCACCGGGATCGCCATGTTGAACACAGCGAAGGCCCGGCCGCGGGTGCGCCGCACGAAATAATCGGCCAGGAGTGATGGCGCGATGGTGCCGTAGGCGGCCTCGCCAATTCCCACCACGGCCCGCGCGCCGAGCAACTGCACGTAATTGTGCGCAAGCCCCGACAGACCCGTGGCCAGGCTCCAGATCAGGACTCCGATTGCGATCGGCCGGGTCCGTGAGCCGCGATCACCCAGGCGCCCGAAGATCGGCGCCGTCAGCAGGTACACGATGAGAAAGCCGCTCATCAGCGTACCGAGCTGGAAGTCATCGAGCCCCATGGGCGCGCGCTGCAGCGCGGGCAGGAGCGCGGAGACGACGTAGCGATCCAGATAGTTGAGCAGGTTGACGCCGGTCAGCACCGACAGTCCGACCACCGAAGCGCGCCGCAGCGTGCGGTTCGAATCATTCACCCGAATGCGCGCCTCAGGCCGCCACCGGCGTCACCACCGGCTCGCTCACCTCGAGCAGCAGCGGCATGCGGATTTCGGCGACCCACTGCCCGCCGGATCGCGCGGCCGCCTCGAACACGGCCTGCTCGCCGAACTGGATCGCCAGGCGCTCGCGCACGTTCTTCAGGCCGATCCCGTCCCTGCCGACCGCATCATTCCCGCCGATGGTGTTGGTTACACGCAATATCAGCTGCGTCGCGTCCGCGAGCGCTTCGACCCGAATCTGCACCGCATCGAGGTGGCTGGCGAGCCCATGTACCACCGCATTCTCGACCAGCGGCTGCAGAATCAGACTCGGCACCCAGGCCTGCGGCGCGCGTTCCGGAACCGGCACCGATACGGTCAGCCGGTCCGCGAAGCGCCGCTGCTGCAACCCCAGATACAGCCGCGCGAATTGCAGCTCGTCGGCAAGATGCGAGAACTCCCGCTCCCCGGCATACAGGAGGCGACGCAACAAGTCGGCGAGCTGCACGATCATGGTACGCGCATCGGCCGGATCGCCATCGATCTGTCCTTGGATGGTGTTGAGCAGATTGAATAGCGAGTGCGGCGAGAGCTGCATGCGCAGCGCCGCGAGGTGCGCCGCCGACAGCGCCCGTTCGAGCGCCGCGGAGCGGATGTGCGAATCGCGCAAACGGCGATAGACGTCGAACCCGGTGGCGAGCGCCAACCCGAACCCATACGTCAGCAGGAAGCTGGTTGCGCTGGCCACCCAGATCTGGATCAGCGGCAGCAACTGTGGCGGCCCGGTGCCAGTGGCCGTGGTGAACTGCAGCAGCGCCCGATGCGCCCCGACCAGGGCGGCATCTCCGAGCCAGAGTGCCGGCTCGGCCAGGATCGCGAACCCCAACGCCATAAGCGCCTGCAGGGGCAGACGCCGCAGGATCGGCTGCCATCCCACGCGCAGTGAGGTCCAGACGCACCCGAGCAGGACGGGGTACAGCAGCAGATGCTGCAGGAGCCGCGCCTGCCAGCGCGTGAACAGGTCGACGTGCATCGCCGTGAGGCTCGACTGCAACTGGTTGGCGTAGAGCACGTCCGAGAGCGCCACGTAAATCCAGAACACCGTGACGATCAGCAGGAGCGGTCGGGATCGCGAACTCATCGCCCAATGTTACCGCTTCGCCGCCGCACGGTGTGTTGCGCGCCGCCGACACTCGCTCATGACGGCCGGGCCGCTCTCCGGTACAGTCCGACCATGGAGATATTCAAGGAATTCCGCCTCGAGGCGGCCCATCGTCTGCCCAATGTTCCGCCCGGGCACAAATGTGCCCGCCTCCACGGGCACTCGTTCCGCATCGGCGTGCACGTCGATGGGCCCCTCGATCCGGTTTCGGGCTGGGTCTGCGATTTCTCGGCCCTGAAGACCGCGTTCACGCCCGTGCATGAGGCGCTCGATCACCATTATCTTAACGAGGTGCCGGGTCTGGAGAACCCGACCAGCGAGCATCTGGCGATCTGGATCTGGGAGCGGCTGAAGCCGGTGCTGCCCGCGCTCAGCCGTGTCACGGTCCGCGAGACCTGTACCAGCGGGTGCGAGTACCGTGGTTGAGCCCGCGGCTGCGAACGCCCGTTCGGGCCGGGCGGCGTGGCTGGACGACTGGTACGCTGTGCCACCGGTCAGACCGACGGGCCTGAGGGTTCTGCGGCCGGTATACCGGGGGGGCTGGCGCCTCATTGGCAGCTCCCGCCGAGCAGGGCCGCCTTCAACGCTTTGCCCGGCGGGCGTGGCCCCAGCCAGATCCCCAGGAACGCTCGCGCGAAATCCTCGCCGGGGATCGTGCCCTGCTTCACCCCATCGAGCAGGTACTCGATACCCTGGCCGCGGACGTGGATGAAGGTCATGGTCTGCCCGGAGTCGACCCCGTGCATCCATCCATCGAGCGTGGCGATCCGGGAGCGCAGCTCAGGCAGCCGGCCCGGCGCGCTGCGGGCGAACCCGTCCCGCCACGCATCGCGCAGCTCACCGGTCGTCACGTGCCAGAGAAAGCGCAGCGCGATCTCACTCGACTGATCGTGACTGAGAACCGCGGCGGCATCGCTCGAGCGGTGCGCCAGATATAACGCCGCGACATAAACTTTGATCCGAAAGATCGTGGCTTTGCGGATGCCGAGACCGTTGAGCGCCAGCACCTGACCGTGCACGGTCACCCGATCGGGAAAGGACACGCCGTCACACTGCCCGGCATGGACCACCCCACCCGCCAACGCCAGCCCGGCAGCGAGCCCCACCCACAGCATCCGGATCCTCATACGCCCCCCTGAGGTCCCGATGCGTGCGGTCCAGAGCCCAAAATTGACCCTCCGTCGAGCTGTTCTTGGCGGCGCACGCACAACCTCGGTCGCGAAGAAACTACCCTCCAGCTCGCGCATCTTGGCGCACGAACTTGCCACGTTCAGCGCGGCCGATCGGCAGCACCGATCCGCCCTAGGCGCATCATGTTCCTCCGCCCTCTCGGCGGCAGAGGCTTTCACCCGGCCGATATCTTAAACCACTGCGCGGTGATTCGAACCGCCAGGATCGCTCATCCGCCGGCGCGCTTCGCCCAGGCTGTTCCAGACTTCCGCCCCGCTCACGTGGCTGGCGCTTCCGCACCGGCCACTTGCGCGGCACGGCGCACGTCGTAGACCTTGGAGTCGACCTTCAGGTACGCCACGCCCTCCTCGGTGACTACCACGGCTTCGGCCACGCCCGGAACCTCGCGCAGCGCCGCCGCCAACTCCCGCGCATCGCGGGCTGCCTCGCCCAGGCGCAACACGCGCGAGGCAAGGTAGGCCGGCTGACGCATGGTGGCCGCGAGCACCAGCCAGAGCGCCGCGAGGACCGCGGTGAATTCGAACACCGCGCTCGCGCCGACGTGCTGATACATCCAGCCGCCCACCGCACCGCCGACGAAGATGCCGAGAAACTGCGAGCTCGAATACACGCCGGTGGCTGTGCCCGTGGCCCCGGTGGGCGCGGTCTTGGTTACCAGCGACGGCAGGCTCGCCTCCATGACGTTGAATGCCGCAAAGAACACCGTCAGCGCCACGAGCAACATCACCCGTCCGTCTCCGGCGGCGGCCAGCATGATCTGACTGACCAGGAGCGCCGCGACCGCCGTCACCAGCACCCCCTTCATGCGCCGGCGGCGCTCGCCGATGATGATGGCGGGCACCATGATGGCCAGGGAGATCAGCAGAATCGGCAGATACACCCACCAGTCACTGCGGCTGCCGAGCCCGAGGCTGTGGGCAAGCAGCACCGGAACGATGAGAAAGCTCGCCGTCAGCATCGCGTGCAGGGTGAAAATGCCGAAATCCAGCCGCAGCAGCTGCGGATTGCGCACTGTGGCGCCCAGCATCGCCGGAACCGGCTCGGCTTCTCGATGCACCCGCCGCCGCGGCGGCGTCGGCACCGCGAACAGCGTGACCAGGATACCGACGAGCGCCAATGCACTCATCAGCCAAAAAATTCCCGACAATCCGATCCAACCTGCGAGCACCGGGCCCAGGACGATCGCCACGAGGAACGACAGGCCGATGGTCACGCCGACCAGCGCCATGGCCTTGGTGCGATTTTCCTCGGCGGTCAGATCGGCCACCAGCGCCAGGATCACCGACCCGACCGCCCCGGCCCCTTGTAGCGCGCGCGCGCCGATCATCGCGTCGATCGAATGCGCCCGCGCCGCCCAGGCGCTGCCCACACCGAAGAGCACCAACCCCGCCACCACCATCACCTTGCGCCCGACGCGATCCGAAAGCAGTCCAAAGGGCATCTGCAGCAGACCCTGAGTGAGACCGTAGATACCGAGCGCGAGCCCGATAGTCGAAGCGGTCGCGCCGCTGAGGCCGCGCGCGAACAGCGTGAACACCGGGTAGATCATGAACAGGCCCAGCATGCGCAGAGCGAAGACGGCGGCGAGAGAGACGGCGGCGCGCAGTTCGTGCTGGGACATCTGGATCCGGTGACTCCGACAAACGCTCAGCGCTGAGCGGACTTCGAAGCTTACGTCGGATGACCCGGTCGTGCCACCCGCATGCGCTGCCGACAACTGCCGGCACGCAGCATTTGAACCCTTCTCGCGGCACGCCTAGACTGTGGTGCACGAACTCTTCGCCGCTCCCGGACCGATCATGCAAGGCTCTCTGTTCCGCTTCTACGTGCACGAGGGACATCGCCACCAGGGCAAAGTGGTCTGGGAGTGGCTGCTCGAGCAGGGCAATCGCCTCGGTATCCGGGGCGGCTCGGCGTTCAAGGCCATGGCGGGCTTCGGGCGGCATCACACCTTGCATGAGGCGCGCTTCTTCGAGCTCGCCGGCTCGCTCACGGTGGAAGTGGAATTCATTGCCACCGAGGCCGAGGCGCGCCAACTCCTCGACCTGCTGCACCGCGAGAAGGTCCGGCTGTTCTACGCCTACACACCGGTGCAATTCGGGGTGATCAATCCCGACTCGGCCGATCCACCGGCGGTCGGCGCAGATCCCTGACCCGCGCCCCCGGCGCCGTCCGGCGCGCGGCCAACGCCGCGGTGCGTGTCGCCACGATCGAGGCCCGGCCCGGACCCTGCGGGCCGGGCCGGGCCCTGCCAACCCTCAGTGCTTGGCGTGCGGCGCCATGATCTTCGCCAGCATGTTCACGGTACCCGGGATCCGCACCAGGTGCGGGTAGCGCGGGCCACCGAAATAGTCGACCTTGATCGCGCGGACCCAGCCATCCTGCGCCACGGTAAACGTGGTCGGCTCATGGTCGTGCTCGGACTGAACCAGGTAGTACTGCAGCACCTGCGGCGTGTAGCGCTGACCGTCGACGGCCACGAGCTTCATCCCCGGAGCCATCCCGGCCTTCCACGCCGGCGACCACTCGCGCACGTCCGAGAGCGCCCCCGCCTTGTTGATGTTGAAGCCGTAGCTCAGCCACTGGAAGTTCATGTGGTAGGTTGCTTGCGCTGCGGTGATGAACGGATTGGGCTTGGCGGAATACACCAGGCGCCAGCCCGAGCGCTTCAGCTCCCCGGTCGGCGGCAGCTTCGCGACCTCATACACGTGGCGCTGGAAGAACGCATGCCAATCGTAGGGGCACACCTCGTTGAGCAGGTGCTCGATGTCCGCCCGTGTATACGGCTTGGTGATCGGCCCGGTGAGCTTCGGCAGCGAGTACAGGTGCAGGAAGTTGTCGAGCGACTTCTTACCGTGCGTCCGCGCGCGGATGATGGTGTCCACATCGAGCCACAGCAGCTCACCCTCCGTGTAGAAGTCGTTGGCCGAGCGGCGGATCGAGGGATACTCCCCGAATCCCGTCATGTAGAAATACGGCGCGCCGGTGGTCAGGTCGATCAGCGGCTCGGTATAGCGGCCCGGCTCGCTCGCCATCTGGCTGTAGAGTGTCGCCAGGTACTGCGGGTACTCGCTCGGCTTGCGGATGCCGCTGCGGAAGGACAGCAGATCCCCCAGGTACTGGTTCATGCTCTCGTACACCCACAGCAGGTCGGTGCGCTGCGGGATCTGGTAGTTGTCCGTGGTCAGATCCCACGGCCGGCGGTACTTGCCGTTCCAGGAGTGCGAGAACTCGTGGGTGATCAGGTCGCCGAAGGCGAGCTGCGCATTCGCACTGGTCATGAAGTTGGCCGGCGCGCGATTGTCGCTCGACTGGTGGTGCTCGACCCCTTCGACCGTGATCTTGTTCGAAAGCGTGAGCAGCGCATGATAGTTGTACCAGTGGCGCGAGCCGTACAGCGCCAGCGCCTCGGGCGCCACGTTCCTGTACGCGTCGAGGAGCTTGTCCGGCACATCGAGGTCCTGCGGCGCGTCGGCGAACATGTCGAGCCACATGTGGGCGTCGCCGTGCCGCCAGAGCAGCACCTTCTTGTAGTAGCGGCCCATGTCGAGCGGCGAGTCGCCCACATAGGTGAGCGGCTCCTCGGCGAAGTTCACGCGCTGGCCCACGCGGCTCACCGTCGTGAGCGCCGTGCCGTAGCCCCAGCCCTTCGGCAGGATGATGCTCGGCTTGATGTAGTAATGGTGATAGTTGATGTCGTTCTGATAGAAGAACATCCGAGTCCAGCTGATCACCGCCGCATTGGGGGTCGCCCTGTAGCTCGCCCCTCCGTTCAACAGCACGGTGAACTGTACCTTGATCGAGTCGACGCCCTGGGGCACCTCCACGTGGAAGG
>DAHXNE010000049.1 GCA_027366635.1 Gammaproteobacteria bacterium | reverse complement strand
ACCTTGCGGACCTCGCAGGCGCAAATCGCCGCCACCGCCGGGGTGGCGCCGGAGATCTTGTCGGTCGACAAACTTTTCCCCACCTTGATCGACCACTACCTCCAGGCGACCTCCTTCGCCCTGGGCTCCGAGTTCGCATGGCAGCGAGTGCACGCAGAGCACCCCCCGCATCACCCGCCCGGAGGCTCTGCTCGATCCACCCTGGCTGCGCGTTCGCATCAGAGATCATCTGTTGGAGAAGCGCAAGGAGGAACGAAAGAAACGCCGCTTCTGTGTAGGGCGGGCTCGCGCAACATCATACAACTTGATACCCGGTGCCAAGAAATTGCTCCAAAATTAACTTAGCGGCAATGCCTTGCAGAGGGTGAAGTGCTTCGGACCCAGTCCCTGCCCTCGGCGGTAGGCGGCCTGCGTCTGGCCTGATTTACGCTCGGCCGTCAAGTGCTTGGCCCGCCGGGCTCGAATGTCTTGCGGGCGCCGCAAAGGTGAAAGTCGCTTTCTCGTCAGCGGCACACTCCTGCGTGAGTGCGTGCGGCACAGTGCAGTCAGCGCCAGCCTGGCCGGCTAGATGCGGATTTGCCGACGCCTGCCGAACGGTGAGGGTCTTCGGGTCGAGCCGTATGTTCCTGGCGAGCCGAACCGGACCTGCGCGGGAGCAAGGCCGAGCAGAGACAACGGCTTGCCGCCTGCACCTCGTTCGCAACCCGCGTAGCGGTCAAGAACCCGCAATCTGATTGCCACGCGGGCGTCACACACGGCCGCTAGCTTGCCGGACTTGCATATTCTCCCGAGTCCAAGAAGGTCAAGCAATGAACCAACATGTTCGATGCGCGGTGCGGTTGCTCCTCGGAACGGTGCTGTTAGGCGGTGCCTTGCCGGCTTACGCGGCGACCAAGGCGGCCGCGGCCGACCCGCCGGCCGCGGCAAGCGTTCTAAAGTTGGTCAAGATCGAGGGCTACCGCGACTTCACCAGCCAGGTATTGAGCGCTAAGCAGTTGCGTGACTCCTCGCAGCCGGCCGAATCCGTGACCCGCTCGATGATCGACTTGTTCGGTCCCGACGCCGGCGGCACTCAGGCGCTCACTGCGCTGCCGAACGTCTATGTTTCCGGCACCGACAATTTCAGCGCGACCGGACGTCAGCAGATCTCGATTCGCGGCATCAAGGTCGGATATAACAGCATTCCCGGTGACATCGAGACGAACGCAATCACCGCCGAATTCGACGGCGTTCCGCTCAACAGCCTGAGTCAGGGCACCGGCTGGCACTCGGTCGAGATCCCGCTCGGCGTGCTGATGTCGGGCGAAAACGTCATCATCGGTCCCGGTAATCCCGCCGAGCGCTGGTACAACAGCCTGGGCGGCACCATCGACTTCATTCCCGTGCAGCCGACGCCGATCGCCGGCGGCAAACTCATGCTGGCCGGCGGCAGCTCCGATACCGTCGATACCTCGGCGGTGTACAACACCGGCGATATCAACGGCTGGACGACCGTATTCGGCCTCGCATCCGGGCGCAGCAAGTCGATCCGCACCACGCCGGACAGCCTGCCCGCCGACACCGAGGAGGTCTACGTCAAGACGCGCAAGCAGCTCTCCAACGGCGATGTGAGCTTTGGCGCCTACTACCAGCGCAATAACGAGTGGCGCCCGAACATGATTCCGCTGTCGGCGCAGCAGTACGTCGACACCCAAGGCCTCGGCCTCGGCGCACCCTACAGCCAGCAGACCGCGGGATTTTACGCCACGCTGCCGCGTTCCGTGTGGCACAAGACCATTCTCATCAATAACTGGCTGCTCTGGTCGCATTTGCACCTGAGACTGTCGCGCGCCCTGAGCATGTCGAACATGGTCTGGGTGCGCATCGGCAAGGTGCGCCACCTGCGGGCCAACAATTACCTGCTGCCGAGCAACCCGCTGTATGCCCAGTACGGCAACTCGATCAACTATGAGCATTACATCGAGCGCTCCAAGACCTTTGGCGACCGGCTCGCGTTCCGTGAGCGCTTCGGTCGCATGGATACGCTCGGCTTCGGCGGCTATCTGATCACCGCGCGCGCCAGCAGCGATTACCAGGGTTACTCGACCTTCGACGGTAGCTCGCTTGCGCGGCCGGAACAGACCAATTTCAATACGACGAGCAATATCTACTGGGCCGGATTCGTGCAGGACGATTTCCGTCCGTTGCCGCGGCTGAAGATCGTTCCGGGAATCCGCATCGTCGAGTTCATCACCGACTTCTCGAACCTGAGCCCGGCGCAGGTCTGCACCGAGTACCACATCACCAACGGCAGCTGCGCGTACGGGCAGCCCGGGCCGAACATCGGCACAAGCGGCTCGATCAGCGTCAACGGCAAGACGTTCCAGTTTTCCGGATACGACACCGCCCCGGACGAGTCGACCGACTTCCTGCGCTATGAGCCCTCGATCGGCGTGAACTACCAGGTCGCTCGGAACCTCAATCTCTTCGGCAACTTTTCGATCACCCGCCACAACCCGAATTCCGGGAACCTCGATCAATATCCGCTCAATGTCGCCTCCTTGAAGCCCGCCCGCGCCGAGGAATATGACCTCGGCATGCGATTCGCCGCGCTGCGTGTGGGCACGATGCGCAACGTGTACGCATCGGTGGATTTGTTCCATACGCTGCTCGATGACCAGACACTGACCTACAGCACGTCGGCGCTCGGCACCAACCCGAATGAGGTATTCTTCGGCTATGGCTCGGCGGTGCTCAAGGGTGTCGACGTGTCCCTGCGAGCCGATTTCTCCCGGCACTGGAGCGGCTTTGCGAACTTCGGTTACCTGAGCAGCCGCTGGAACCAGTTCCAGGCGGCCGTAACCCCCAGCGGTCCGCAGCCCACCGGCTACGGCCTGCCGGTGCCCAACTCGCCGAAGGACACGGTCAACGCCGGCGCGACCTACCGGTTCCGCCTGCCGGTCGGCGGGATTCAAGCGACGCTGTGGGATCAATACGTCGGGGCCCGGTATCTGTTCAACAAGAACACCGGCTTGCCGTCTAACCTGACGAACCCGTCGTACAACCTGGTGAACCTGTCTATCGAAGCGCATACGCGCTGGTTCAATCACTTGATACCGGGAGTGCGCTCCAGCACCCTGGCCGTGCAGGTGCTCAATCTCACCAATAAGGCGTACAACTCCACGGAGTACGTCAGCTCCGGGGGGTATTTCCAGACCCCGACCGGCGGCTACGTGATCGCCAATCCGGGGGCGCCGCGACTGATCTATGGCTCGCTGACGATGCGCTTCTGAGGCGCGCCATCGGGCTAAGAGGAGCAGCGGCGCAGATCGTCGCGGACCGGCCGGGGAGGGCGCGCAGGGAGGCGCGCCGCCGTGTTCCGGCCGCAATGACCACGCGGACCGCTACGGTGTAGATGGGGAGTGAAAAGCGCCTGATCGTTCAGAGTTGGACGCGCAAACCTGGATCGATCCACGGGCTCAAGTGCACTTGTCCACGAAGGTATGCGGCGCACATCTGCGTCGCCGATCCTCGGATGATTCGCAGCCGATCCAGCAGCCAATCGTGGCCGCGGGGGGGCGCCTCTGGGCCAGAAGCTGCTGGCCGCGAAGGTCAGCTTCCGAGTAGACTGATCGCACGTCAGATCAAGTGAATGGCTCCTGAAATGCACCAGGGTTCGTGTCACTGCGGCGCCGTCCGCCTTACTTTGCCGTCGACGCCGGAGTCCGCGACGTCCTGCAACTGCTCGCTGTGCCGCAGAATCGGCGGCCCATGGGTTTATTTCGAGTGGGGCACGGTGACGATCGAGGCTGCCCCAGATGCGACGCAGGCCTACGTCCAGGGTGACCGGACGATGCGCACGATCCGTTGCCGGCACTGCGGTTGCGTCACGCACTGGGAGCCGATCTCTGCGGAGCCTGGCACCAAGCACGGCGTTCATCTCGGAAATTTCGATCCGAAGCTGATCGACTCGGTGCGAGTCCGCAGATTCGACGGCGCAGATACCTGGCGATTCCTTGACGAGTAGCCATCCGGGCCGCCGATGGGCGGAACGCCGATACTTATGTGGGCGCTCGGGTTGGTGTGGTCCGGGGGCGCGTACGCGTGGCTCGGAGTGGGTCCCGCGTTCTTCGTGACGTACGGCTGCAGTGTGATGCGCGCTCTCGTAGCCAGACTCGCTCGGGAGTGTTGCCCTTGGGATCCGTGCGGGCCGCGGCCATGGACGCTCGGCTCGAGCGCAAGACCCTCATCGCGCAGGGGCTGCGGATTGGGTACGTGACGCCAGCCACGGTGGGTCTCACGGCAGGACTGGATTCAATCCGAGCGCATGCCATGGCGCGATTGCATCGTTTTGAGACTTGTCGTAATATCAAAACGTGGAAAAGCCATCCGCACTCGCAATCTTCGCAGCCCTCGCCTCGGGACTGCGCCTGGAGGCCTTCAGGCTGCTGGTCAAGCAGGGCCCGCCGGGCATGGTGGCCGGGGAGATTGCCGGTGCGCTGGCGGTGCTCCCGGCCAACCTCTCCTTTCATTTGAAGGTGCTGTCGCAGGCGCGTCTGGTGACGGTCGAGCAGGAGGGCCGATTCCAACGCTACCGGGCGAACATTCCCTTGATACTCGAGTTGATCGCGTACCTCACCGAGGAATGCTGCTCCGGGAGTCCCGATCAATGCCTGGAGCTGCGGCGTGCGGTGCAGGGTTCGGAGGCACTAGTGCCGCGCCTGCGACGCGCCCGCAACACGGCGAAGAACACATGAATATTCTTTTTCTCTGCACCGGCAACTCCTGCCGCTCGATCCTGGCGGAAGCGATCTTCAACCACTTGGCGGCGCCGGGTTGGAAAGCGATGAGTGCGGGAAGTCAGCCGACCGGGACAGTTCATCCGCGCTCCCTGGCGCTGCTGGCGCGTGCAGGCATCGCCACGGATGGACTCTACAGCAAGTCATGGGACAACCTGCCGCAGGCTCCGGACCTGGTCATCACCGTATGCGCCAACGCCGCCGCGGAAACCTGTCCGGCTTATCTTGGTCCGGCCGTGCGCGCGCATTGGGGAGTCGAGGATCCGGCGCGAGCGGCAGGAACAGAAGCGCAGATCGACGCCGCCTTCGCGACGGCCTACCGTATCTTGCGGCGTCGCATCGAGGCGTTCTTGGCGCTGCCGTTGGCGCAGTTGCAGCATGACCGGGCGCGCTTGCAGGTGGAACTGGAGCGAATCGGCGCACTGTCAGCATAGTGGGTTGTGCCGATATTCCAACACTTGCATGATGTTTGAACATAAAGATGTCTTGGTGTTTGACCCGTCGATGGGGGACAGCGCCGCCGGGCCGCGAACTCATTGGGTGAGATCCCCGCCGCGGCGAATCAGCGTGCGGACCATTACGCGATTGTCCCGTTGCTCGAGGACGACCCGGCCGGTATGGAACGTCTGCGCGCGCTCATCGACGCCCAAGCGAAACGGCCCATTGTGCGCAGCCGCGACTTGAGGACCTCCAAAGCGGTTGCGGATCGAGTGCAAACCAGGGCCGCGGAGCTCGGCAGACTTGCGCGCTCGCATCGCATCAACGGCGTGTCGGTGGCGGATTGGAGTGTTCGTCTGCTCGGCGTCGTCACCGACGCCGAGCCGCTCTTGGGTCTCGCTCGCCGATCGTTGCGGCCGAGAGAGCGTTCCTGGAAGGGGAATCTCCGCAGGGTCTTCCTCGACCGCGACGGCGACCGTCCCGGCAACGCGGAACGCCGCCTCGCGGCCGGTGGCCAGCAACGTGGCGTGCCTGGCGTCGGCGCGGATGACCGGCCGGTGGCGGCCGCCGCGGACTTGCGCCTGATCTTGCGGCCGATGATCGGGATGGGCGCGCGGGTCGGCGTCAATTCTCACCTCGGCCGTGGGCGGCGCGGGCGAGCGCGCCTCACCCCATCGAGCACAGAGAACTGACATGCTGGTTGCCCTGCTGATCTTCGTCGCCACACTGGTCCTGGTCATCTGGCAGCCGCGCGGGCTGGGCATCGGCTGGAGCGCGCTGGCCGGGGCCGGTGTCGCGCTGGCGAGCGGCGTGATCACCCTGAGCGACATTCCCGTCGTCTGGCACATCGTCTGGGATGCGACCTTCACCTTCGTTGCGCTGATCGTCATTTCGCTGCTGCTCGACGAGGCCGGCTTCTTCCACTGGGCGGCGTTGCACGTGGCCCGCTGGGGGGGCGGCAACGCACGCCGCTTGTTTCCCTTGATCGTGCTGCTTGGGGCGGTAATCGCCGCCTTCTTCGCCAACGACGGCGCCGCGCTGCTGCTCACCCCGATCGTGTTGGCGATCCTGTTGCGCCTGCGGTTCACCGAAGCCGCGGCGCTGGCCTTCGTCATCGCCACCGGTTTCGTCGCCGACACCACCAGTCTGCCGTTGATCATCTCCAATCTGGTCAACATCGTCAGCGCCAATTACTTCGGCATTCCCTTCGATCGCTATGCGGCGGTGATGGTGCCGGTCGACCTGGTGGCGCTGGCCGCCACGCTTGCGGTGCTGTGGCTGTACTTCCGCCGCCAACTGCCGGCACGCTACGACACGCGCGATCTCGAGGCGCCAGCCAGCGCGATCCGCGACCCAGTGGTGTTTCGCGCGGCGGTTCCGCTGCTTGGCGTGCTGTTGATCGCGTACTTCGTCACCGCGCCGTTCGATGTGCCCGTGTCGGTGGTCACCGGCGCGGGCGCACTGGCCCTGCTCGCCATCGCCGGACGCTGGCACGCCGGCGGGCGGGGCGCGCAGATCGAGGTGCGCAAGGTGCTCAAAGGCGCTCCGTGGCAGATCGTGCTGTTCAGCCTCGGGATGTATCTGGTGGTCTACGGACTGCACAATGCCGGACTCACCGATTACATCGCCCGCGCGCTGGACGGACTCGGCGCGCAGGGTCCGCTGGTCGCCGCCGTGGGGACCGGCTTTCTCAGCGCGGGCATGTCCTCGGTGATGAACAACATGCCGAGCGTGCTGATCGGCGCGTTGGCCATCGATCAGACGCACGGCATCTCCGCTGCCGTGCGCGAAGCGATGATCTACGCCAACGTCATCGGCTGCGACCTCGGCCCGAAGTTCACCCCGATCGGGAGCCTCGCCACGCTGTTGTGGCTGCACGTGCTGGCGCGCAAGGGCAAAACCATCACCTGGGGCCGGTATATGAAAATCGGCCTCATCATTACCCCGCCCGTGCTGCTGCTCACACTGCTCGCGCTCGCGCTGCGTCTGAGTCTCGCCTGATGTGAGCGGCGAGCTGTTCGATGCAAGGCGGCGCCGGCCAGTCCTCGGCTGCGCGCGCAGTGAAGCGGGGCGTCCGGGGGCAGGTGTTGTTTTGTCCCGCCCGTTGCGGCGGATCGCGGATCTGTCGTCGTGCCTTGCGCCCTGTGGCGCGCGGCGGCCGGTCGCGGTGCCTGCCCCTGGCGCCACGCATCCCTCCGTAGACCTCCCAGACCGTGCGCGCACTGCACAATTCCCCTGAAATTCCCGGCTTTCCTGTCCGCGAGCATCCCTTACCGTCGGTGGGCAGCCAGAGTACCTTGGGGGTACGTTTGGGGGTACATTCATGCTCACCGACACGAAGATCCGCAGCAATCCGCCACCGTCCGTTGACAGTCGTATAGCGAGCCTATACACTGCTCACCGTGATCCGCTCGTTCCACCATGCTGGACTTGAGGCGTTCTTCCGCTCCGGCTCCAAGGCAGGGATTCAGCCGAAGCATGCGAACCGGCTGCGCAAGCAGTTGGGTTCGCTGAGCCGCGCGAGCGGCGCGAACGACATGGCCGCGCCGAGCTGGCACCTGCACCCGCTGCACGGGGACCTCAAGGGCCGCTGGGTTGTCGGGGTGGATGAGAACTGGCGACTGACGTTCGCATTCGAGGACAAGGATGCCGTCCTCGTCGATTACCACGACTTCCACTGAGGAGGCCGGCCATGACCCAGATGCACAACCCACCGCACCCCGGCGAAGTCCTGCGCGAATGGCTTTCCGAGATCAGCGTCACTGAGGCAGCCAAGCGGCTGGGCGTGACGCGCGCAGCGCTGTCGCGCGTGCTCAATGGCGCGGCCGGCGTGAGCGCCGACATGGACTTGCGCCTGTCGAAGGCCCTCGGTACCACCCCCGGTCGCTGGTACGGCATGCAGGCCGATTACGACCTGTGGCATGCCCAGCGCCAGTTCAGGGCCAAGGTGCAGCGCATCACCACCCCGCCGGCAGAGACCGCCGACGCGGCCTGATACGACCGGATGATGCAAGCCTGGGGCGACTATCTCGACCGGCTGCGAGCTGGCCGCAAATTGGCGCCGATCCTGCTCCGGCGCGAAGCCGGCGCCCGAGCTCCGAGTCAATCTCATACAGTGAGCGGAAGATGCCCTCGAGCGTGATGCGCTTGCTGCCTGGGTCGCGCTCGGCGAGCAGCAGGTCTCGAAGGACTTCGAGGGCGGCGATCGACTCGATTAGCCGGGCACTGATATCACGGGGGGCTGAAGTGGAAGAAGCGGCGGACGGCGCGCGCGGCTACAATCTTGGTGGGCATGACTGCCTCCTGATAGGCGAAGTGCCAAGCCGCTCGTCGTGAATCAGCCCACGGCGGGCGGCGCCTCGGAGGTGGGGGTAACTCGCCGATCCGGGGGTATGCGATGCGCGCCGCGTCGCTACAATCCTTGTGGCTCAGTAGCTTCGGCTACTGTTGCGGGTCCTGTCCCTGATCACAGCCGGCGCGTGGACGTGCGCACGACCAGCTCTACCGGAGGCGGCTCGAGCTGCGGCCGGCGGCCGCAGACGAGCGCAAGGATCGCTTCCGCGGCGCGCTCGCCGAGCACACGCACCGACTGTCGCACCGAAGTGAGCGGCGGGAGGCTGTAGGAGGAGGAGGGCAGATCGTCGAAACCGACGACCGAGACGTCGTCGGGCACTTTGAGTCCGTGGCGGAACAGGGCGAGGTACGCGCCGTACGCCGTCTGGTCATTGACGCAGAAGACCGCAGTGAAGGCGCGGTCGGCTTCCAGCAGCTGCGTCGTGGCGGTCAGGCCGCCTTTTTCCTGCCAGTCGCCGCGCACGACCAGCCGCGGGTCGAACGCAATGCCCGCCTCCTGCAATGCCTGCCGGTAGCCGGCGAGGCGCTCGAGGGCATCGGGGTGGTTGTCGGAGCCGGCAATGAAGGCGATGCGCCGATGCCCGAGCCCGATCAAGTGATGCATGGCGAGGGTGGCGCCGAGCCGGTCCTTGATCGGCAGGCTGAAGGTGTGTGCCGCGGGCAGCTCTCGTCCGGTGACGACGATGGGACAGCGCTCGGCGAACTCGGTGACCACGGCATCGGCCAGGCAGCCCGAGAACATGATGATCCCATCGACGCGGTGGTCGATGAACTTGCGCATGCAGCGCTCCTCGTCCGTAACGTTCCAGTTGCCGCTCATGAACAGCGCCGCGTAGCCGTCCGCGAGCAGTCGGCGCTCGACGCCGCGCAACCCCTCGGCGTAGAACGGACTGTCGATCGCCTGACTCAACACCCCAATCGTGAACGTGCGTCCGAGCGCCAGTCCGCGCGCCGCGGCGTGCGGCCGGAAATCGTGTTTGGCGATCGCGGCTTCTACGGACGCCGTGAGCGTTGTGCTCACCTTGACCGTGCCGTTGATGATGCGCGAGACGGTACTCGCCGACACGCCGGCCTCGCGCGCGATATCGCGCAGCGTGACGCCCTGGCGCGAACGGGGGCCCGGTTTGCCCGGTTGCCGCCGTGGATTTTTCATGCCGGCGGTCCCGGTGCGACCGGCGGCCGGGCGCTCGCCATGAGGTGCGCAGGCGCACGGCGCCGGAGCCGTGCGCCCGAGAGCCGCTGGGCGATCTCCTCGAGCGTCCTGCCGCGGGTCTCGAAGCCCAGAGTCGCGACGAACACCAGCGCGGCGACGGCGAGCAGCCCGTAGCCGAGGAACGTTCCGGCCGGTCCCCAGTGCGCCAGCTCCCAGGTGAACACCAGAGTTACGCTGGCGCTGATCAGCGAGTTCCAGAAGCAGATGGCGGACAGCGCGAAGGCGCGCTCGCGGTCGGGAAAGATTTCCGCCACCATGACCCAGGTCACCGGTCCGAACGACACGGCGAACGCGGCGATGAACATCATGATGCCGGCGAGCACCACGGCCGGATGGGCCGCGGCACCCGCGCCGCCGGCGGCCCGGAACGCCCAGGCGATGATGAGCAGGGCCACCGCCATGCCGGTCCCTCCGGCGAGCAACAGCGGCTTGCGCCCGACCCGGTCGATCAGGCTCATCGCCACCAGGGTCATCCCGACATTGACCAGTCCGACCAGCACCGATTGTCGAAAGGCGTGCGCGAGACCGCCGCCGGCCTGGGCGAGGATCGTCGGCAAGTAGTACAAGATGGCGTTGATTCCGGTGGCCTGCTGGAAGAAAGCCAGTCCCGCGGCGAATATCATCGCGAAGCGCAGCCGCGCGCCGAGCAGCGAGCGCCACGAACCGTCGCGCGGCGCACGCGTCGTCGGCCCGATTTTCTCGAGCTCGCCGGCGGCCGCGTCCCGGTGGACGGCGCGCATCGCCTCGAGCGCCTGGCGCCGCCGGCCGCGGGCGAGCAGCCAGCGTGGGCTTTCCGGCACCGTCAACAGGAGCGCGAAGAACACCAGCGCGGGGAGCGCTTCCACGCCGAGCATGGCGCGCCAGCCGTGCGCGCCGCTCGAGAGCAGCAGATCGTTGGAGAAGAACGAGGCCGAGATACCGATGACGATCATCAGCTGGTTGGTGGCGACCAGCATCCCGCGCCGATCGGCCGGGGCGATCTCGGTGACGTACATCGGGGCGAGGAGTATCGCCGCGCCCACCGCGAGCCCGCCGAGGATGCGCGCCAGAATGAGCACGAGGAAGGTATGTGCGTCGGCCGCGAGCAGCGAGGAGGCGAAGAACACCGCCGCGGTCAGCTGCAGCACCGTGCGGCGCCCGAGCCGCTCGGCGAGCGGCCCGGCGCACAGATTGCCGGCCATGGCGCCCCAATCGAGGCAGCTGACCGTCCAGCCGAGCTCCAGGCTGTGGGCCGCGCCTTGCATTCCGAAATACGCGCGGATGAAGGGCACGGCCCCGGAAATCACCGTGGCGTCGAAACCCAGGAGGAATCCCCCGAGAGCCGCCACCAGGGCGATGCGCATGCTGCGTGCTGTGTCCGCCATGCAGAGTTGACCGCGCTCAGTGCGCAGGCTGGCCTTTTAGCATGATCGTGCCTCGTGCACCACGGAACGAGCATGGAGGCGAGTGACCCCGCCGGTTTGAGCCATTGCGCAACGTCCGCGCATGCCAGCCATGGTGGCGTTGCGTGCGCAGTGAAGCAGGGCGCGCCTCGGCGCATAGAGATTCGTCCTGCCCCTTGAGCCGGTCCGAGAGTATGGATATAATTCAGGGGTATCCATTTAGCTCCAGTCAAGCGCGACCTTGCCCGTTGCGGCTCGAATGCACGACGTCGCGGTAGGTGACGGGGTCGTGATGCGCGGCTTGCTCGAGCAGACGGTAGAACAGCAGTCCGCGCGAGCGCGAGGTGCGCCGATTGAAGCGGAAAGCGAACTCCTCGAGGTAATGATCGAGCTGGCCGGGTTGGACAGCCCCATGGTGGGTGCCGAGCAGCCAGCGCTTCAGGAGCGAGGCCACGCGATTGACGACAGGGAGGGTGCCGACCATTCTGCCTGCCACGCGTACGACGGTGCGTTCGTGAGCATAGCCACCTCTTTCCAGAAACCCATACACCGGCGAGCCGTCCGTATGCACTCGCGCCGAAGACTCGATCGACTCCTCGACAAACGGCTGCAGCTGTTCCTGAGAGGCACTGTGGATGCGCTGCAACCGAATCCGTCCGATGCCTTTGGGCTCGAGCACTTCCGCGGCCACCGCCACGATCAACTGGGTCGTTTCCCCCTTACCCTTCAGCCACTTACGATCAGGCGGATGCTCCCGGTCACCGAGATCGACGTAGACCTCGTCGACTTCGACCACCCCATGCAGGCGCTCACGCTCGGGCCGCACCATCGCCCGGCGCAGCCGATGCAATATTGTCCAGGCCGTCTGATAGCTCCCCAGCCCGAGCACGCGCTGAAGCCCCAGAGCGCTCACTCCGTGCTTCTGGCTGGTCAGATACCAGATCGCAGCAAACCACACCGTCAGCGGCGTGCGCGTCTTCTCGAAGATCGTCCCGGCGGTCACCGAGCCCTGATGGCCACACGCCCGGCACATCAATCGCCCCCGACTGGCCCGGTACGGCTCGCCCACCACCCCGCAAGCCATACACGCAAACCCCGCCGGCCAACGCAGCCGCTCCAGATAGCGAGCGCACGCTGCATCGTCGCCGAACCATTCGAGGAACTGGCTCCAGGTGGCCGGGTAGTCGGTGCCGGCAACGGGCCTGCGGGCTTCGTCCATCGGCCAAGAATGCCTTGACTGGAGCTAAATGGATACCCCTGGATTGTATCCAGTCACGCGAACGGATGCAAGTCCTGGGTCTGATCGTCTTGGGCCGGCGGACATCCCGCTGCGCGGTGATTTAAACCGCCGGAGTCGCTCACCATTCCAGTTCGCTTCGATGCTCCCGCCAGTGCGACTTCAGCGCCCGCCCGTAGGGCCGGATGGCCGTCGCAGCAGATCACAAGCCCCGCCTGTCGAACTCGCGCCGGCCCGCCGCCACCGCGAGATCGCGCATTCGTCGCCAGCGGCTCACGTCCCCTTCCCTTCCGTCCGGCTCATCTTGACCGCAATTTCTACTTCAGGAAAGGCCCTTGCAAAGGACTCCTCGGGTGGTGATCAGCCCATGCGAACGGCCGCGATTCCACCGGCACGTCAGGAAATCTTACATACCGCCAGCAGCGTCTTTGCAGCACGTTGAATTCTCATAAGATTCTCCCCTGGCATGATTCTTGATAAACAACCCGGAGTCTAAACAAACGCTCACAACATTTTTAAGGCGCAATCCCATTTACGGGAGGACTTTATGAAACGATTTCTTGTCACAAGCGCGGTAGTCATGGGCTTGGCAGTCGGCTCGGCCGCCGTGGCGTTTGCGGGCGCACTGCCCGCGGGCGTCAGTTCGATCACCGGCGAGATCGTGAACCAACCTGGCACCCCCTCGGTGCCCTCGCTCACCACCGGCTTCACGGTCGACGGGATCTCACTCCTCAATTTCGGCACCGCCACCGCCCCAGGGCTTCAATCCGGTCCCGGCACCGGTGCGTCCGCCTCCTATCCGATGGGCATTAACATCGAGAACGGCGGTTCCGCCTCGCCCCCGAGCGGCTTCTACGCCGGCTCCACGACCGACGTGGCGACCACCCCGTTCGCTACCGGCTCCATGCAGGAATATCTGGCAGCCCAGGCCGACGGATCGATCACGCTGACGTTCAATACGCCGCAGACCTCCTTCAATCTGCTCTGGGGTACGGTCGATGCGTACAACGGCGTCGAGCTGTCGTTCAACGGACTCAATGATCCCACCGTGACCGGCACGGATATTTTGAACAGCATTCCGGATCTCTCCGCCGGGGAGAATTCCGCTCTGGTCAGCATCGGCCTCGACCAATCATTCAACACCGTGACACTGACCAGCAGCCAACCCGCGTTCGAGTTCGATCCCGGCGTCTCGGTGCCCGAGCCTGGATCGCTTGCCTTGCTGGGCGCCGGTCTGCTCGGACTCGGCTTCGCCATGATCCGGCGGCGCAAGAGCTTGACCGGGGATACGCGCTGATCGATGCTTTGATCATCAGCTGATCGAGGCCGGGTCTGCCCTCTAACGGGACAGACCCGGTCTGCTTGTGCCCCACGGCCCCCGTCGCCGGAGCCAACCCCAATGCCCGGCGTCACATTGCTCCGCGATCCGTGCTCGCCCCGATTCGCCTTCGCGACGTGTCGTCCGCACCCCGCATCCGTCCAGGCTCGCGCCGTCGCAACGGGCCGCGCCCCGAGCCGTGGCGTGGACTGAACAGTACGTCACCACCCGTAGGTAAATCACCGAATAACAGCGGGCAGACCAATGCCCAAAGATGTCGGGGTCCGAAGCTGGACATCGTTATCGCATTTTCACGGGAGTACCGTCATGAGCCTTGTACGCTGGGATCCATTCGCCGATGTCGAAAGCCTGTTCAACCACATGATGCCGCGGCGCGGCCACTCGCCCCGCCTGGCAGTCGAGGAGGACGGCGGCGTGACCTTCGAGTGGTCACCCTCCGCCGACATCAGCGAGACCGATAAGGAATTCGTCGTGCGCGCCGACCTGCCGGGTCTGAAAAAAGAGGACGTCAAGGTCACGTTCAACGACGGACTGTTGACCATCCGGGGCGAGCGCAAACAGCACAAGGAGGAGACCAAAGAGAAATATCACCGGGTGGAGAATTACTACGGCAGCTTCAGCCGCGCATTCTCACTGCCGGAGAGCATCAAAGCCGAGGCCATCAGCTGCGAAAGCAAGGATGGCGTGTTGACCGTGCACATTCCCAAGAGCGAGCAGAAGAGGCCCAAGGAAATCACGATTCAGTAATAGTTGCCCATCGATTACCGCTCGACTGCGAGTCATGAAGCGGGCGGACACGGCCGTCGGTACATGGACGTACCCGACCGCCCTCGGCGGCCGGATTTTGGGCAAAACACACGCTTTTTGCCCAGAACCGCGCTGAGCAGGGACAGGCGCCCCGAGCCGGCGCTTCCAAATGGCGACAGAAATCTGCATCAGCGCAGACGGCATGGATCCGCAGATCCATGCCGTTGCTGGACCCTCGAACGCGACGGTCGGACGATGGCGACGAACTCAGGCCCGCCGCCATCCCGAGTCGTTGCGTCCCGTGGCCGTGGGCCCGGCGCCGCGGTCGCCGCGGTCGCCGCGCCGATCCTGCCGCGAATGGGAACGGTGCGCATCGGCGCCTCGATTTGGGCCACCGGCTGCGGGCCGCGCCGGCGATTCACCCCGGCGGTGAGGCGGCGAGCCCTGAGCACCACCGGAATGGCCCCCGCGATTGCCGGGCCGACGGCGCGAATCCTGCGGCGTCGAACGCGGCCGCCGGTCCGGGCGAGCGCCATCCGCTCCACTACGCTCGGCACCCGAATCCCCTTCCGGGGTATTGAGGATTGGGAAGGCCGGCAACGGCGCAACGGAAATCGAGCGCTTCAGCAACCTCTCGATATCGCGCAGCAACGGCTCTTCGTCGGATGCGACCAGCGAGACAGCCGAACCGCTGGCGCCGGCGCGGGCGGTACGCCCGATGCGATGGACGTAGTCCTCGGGAACGTTCGGCAGCTCGTAGTTGACGACGTGCGGCAACTCCTTGATATCCAGACCGCGGGCGGCGACTTCGGTGGCCACGAGGGCCGTGATTCGCACGCTCTTGAAGTCTTCAAGGGCACGCACCCGCGCGTTCTGGCTCTTGTTGCCGTGGATCGCCGCGGTGGCAATGCCGGCGCCCTCGAGCTGTTTGGCCAACCGGTTGGCGCCATGTTTGGTCCGGGTGAACACCAGCACCTGCTGCCAATTTCCGTCCTGGATCAGGTGCGCCAACAGGTGCCGCTTGTTCTCTTTAGGCACTCGATACAGACACTGCGTGACGCGTTCGGCGGTGGCATTGCGGCTCGCGACCTCGACGGTCACCGGATCCCGTAAAATCCGCTGGGCCAGCGTACGGATGTCCTGCGAGTAAGTGGCCGAGAACATCATGTTCTGCCGCTCGGCGGGCAGAAGTTTCAGAACGCGGCGGATGGCGGGAATAAAACCCATGTCCAGCATCCGGTCCGCCTCGTCCAACACGAAGCAGCGGACCTGGCTCAGGTCCAGTACACGTTGCTCGCTGAGATCGAGTAGCCGGCCCGGCGTGGCGATGAGCAGGTCACAGCCGCGACGCAGCTGATCGATCTGCGGCTTGACGCCGACTCCGCCGAACACGACGGCGGTACGCAGAGCCAGAAAGCGGCCGTATCCGGCCGCGTTGTCCGCGATTTGGGCGGCCAGCTCGCGCGTTGGAGTCAACACGAGCGCGCGCGGCGCGACGCGCGGGCGTGCCCCGGAATCCTGGTTCAGCAGCTGCAGGATCGGCAGCACAAACGCGGCCGTCTTACCGGTGCCGGTCTGGGCGCCGGCCAGCACGTCGCGACCGGTGAGAATCGCGGGAATCGTGCCCGCCTGGATCGGGGTGGGCACCGTGTAGCCCTTCTCTTCAACGGCGCGAACGAGCTCGGGCATCAGCCCGAGTGTAGGAAATGACATGTATACCTCGGTAAAGAAACTCGCGCGAACGGCTCGACCACCCGAAGCCCGGAGGCTGCGAGCAGGCCTTCTGATAAGCCGTGGCGGCCTCCGCAAGGGAGTGTTTTAGGAATCGAAGCGAAGCCGGAATGGCTTGACCGCGAGCGAAGCAGGCGCAGACCGCTTGGCGCCTGTATAGTCTTGCGCCGTGCACTATACCGGTCCGTCGGCCGCGCGTCCATTTCGCTTCTTCACATCCGATGTCCCTGATTACATTACGCGAAGCCTGTCTCGCTTTCGGCGACCGCCCCCTGCTCGACGGCGCGGCCCTCACGGTCTGCGACGATGAGCGGCTCGGATTCATCGGCCGCAACGGGACCGGGAAATCGACCGTACTGAAGATCATTGCGGGCCTGACGGCGCTCGATGCAGGCGAGATGCAGCGCCGCACCGGCCTGCGCCTCGCGCTGCTCGAACAGGAGCCGCAGCTCCCGCCGGCGCCGACTGTGCGCGAGAGCCTGATCGAGCGCGCGCGCACGCTCGCTTATGCCTCCAGCTGCACGCCGGAGCAGTTGCATGGTAACGACCGCGAGCGCTGGCAACTGCACTCGCGCCTGGAGGAATATCTGCAACGTCTCGGTCTGACGGGTAGCGAGAGCCCCCAGGACTGCTCAGGCGGGGAACGTAAGCGGGCCGCACTGGCCTTGGCGCTGGCTTGCGAGCCCCAACTGCTGCTGCTCGATGAGCCGACCAATCATCTCGACATCGACGGCATCGCGCTGCTCGAAGAACACGTCCGCAGGATGCCGGCCGCGATCGTCGTCACGCACGACCGCGCATTTCTCGATGCCGTCGCCACACGGATCGTCGAGCTCGATCGCGGCGTCATCCGCTCCTATCCCGGCAATTTCGCCGCCTACGAGGCGCGCCGGGAGCAGGAGGTGGCGGCCGAGGACATGGCGCGGCGCCGCTTCGAGAAGTTCTGGCGGCAGGAGGAGGTCTGGATCCGCAAGGGCGTCGAGGCCCGGCGTACCCGCAACGAGGGACGTGTGCGCCGTCTGGAGCAGTTGCGCCAGCAGCGCACCGAACGGCGCGATCGCATCGGCCGTATCAAGCTCGCGCTCGATGCCGGCGAGCGCTCCGGCCACCTGGTCGCCGAACTGATCGGCGTCGGGCAGACATTTGCTTCGCGTACCCTGATCGCGGACTTCTCGACACGCATACTGCGACGCGATCGGGTCGGCCTCATTGGCCCGAACGGGGCGGGCAAGTCGACGCTCCTGCGCATCATCCTCGGGACGCTCACCCCGGAACGCGGCAGCGTGCGCTTGGGCACGAACCTGCAGATCGCCTACTTCGACCAGATGCGCGAGCAGCTCGACCCACGGGCGACGGTCGCAGAGGCAATCAGTCCCGGCTCGGACTGGATCACAGTCGGCGAGGAGCGCAAGCACGTAATCACGTACCTTGGGGATTTCCTTTTCTCGCCCCATCGGGCGCAGTCGCCGGTCGAGATGCTCTCCGGCGGCGAACGCAACCGGTTGCTCCTGGCGCGCCTGTTCGCCCGGCCCGCCAATCTGCTGGTGCTCGACGAGCCCACAAACGACCTGGACATCGACGCTTTGGAGTTGCTTGAGCAGCACCTGCAGGATTACCCCGGCACGCTGCTGCTGGTCAGTCACGATCGGCGCTTCCTCGACAACATCGTGACCCAGACAATCGCCGCGGAGGGAGATGGGCGCTGGCGTACACACGTCGGCGGGTACAGCGACTGGCTGCGCCAACGTCCGCCCCCGCGGCCCCAGGCGCCCGCGCCGGCACGCTCCGCCGCCGAGCCCGCCGCGGCGAAACGCACCCAGAAATCCGGACGGCTCGGCTACCTGGAAGGCCGCGAACTCGCGGCCCTGCCCGCGCAGATCGAAGCGCTGGAGCACGAACAGAGCGAAATCGTCGCGCGCTTGAGCCAGTCGAACTACCACGCGCAGCAACCGGACCGTGTTCGCGCCGACGGCCAGCGAGTGCAGGATATCGCAGCGCAACTGCAGCGCCTCTACGAGCGGTGGGAGGCGCTCGAGGCGCGCGCCGGGAACGTCCGCCAGGACGCGGCGAAGCAGTGATGACTCTTTGGCCTAACCGCGCACCGCAGGTCCGGAACAAATCCACGCCCGCATCGCCGCATCCTGCTGCTCGCCCGACGTGTCCTCGGGCGCCCCATTGCGCGCCCGCCGCAACCCACGCTCGGCATGCCGGGCCGAATCGGGTGTGATCAGTAGGAAATCGCTATCGAGCGCCTCAACGAGCATCGCGGTGAGGTTTCCCACCAGCTGCACGGCGACCTTGCGGTGTGTCAACGCGCCGAGTGCGAGCACATCATAGTCCCGACCCGCGGCGAACGCGGCCAGCTCCCGCTCGGGAGGACCCGGGAGAATGTACGCATGATGCTCATCGAGGTCCGCCTGGCGCGCCAGGTCGCGGAGCCTGCCGGCATGCGCACGGCTTTCGGCATGCTCGACTGACTGCTGCTCGGCATAGATGAGATCCAACTCTCCGCCGGTCGCCAGCGCCAGGCGGCGCGCGATCCGCACAATGGACGCCGCCAGGCCTGCAGTCTCCTGCGCCGATACGTCGATCGCCGCCGCGATGCGCAAGCGTTTGCGCCAATGCCGGCCCTGCACCAGCGCCAGCGTCGCCGGACAGCTGCGCATCAGCTGCCAATCATTCTCATCGAACACGCTGTGATTGCGCTGAGAGAATCCACCCGCGGCCTTCATCACCAGATTCGGCCGGCTGCGCCTCACCTTGGCCACGATCGCCTCATACAGCGGGCTATCGCAGGCCGCGTCAATCCCGACGCTGCCAACGGCCGGATCGATCAACTTGCACTGCTCGAGCAGATAGTCCCGGGCGCGCGCCACGCAGTCGCTCAATCCAGAGGCGCGTCCGCTCGGCGCGTAGGAATGCTTCAGCGCGTAGGCCTGTTCGGCGTCGCATAGAAACAATTCCAGCCCGAAGCCGAAGACGCGCGCCAGTGCCGCCGCCTTGGCCAACAGCACTGTATCGGACTTGCCGCGTTGCGCGACCGCCAGGATGGAGCACGGCTTGCTCATGATGCGAACCTCAGCGCGGGTACGCCTCGGTCGCGTACCAGCGCAATGCGATGGGAATTGAACGAGTCCGTATCGATCGCGACCACGGCCTTCATGATCCGGACCCGGGCGTGGCGTCCGTCGTCCGTGGCTCCACCGCAACGATCTGGATACGCATGTCAACCGACTCCCCGCTCCTGCTCAGCACTCATCGATCCGTCGATAGATTGCCCGACGCGACAACCGGCCGCCAATACGTAAATTCCGGTTGTCGGCCGCACGCCCGCGCTCGGCCCGGCGCACCGCCTTGCGCCTCGCCGGAACCGGCCGCTCGAGGTCTCAGGTATTCCTGCGGGCCGCTGCCGGCTCGCGCCATCGACCGCATCCGGGCACGGTCAGAGCCCCGCAGTGGTGCAAGTACGTATTGGAAATCACCCGCCTGCGAGCCATTGTCCTCAGCAGGCTCAATAGACACCGACTGCCCCCGAGGTATCGGCCCGGCGGCATTCCTACCAAGGCTGAGCAAATGTACGCGCGCATCCTGGTTCCCGTTGACGGCAGTCCTTCATCCAACCTCGGACTCGAGGAGGCGATCAAGCTCGCCAAGGATCAGGGCGCGGAGCTGCGCCTGCTGCACGTTCTGAATGACTTGGTCATGATGTCCCCGGACAGCATCGGAACCAATTCGGGGGAAATCGTCGAAGCGCTGCGTCAGAGCGGCGATGAACTGCTCAATGCCGCCGACACGCGCGCTCGCGGCGCCGGACTCACAGCCACATCCACGTTACTCGATGAGATCGGCGCGCCGGTGGGCGCGGCCATCCTACGCCATGCGCAGCAGTGGGGAGCGGATCTGATCGTGTGCGGCACCCATGGCCGGCGAGGAGTGCGGCGGTTGGTGCTCGGAAGCGATGCCGAGTACATCGTGCGCCACACGCGCGTTCCGGTTCTGCTGCGCCGCCATGTCGATAAGCCCGGCCGGGAGTGAGGCAATCACATGATTCATCCGACCGAAATCAAACACATGCATCAAGGAGATCCCATCATGCTCGTCGAAAATCTCATGACCCGAAGGAGTCAAGCGTGTCAACCTGGCGATTCGCTCGCCGATGCCGCGCGGCTGATGTGGGAGCACGACTGCGGTTGCATTCCGGTGTGCTCCGGCGACGGCGCACACCGCGTCATCGGCATGATCACGGATCGGGACATCTGCATGGACGCGCTGTTTCAAGGCAAGGCATTGAACGATCTGCGCGTCAGCGATGCGATGTCGAAGTCGCTGACGACGTGCCGACCCTCGGACTCCTTCGCCCAGGCCGAGCGCATCATGCGCGAGGCTCGCGTGCGGCGCCTGCCGGTGGTGAACGCAGACGGGGCGCTGCTCGGGATGCTCTCCCTCGCCGACTTGGCGCGCGAGGCGGTGCGCGAGCGCGTCCTGCCGCGCAAGGAAGTCACCGAGACAGACCTCGGCAATACTCTGGCGGTGATCTGCGCGGCGCGGCGTCATTCACTGGCCGCGGCATGAGGCGAACAACGGCGCGCTCCACCTCGAGCGTTCGGAGCCCGAAGATGACATTTCCTCTGCAAGTCAGTTCTCACTAGATAACGGCTGGCGCGGCGCTGCGCGGCGGCAGCGCGTAGCCCGGGCCCGAAAGGATCGATTCCAGCCCGCCCCCGTACGCGCACCCGGGCGAGGCTCTGGGCGGCCCGCACGGACGCGCCACAGGCGTGTCCGCGCGGCGTTCGTCGATACTCCGACCCACCCCGCCGCGGCACACCGTAAAAGCACCGCGCATACGGGCGGCGCGGGCGGCGGCGACAATCGCTTGCGCCCCCCTTCGGCCGACATCGGCAGCGCGGTCCCGCCTGCCGCTGCGCCCCGGATCGCCTGGCCATCCGGCGGCGCTCATCACGTGCCGCTCAGGTGATAGCGAGGTAGACACTGTAGCCCGCGACCAGCACCACCAGGATCGCCGACACGATCAATTCGGCGCGCACGCCCGTGGCGGGATGCGGCTTCGGATCGTCGATCAGGGCGGTAGTGCGCATGAAGCGTATCGCGGCCAGCACGATGATCAGGATTCCGACGCCGATGAACGCCAGACCGTCGTAACGGCCGAGGGGACCGCCGGAGAGGTGGGCGACCTTGAGCCGGGATCCGAGTCCCGCCGCGGTCCGCTCCAGCGTGATCAGAAAGAGATCGAATTTCTCGATGACGAAGCCGAAGGCGATGACCGCGATACCGGTCCGCACCCAGGCGAGGAACGTCCGCTCATTGGCCGCATGGTCACTGAAGCTTTGGATCATTGACATCGCACTCCGAAGCCCGGCTGAACGCATCGCATGTGTTGGTGCGCGGCGGGAATTATACACGCCGGCAGACCAGGTCTCGGCACCGAGCGCGACGTCCCCTCGCCCACAGGCCGGTCGGCCTGCTGTCGCGGCAGTCGGCCGCCATCGGCGATGCGGCCCGATTGGCGCCGGCCGCGGGTGCCGAGCAGGCACCACGGAGCAGCTGGACCGGGAATAGGGCCGACTCGCCCCGTGCTCCGCTCGCCGCTCGATTTCACGACAAGCCATTTTCCCGACCGTATGCTGAAATAGGCATCCCAGTGGGCCGACCGGCCGGGCCGAGGAAAAGAATGACGCGTCCAACACGACTGCGGCGCGACGCAGGGCTCATCGGCATTCTGTACGTCGCGCTCGGCAGCACCATCGGCTCCGGCTGGCTATTCGGCGCACTGCATGCCGCCGTCCAAGCCGGACCGTGGAGCGTCTTGTCGTGGATCATCGGCGCGGCGGCCGTGCTACTTCTGGCGTTCGTGTTCGCCGAACTCACCACGATGTTCCCGAACTCGGGCGCGCTAGTGCACATGACGTACGTGAGTCACGGCGATCTAGCCGGAAAGATCTGGAGCTGGATCCTGTTTCTCACCTCCGTGTCCGTGCCGCCCGTAGAGGTCAGCGCGATCCTCACCTATGCCAACAACTATATGCCGGGGTTGATTCAGCCCCACACGGGAATGATGACCGCGACCGGCATGAGCGCGGCGACGCTGGTACTGGCCGCCGTCGTGGCACTGAACTTCCTGGCCATTCGCTGGGTCATCGCCATCAACAGTGCGGCCACCTGGTGGAAGCTCATCATCCCGATCGCGACCATCGGCGTGCTGATGGCCTATTCGTTCCATCCGCAGAACTTGCTCGCCCATATCCACAGCACGCCGGTGAGCGGGGTGTTCACGGCGGTAGCCACCGCCGGCGTCGTGTTCAGCTTCTTCGGCTTCCAGCAGGCCATTGCGCTCGCCGGCGAGACCCGCAACCCAGGCCGCTACGTGCCCATCGCGCTGATCAGCTCGGTGCTGATCGCTATGCTGGTGTACGTCGGCCTGCAGGTTTCGTTCATCACGGCGCTGCAGCCGGGGGAGCTGCGCGACGGATGGGCACACCTGCAGTTCGCCGGCATGTTTGGCCCGCTGGCCGCGCTCGCCATGGCCGTCGGAGCGTTTTGGTGGGCGGTGCTTCTCTACGTTGACGCATTGATCTCGCCGCTCGGCACGGCATTCATCTACGTCACCTCGAGCCCGCGCGTCATCATGGCCGCGGGCGAAATGGGCAGCGCGCCGAAGCAGGTCGTCAAGCTCAGCCGGCAGGGGGTTCCCTGGGTCGGCCTCATCGTGACCTACCTCGTCGGCGTACTGTTCTTCTTTCCGTTCCCGTCGTGGCAGAAGTTGGTATCGGCCGTCTCGCTCGTCGCCGTGCTCTCATTCAGCATCGGGCCGGTGATTCTTCTGCGGCTGCGCCGGGCTTTACCGCAGGCGCCGCGACCTTTCCGCCTGCGGGCCGCCGGCCTCGTCTCGAGCGTGGCCTTCGTCGTTTCCAACTGGATCATCTATTGGACAGGGTACGACATCGTCCGGTGGATGCTCGGAGCGGTATTCGCCTATATCGCCGCGTATCTGTCGTGGTATCTCGGCGTGCGTCGCCAGCCGTTGACGCAACTGGGGTGGCGGCACGCGTGGTGGATTCCACCCTATCTCGGCGGCATGTGGCTGATCAGCTACCTCGGTCCCATCGGCACGATGGGGGGAACGGGCGCGTTTGGGTTCTTCACCGGCATGTGGGTCATCGCCGGCTTCAGCCTCGGGGTGCTGTGGGCCGCAATCGGCGCCGGGCAAGGCAGCGAGGCCGCGCAACGCTGCGCCGAGTTCGTCAAAACCCTCGCCTCAAGCGGGGTGGAATCGCTGGCGCGCCCGGAGAAGCTTGAAGTTCCGTAGCGCTGCGCGGACGGTCGCCGGCGGATGATCGCCGCGCGGACGTCCATCGGCACGCAGTTTCTTCACTCAGCTCGGCGCAGCACCACCGCCTTGCGCTCACCGCTGACGGCGACCAGAGCCAGCTTGTGCAGCTCAGGGTACTCCCGTGGGCTGACCACGAACCGGGTGAGATGCAGACGCTTTTCGACATCGAGCACACCATCGGCGTAGCGGTAACTGACCCGGTAATCACCGAATGGTGCGCTCACGCGGCGGTCCCTCGGCAGCTGCTCCGGGGCCATGCCGGACGGCAGACGCAGGCGCATGCGCTGCTCGATGGTGACCGGTTGCAGCACGCTCGGCACATCCCGCGTCGCTTGGCTGGTGAATGCAACCAGTGTCCCGGCAATGGCTCCCGGCGAGGGCAGCAGCAGAGCCATCTGTTTGCCGGGAATTGCCGCGCCGCTGTCTTGCCAGCGCAAAATGATCCGCACCGGCTTGTCCAGATCCTCGCGATTGCGCACCGCGACCACGTGCATGGAGCCGGCGTCGCCGCTCAGGTAGAAATTGTTCTGCATGAACCGCTGCAAACGCCGGCCGCTGCGATCGCTCAGCACGTCACGACGCACCTGCATGGCACGCCAGCCGGCGGCGGTAATCGTGCTGCGCCCATCGATGTCACCGTTCGCCTTGAGCGTCAGACTTTGCACCTCGCGCGTCTCAACCATCCCTGGCACGGGACCGGGGGTGCGCGCCAGCCGCGGATCCGGTCCGGTGATCAGCACCGGCCGTCCCTGGTCCTCGGCGGGCAAGGCCGCGATGCCGGCATAGCGCGCGCTGGTATCGAGGAACAGGTGATAGGCCGGCACGTACGCCAGGAAATGATTGAACGCGAATGGATCGGCGCCGGGATACGGCACGAAGCGCGCGGCGGGCGAGATCATCGCCGGCACTGCGGCGATACCTCGAGCGCGCAGCAGAGCGCACAGCAGGGTCGCGTTCGCATTGCTGTCCCCAACGCTTCGCGCGAGCGTATTCTGCGCGCTCGGGGGCCGTAGTCCGGCGTGATGATAATCGACGCTCACCGACTGAACGTTCTGCTGCATCCAGTGATAGATGCGCGCCACGGCCGCCTCGCCGCTGGCTCCGCCAGCCACCTTGCGTGCGGTCGCACGAATCTGCGGGGTCGCGCTCGCCGCATTGCCTGCAAGTCGATCATAGGCCCGCGCGACCGTCCGCCAGTTGCCGGCCGTGCTGATCACCGCCATCGGCGCGTACTGGGTGATGGCGGCGGCAGCCATCGGCGGAAACTCCACCGCGTGCCAGGCCGCGCTCGCCGTCAGTGTGTGCAAGTTTCCGTCGTGCGTGCGCGTCGCGTGCCATGCCCCGCGAGCACGGTAGTATAGATGCATGCGGCTCGGCGCAGTGATGCTGATGTTAGTGGCCCGCACGGGGATCTGCGGCGCCAGGACCTCGGAAACCGCATATACGCCGGGCAGATACGGGCGCTTGAACGCTTCGACATACTTCAGGTGCACCTCGGCGCCGGGCGTCACCGCCGAGTACAACAGGCTCATCACGTGCCCATCACTGAGAAACGGCGCCTGCACCGCCGTCGGCGTCGATTGATTTAGGATCTGTGACGCCGTCACGTTGACGCGCTGGTGAGTGACGGTTTCGGTGTAGGCATCGAGAACCTTGACCGTGGCGAAATTGGCCGGATAGGCGATCTCCACATGCCCCACCGCCGACACCCCGGCAATCGTCAGCGGCTGCACCACGCGCGTGACGGTCTCAGTGTAGCCGCCGTCGGCGTCGACATGCAGCGCGATCGACTGCTCGATGATCCGGTAATTGACTCGGGGCACGGCCGGGGCCACGCCGGCGTGCGCCGTGAGCATCAGGCAGGCGGAAATGGCGCCGGCGAATGCGGTCTTGTTGCGCTTCATGGCAGGTCCTGTTAGATGTGGCGAAACACCAGCGGAGCGCGCTGCACGCGCAGGTCTGCCAGCAGCAGCGCTCGCAACGCTGGATATTGTGCCGGCGTAAATACGATGTGGCTCAATTTGAGCTGGTAGCTCGCGCTTACGGCGCCGTCGCCGGCATGCACCGAGTAGATGAAGGTACCGGCGGCGTTATGCAGGTTTTCTCCCGGCGGCAAATAGACGGGCACATAACCGGCCGGCAACGTCAACGTGCTATGCCATTGAACCTCGCCAAGATATGTGACCACGCTGTGGCGGCGGCCAACCGGACCGATCACCGCCGTCAACGCGCTGACCGGATCCTCGGTTCCGGTCATGCTGGGCACCAGATACGGTCCGGCGGGAAGTGGCACGCTGAGCGTCTTGCCGGGCAGAGCATAGGCCGGCGTACTCCAGGTCGCGACAACGTTCATAGGCCGATCGAGCACCGTCGGATTGCCCGGTCGGAAGGTGCCGCTGCCACCGCCGCTGGGCGTCAGTAACATGTTCATCAACCGGCCGTAGGCGCCCGGCGGCACTTGCGAGAAAATCATGCGATTGAACCACGCCCACCAGCCGCTGGTGGTCATGCGCGCGCTGCCGCTGAGGGTGCCGTTGGCAGCCAGATGCAAAGTGGCCTGGTAAACCAGCCTGTTGTGCGCAGCCTCGGCCCCCGGAGTGCGCGCCAGACGCGGATGCGGACCGGAGATGACGACCTGCTTGTCACGCTCACCGATAGCGAGTTGTCCCGGAGTTTCGAACTCTCCGGTGGAGTCGAGAAACACGTGGTACTTCGGCAGATAGTCGATGGCGTGGTTGAAATCCAGCCCCGGCAGCGGCAGCAGATTGAAACCGTCGTTCCAGTTGATCAGCACGGGATCGGCGCGGATACCGCGCGCAGCCAGCAACGCCTCGAGCAGCGTCGAATGCTGCTTGCAGTCGCCATAGCCGGTCTTCAGCGTGGTGTTGGCCGAGATCGGCACATAGCCGCCCACGCCCAGCTCCAGGCCAATGTAGTGGATGTGCTGCGACTCCCACATGTACAGCGCCTTCACCGCGTTCCAGCCGTGCAGTTGGCCGGCAACCTCGTCGGCCACCTGCTTGACCAGCGGCGTCACCGCCGCCTTGCGCTGGGCGGTAGACCAGTACGCCGCGCCGACCGCGGCCCAGCTCGGGAAGCTCGTGACCTCGAATACCGGGCTGTAGTCGGATGGATCGACGGTGGAGGTACCGGGGAATTCGGCATGATGCGCAGCCAGCGTCGCGGTGAACGTCTCGGCGCCGCCGGCAGTACTGCGCGCGATGGTCCAGCCACCACGCTGCGCGGCGTACAAGCGCATGCCAGCCGGACCGTGCACCACGATCATCTGTCGCCGCGCCGATTGGCTCTCGGCCGGCCCCCATACGTCGAAGAACTGCTTGGGAAAATATGCCTTGCGCTGAGTCTTCAAGGTCCGCAGATGCAGAATATCGCCCTTGTTGAACCCCGGCAGCTCCACACTCAGCATCATGTTGTTGTCGTAGATCGGCGAGCCATCCGAACCTGGCGGCGCCGGCGCCGGGCGCTCGACGATGTCGGCGGCAGGAACATCAATGCGCCGCCCGGAGGGCGTGACGATGTAGGCCGAATCCACCTTCATCGCGGCCATCGATCTGGAGTATTCCTCCTGATACGGGTTCAGCGACTGCGCGCCGGTGCGCGTCAGCGCCTGGATGACCTGAGTCTGCCGGTCGGTATAAGCACCGCTCGGCTGAACGCGCACGTCAGCGTCAAAGCTCAGTACGCGCACGTCGGCGCCGCTGGCACTGACAGTGGCGGCGTGCGCCGCCCCGGCGACGGCAACCATGGCCAGAGCGGTTACGCAGGCCAGGGTGGATTTCAGCGATCTTGAGCTCATGGGTGCAATGATCCTCGTCAAGCCGGAAACATCCACGCCGGCTCGCGGGTGACCGGCCGATGTCCATGCGAATAACGCCGGACAAACCAACCCTCAGACCGCGAGCCCCGATGACGGTTCCTTACCATCCTACCCGCTGGCGACGCGGCCTGCGCACCGAAGCTGCCATGACGCTCGCCGCGACGAGCCATGGCATCGGACGTCAATTGCGCTGCACGGCGCGCACCGTCCTCGTGCCCCGGGGCGGCTCCATGCACCTGAGGCGATCGCCAGTCAGCACTCATCATTGACCATTCAGCCACCGCGGCGCGAGACCGCCGCAGAGCGTCACCGAATGCTCAGAGGGCAATGATACCCGAGATCGCTTTCGATCTGCATGCGGATCGGGGCCAGCGACAGGCTTCGACGCGGTAGGCACCCAGGCGCGGCAGTGCTGCCCGGAGCGCGCAGGCGAGGGAAACGCCGACCGGCTCGCGCGCTCCATTGCGAGCACAACCGGGCGCGCCGCCCGGCCGTCGTAGCCACCGGTGACGGGCTCGGCGGCCGGGGCCGATCATCTCGAGACCGGATTCGACGGACGAGCGCGAAGGAGTCGATTGGCGGGGCGCGTTGGGATCAGACCTGCGACCGGAAGATCAATAGCTGATGAGCGGCGCCAAAGCGACGCAATATCACGCCAGGAGTTTCATGCGTTATGTCGTCGTGGAACGAGCGGTTCCCGATTCGAAGACCGTGGGGCACGCTGAGGATCGGGCCCGAACCCTGGCGCAGAGCCGAATAACTATTAAGAAGCGCTGGATCGGGGCTCCTGCCCCGCCCAGCGCCGTTGCGCCAAAAAACGTGGTTTTTGGCGCAACGTCCGCCACCTGCGGCGGCGGGGCACCTCCCTGTGCCTGTGACCTTGCCGGGCCGCTTCGTGACTCGGGGTCGACTGTCAGTCGATGGACAACTACTCAGGCAAACTTGCAAGATTACCTGCCCATCCATATACTGACGTCATGCCCCGCTCCACCGCCTCACCGATGTCCGCTGACGCGCTCGCCGGGGAGCTGCTGCTCGGTCTCGGACAGCTGGTTCGCCGCGTGCGCTCACACGGCGGTGCCGGAGGGCTGAACCTCTCGCAGCTCGCGGTTCTCGCCCGACTCGAACGCAATGGCTGGATGACCGCCGCCGAGCTCGCCCGCGCCGAGGCGATGAGGCCGCAGTCGATGGGCGCGATCCTGACCGGCCTGCAGCAAGAGAACCTGGTGCGCCGCCGGCCCGACCCGCACGACGGCCGGCGAATCCTCTTCGCCCTCACGGCCAAGGGCACGGGGGTCAGAAAAGAGCGCGGCGCGCGCAAGCGGCAATGGCTCGCGACCGCACTGGCGGGCCTTAACGCCTCGCAGCGGCAGACCCTCCTCGAGGCCGTTGCGCTGATCAAACGACTGGGCGAAGCATGACCGCAGCCGCCGCCCCCCCCCCTCAGCCCACACCGCACCGAGATCCCTGATGTCCCTTACCACCCTCGACCCGACCAGCGCCCTGATCGTCGTGGATCTGCAAAAGGGGCTCGCCTCCTTTGTGGCCACGGATGTCTTCAATGAAGTGGTACAGCGCTCGCGCCAGTTGGCTGACGCTTTCCGCCGCCGCGGCCTGCCGGTCATACTGGTGAACGTAGCCGGCGGGGCGCCCGGCAGGACCGAGCAAGCCCGAACAGTGCCGGACCTGCCTGACGACTGGATGGAACTGTTACCGCAACTCGATCCGCAAGCGACCGATCACCGGGTCACCAAGCGGACTTGGGGCGCATTCACGCGCACGGATCTGGAAGACTACCTGCGCTCGAAGTCCGTCACGCAGGTCGTGATCGCCGGCATCGCCACCAGCATCGGCGTCGAATCGACCGCCCGCCAGGCCCATGAGCTGGGATTCAACGTCACGCTGGCGGTCGACGCCATGACCGACCTGAGCCCGCAAGCTCATCTCAACAGTGTAACCGGGATATTCCCGCGGTTGGGCGAAACCGCCACGACCGCACAGATACTCGCGCTGCTCCGCGGGTGATGAGCCGCGACCCCACCGCGCAGCGTTCGCTGTGGGGTTTGTCTGCCCTCGCGTTCCTGGGTGGACTCGGCGGCGGCGCGGTATTCCCGATCCTGCCAGTCGTTGGACTTGCCCTCGGCATCGGCCCGGCGATGATCGGTCTGATCCTCGCCTTCAACCGCATCACTCGCGTCGCCGTCAACCCGTTCACCGGCGAGCTCGTGGACCGCTTCGGCGCGCGCTGGCCGCTGCTTGCCGGACTGTGTGTCGAAGGATTGGCCGCACTGTGTTTCGTCGCAGGACTGCGAAGCGTTCATGCCATCGCCTGGTTTCTTTTCGGGCGGGCACTTTGGGGCGTTGGCTCCTCGCTCCTGATGGTCGGCTCACTCACCGCCGCGCTGATCGTGAGCGAGCCCGCAACGCGCGGCAAGGCTGCGGCTGTGGTCAGGATGTGGTTGAGCCTCGGGGTGCCAGCCGGGCTAGCGCTCGGGGGGCTGGTCGCCGATCTGTATTCGGCGCGCGCCGCCTTTCTTGCGGCGTCGGGCATCACTTTCGGCGGAATGGTCGCGGCATATTTCATCGCTCCGAAGAGAACCGCTGCGGATGTCCACGGCAAACGACGCCAACGGGCCGAGCGGGGCGCGATGCGGGACTTGATGCGCTCCCGGCCGCTGTGGATGGTATGGATGTTCAACTTCGTGGTGTTCTTCTCCATACAGGGCGTCCTCCTCGCTTCCCTCGTGCTGATCATCCGCGATCGCCACCTGCTGCTCGGGTCGCTCGGCCCGGAAGGCTCCTCCGGCTTACTCATGGGCGCGATGATCGGCGCCTCGGCGCTTGCGTCGCTGGGCGCCGGACGATGGATCGACAGCCGCGGCAGCAAGGCCGGCCTGCTCCTGCCGGCATCGCTGTGCACCGTGGGCGGATTCGGCGTGCTCGCGGTCTCGACCCGGCTGAGCGCCGCCGTGCTCGGACTGACCGCGATCGGCATCGGTCTCGGCGGCATCAACATCCCGCTGATCATCATCCTCGGCGAGTTGGTCAGCGCCGATCGCTATGGTCGGGCAATCGGCATTTATCAGGTACTGGGAGACGTCGGCGGCGCCCTCGGCCCCATCATCGGCCTCGAGGCGGTCAGCCGATTCGGAGCAACCCGCTCCTTGACCGTTCTCACGGCCGCTGTGCTGGTCACCGTGCCGCTGTCGATCGCGCTGCGGCGCCGCGAGCGGGCGGCTGACGGCCGAGCGTGAGAGCGAAGAGCGCGGAACCGCCCGAGCGCGCGTCATAAGCGCGTCGGTTGAGTGTCGCCGACCCGCACGAGCGCTCCTTTACTCGGGCCTGCGCACGATTGGGAAACGCTCTTCCCGAACAGCGAGACGACACGGTGGCTTCGCCCTATGCGCCTCGATGCACTGCGTGCAGAGGCGCATAACGCTCGCAGTGAGACTTGTGAGCCGTCAGCGCTCGGCGGTCGCGCTGAGCAGGCTCCGCACCCGCGCAAAAAATAGCTGCTCGGCGTCGTAATCGTCCTCTGAGGCCTGCTCCGCAATCCGCTGCTCGGCGTCGAGCACATCGACGATACGGTTCTGTACGCTACGCAGACGCTCCTCGCGCTCGGCCTCGTCCGAGAGCGGCTGCTCTCGGACCCGAGTGAGGAAAATCTCGAGCAGCCGGCGCTCGAGGTCTGCGCGAGCGCCGCCGATCTGCTCAGCCCCCCCTGCGGGCGCGCAGCGTCGCCCTGAGAAAGTCATCCATCATTCGGCTCACGGGAGCGAATACACGGCGACGGCCTTCTCTGATCGCCGCCTCGAACTCGGGGTCGAGCATTCCATGGGCAGTGTCAGCGATTGCTTCGACAACGCAATGATGGAATCGCTGTTTTCCCGCTTGGCGGCCGAGGTGTTGGATCGACATCACTTTGCGACGCGCGACGAAGCATGCCGCAAAGTCTTCACCTGGCTGGATGGATGGTATAATCCGCATTGTCGTCATTCCGCGCTGCGATACTTTTCGCCCCGCGAGCATGAACAACGAGTCGCTCGTAAGCCGACCGGTCATCCTGACAGGCTTCTCCCGCATCCGCGGGAGACTGCACCGCGGTGAAGCCATGGAGACGAAGAAATCCGAGCAAGAGAGAGGTGGCGCACAGGTTACGGTAATGCTCAAAGTCCTACCCGTGCACTGAATCGGGTCAACCCCAGACCGTCGCGCGCAACAGCCGCATCACCCGCGACGCCAAAGCCGCTTCGCCAATCTTCCAGATGGTCACGACCCCGACCGACACACTCAACATCGCGCGTTCCAGCCGCTGCGGCAAATGACCGTGTAGTCACTCAGCTTACACCCGAGACTCCGTCATCTGGGTGATCAGCAACGAATTATCAGCATTGGCGCAAACTTGCTTATGCCCTGCGGGATCGGGACGGTTTCCCCAACGGCGAGACCGACGAACATTGGTATCGCACCCTCGACTTTGCGATGAGTTATGTATTGCAAAAATACTCGTTAACCACCGCTTTTGCGGGACAGATGTCTGCCGTCGGAATCTCCTTGCAGCTAGTCCCCGTGAAGGATGTCTTCGACGTCCGTTTGCCGTCTCGAACATCGTCACCAGGGTGCGCAAGCGCACAGAGTGCACGCGAGCGGCAATATATCCTGTGCCATAGCAGGAGAAACTCATGAAGCTAAACGGCATTGGCGCACCCAGGCAAAACCTTCAATTACTCGCTTTCATCGCCGCAGCGCTCGCGCTCAGCGCCTGCAGCGAATTGCAACCTAAGCAAGCAGTGACCATGAATCGCGCAGATGTCACTCTAAACAGTAGCTGGCACGCACATATTGCCAGCCCACCGCAGCTTGCAGGCGCCGTGCAAATGACCGGATCGGCCTCCATGGCCCCCGGGGAAAAGCGAGGAACCACGCTGGTCGTCCTGAAGCTTGGCAACGCAACGCCGGGCGGTGTTCACCCTTGGGCGATTCACCGCGGACAGTGTGGCTCGAATGAAGGGGTGTTCGGTACTCGGCAGGACTATCCGTCGCTGCGCATCGGAAGGGATGGCACCGGTTATTCAAGCGCCACCGTGGCGCTCGATACCCCGATAGACGGCAACTACTATGTGAGCGTTCAGGCCTCGCCCCTGAATCCTGACTTAACCGTTGGCTGCGGAAACCTCGCGGCTCCCACGACTTGATCTTCCCCATGTAGCGTGTCCCGTGCCGAACGATCTGGCGAGCCGCAGCCGGCGCGCGCTTGGGAATGCGCGCCCCGCACACACCAGCTCGGCCACCTGCTGCTTGAATTCTGCTGTGTACCGATTACCCCATTTTGACTTGGACTTGGCCATATTCGGGTCCTCCAGTAGGGACCCGAACCCTCGACCCCGGCATGATGAGTGCCATGCTATCCTGCGCGCAAAGGACCACGCACGCTGAACAAGCAAGGAACCTGGCTGGCGTCAACTATTTCTTTCTGACGCGACATCTATTTCTTTCGGATCGTGTCCCCTTCTCGGCGGTCCACCCTCAGTGAGCCTGGCGTAGGCGCCGGGCTCTCTGCTCTTCGCTTCCGATCTTCATCTCACGATC
>DAHXNE010000031.1 GCA_027366635.1 Gammaproteobacteria bacterium | reverse complement strand
AGGATGTCCCCATCTTGGACGATGTAGTCGCGTTCAAGATTTGAACTGGCCCTATCGGCGCCGATCGTGTTGCCTGCGCGCAGTTGCGCAATCTTGATGACAGGCAGCGAGTGCTCACCGCTCGGCGGAAACTTCTGCAATGCGAGTCCGTTGCGGAAGCGGGCAAACTGGTCAAGACTGCGCACCTCCCACCCCTGCGGAATCGCGCCGAGTTCGGAGTCGACGAGGCGGTCGGGGAAGAGGTCGAGAATGTGTTGCGGCCAGGCCGAACCCTCACCCCCGTCCCCTCCCTCGGGGACTTCCGTTGGTCGCCCCTCAGGGACTTCCGTTGGTCGTCTCCCGGGGGGAGAGGGGAGATTGATCTTGGCGCGCACGGGCTCGAAGTCCACGAACCACGCCTTGAACAGCGCGCGCGCCATGGCTTCGAGCGTCTCGCTCATGCGCCGGTTGAGTTCGATCTTGTCGTCCAGCGTGCCGAGGATGTGGGCGATGGCGCGTTGCTCATGGATTGGCGGGAGCGTGATGTGCATTCGCCGCTGATCGGTCAGGCTCACGTACTCGGCCATGTCGGTCTGGCCCGCCACGCCCTTGAACTGAACGAAGAATTCGCGTCCGAACATCCAATAGAAAAGGAAACCAGGCTCGATCACGCTCGCATCGAGAGCACGCCAAAAGCAAAGCTGCGGCGAGTAGACGAATCGTTGGGTACTTGGACGCACGAATGCAAAGCGCCCAACGGTCCCTTTCGACGTGAACACCACGTCGCCGGGCCGACTGACCTTATTCCCGACGCGCGCGAGGTTGCCTTCAGGGAAATGGTCGGCGTCCTTGAACTGGAAGCCGTCGTTGATGTTGCCGGCGCGAGCGAACGGGATGCCGTGGTCTTCAAGCTCGTCATTCTTAGCGCGGTAGCCGTCCCCGATGAGAAGCGTCCCAGCCTCGATCAACTTGCTGACCTCGTGCCGCTGCCACTCACCCGCCATACCCAATCTCCCCCTGTTTCGCAGCGGCCCGCCCTGCGCCATGCGTCTGCCGCTCATGGCGGACGGCGGCAACCGCTGCACTGCGCGCGCGACGCTCACCACTGCGGGCCGGCAGCATGGCGCTCATAGCGGTTCCGCGCCTTCGTTGAGCACGGCCAGGTAGCGATCGTAGGCGAACACGCGGTCGCGCTTGCGGCCGGTGAGCTCGCGCACGATGCCCAGCGCGGCCAATGCCTCGATGGCGCGGGCCACGGTGGGATAGCTCACCGCGGTGCGGCGGCTGAGATCGCTGATGGAGGCGATGGGCCGCGCGCGCAGCGCGTCGAACACGCGCACGGTGTTGGCGGCGGCGCGGCCGAGGCCACGTGCTTTCGCGGCATCGTCGGCGAACAGGGCCAGCAGCCGGTGCGCGGTGTCCACGGCGCCGGCCGCGGTTTGCGCCACGCCTTCGAGGAAAAAATCCACCCAGGCTTCCCAGTCGCCGTCGCGGCGCACGGCATCGAGCTGGCGGTAGTACTCGGCGCGGTGCTGCTTGAAGTACAGGCTCAGGTACAGCAGCGGCTGCGTGAGCACGCCGGCATCGGCCAGCATCAACGCGATCAGCAGGCGCCCGACGCGGCCGTTGCCGTCGAGAAAGGGATGGATGGTTTCAAATTGCACGTGCGCCAGCGCGGCCTTGACGAGGATGGGCAGGCCATCGGCCTCGGCGTGGATGAAGCGCTCCAGCGCCGCCATGCAGTTGGCGATGTCCTGCGCGGGT
>DAHXNE010000020.1 GCA_027366635.1 Gammaproteobacteria bacterium | reverse complement strand
CACCCAGGAGCGCAAGGCCCAGAGCGCCCTGACTTTGCTCCGCGAGCGCCTGCGCATCCAGGCGCGGGTCTGCCGTGACGGCACCTGGCGGACCGTCGCCGCGGCGGACGTGGTGCCCGGTGATCTGGTCCATGTCCGCGTGGGTGACATCGTCCCTGCGGACATGAAGCTCACCGACGGCAACGTCCTGGTGGATCAATCGGCCCTGACCGGGGAATCTCTGCCGGTCGATTGCGCGTCGGGAAGCCCGCTGTACTCTGCGGCCATCGTGCGGCGCGGCGAGGCCAGTGGCGAAGTCACCGCGACGGGTGCCCGCAGCTACTTCGGGAAGACCGCCGAGCTGGTCCGAGGTGCCGGTGCCAAAAGCCATCTAGAAGAGCTGGTGCTCGGTATCGTTCGCTATCTGGTGGCTGTGGACGTGGTGCTGGTGGTGGCCATTCTGGCCGATGCGATCGTAGCGAAGATGCCCCTCGCCGATATTCTGCCGTTCGCACTGATTCTTCTGGTGGCCTCCGTCCCGGTGGCGCTGCCGGCGACCTTTACCCTCGCCACGGCCCTCTCCGCGTTGCATCTGGTGCGTCGCGGGGTGCTGGTGACCCGGCTTGCGGCGGTGGAGGAAGCCGCGGCCATGAGCGATCTGTGCAGCGACAAGACCGGCACCCTCACCCAAAACCGTCTGACTCTCAGCCAATTGAGTCCGTGGCCCGGTGTCGAGCCGGGCGAGCTGCTCGCCATGGCGGCCGCGGCCAGTGACAGTTCCACGCAAGATCCGCTCGACCTGGCGGTTCTGCAGGAAGCTGCTGCGCGCCGGATCACTCCTCCTGCGCGGCAACAGTTCGTGCCCTTCGATCCGCAGAACAAGCGTTCCGAGGGCATTTTTCAGCACCAGGGTGCGCCGTGGCGGGCGCTGAAGGGCAGCCCGCAGATCATCGCCAAACTCTGTGGCATCACGGACTGGGAAGGCGTCACCACTCGGCTGGCCGCCACCGGCGCGCGAATACTGGCGGTCGCCGCGGGGCCGGAGGGCACACCCCGGTTTCTCGGCTTGCTCGCCTTGGCCGATCCGATCCGCCCGGATGCGGTGGACCTCGTTCATCGCCTCCAGGCACTCGGCGTCCGCGTCCGAATGGTCACCGGTGACAGCGTGCAGACGGCGCAATATGTCGCCGGGGCTCTGGGGATCCCCGGAGAGGTCGGCGATCGAAGCCGACTGAGCGAGGATTGCGGGGTGTATGCCGGCGTCTTCCCCGCCGACAAATTTCATCTAGTCCAGGGCCTGCAAAAGACAGGGCGCATCGTCGGCATGACCGGCGACGGCGTCAACGATGCGCCGGCGCTCAAACAAGCCGAAGTAGGTGTCGCGGTGGAATCCGCCACGGATGTCGCCAAGGCCGCCGCCAGCATCGTGCTCACCACACCGGGTCTGCAAGGGGTGCTCGACGCGGTCACCACCGGTCGTCGCGTGTATCAGCGCATGCTGACCTATACGCTGAACAAAATCATCAAGGTATTTCAGGTGGCGCTGTTCTTAAGCCTGGGATTCCTGGTTTTCCACCGGTTCGTCGTCACCCCGCTGCTGGTGTTGTTGCTGCTCTTCGCCAACGATTTCATCACCATGTCCCTCGCTGAAGACAATGTGCAACCCTCCGGCCGGCCGGATCGCTGGAACGTCCGTACCCTCGTCCTGTCGTCCCTCGCCGTGGCCATCGCCTGGTTGATCTACATCTTCGCCGTGTACGCCGCGGGGCGCTTGCTCGCTCTACCGGTGGCCTCGGTACAAACCCTGGATTTTCTCGGCCTGGTGTTTTCCGGCCTGGCCAATGTCTTTCTGGTCCGCGAGCGGGGTCATCTCTGGGCGGCCCGCCCGGGCGCTTTCCTCGCCATCGCCAGCTTGGCCGACATCATCGTCGTCAGCGCACTGGCGATCGGGGGCTGGCTGATGGCGCCGGTACCGGCGCTGGTGGTCGGCGGCCTGCTCGCGGCGACAGGAATCTATACGTTACTGCTCGACCAGCTCAAAGTCCCCTTGCTGAGACGGCTTTCCAACGCCTAGCCTGCGCGGATCGCCTCTGCCGGCGGAGCTAGTCCGGGCAACTGTGGCCGCAGTTGCGTTATCGATTCGCCATGCTGCGCGCGCCTGTCAGGTCTCCGCGACCGCTTGCCGAGCGCGCCCGCACCGATACCGCGCGGTTTGTGACCAACGCGGTCGCTGCGGGCGTAAACCGCCGGGGAAAGATCGCCAAGCATCGCGCCTTCAGCTACAGGCCCACACCATTTCGGCGCCATCATGCACCGCATGGGCTGGCCGCTGTTCGGTCAGCGGAGCGAGGCCAGGTAATCGGCCACGGCCCGCCGTTGCGATCGGTGCAACATCGCGGCCACGCTCTGCATGACCGCGCCCTGACGCAACTTGTGTCGATAGTACCGCAACTGCATGACGATGTACTCGGCGTGCTGCCCGGCAAGGCGCGGGAACTGCTTGTTGCCAAGTCCGCCCGGACCGTGACAGGCCGAGCAGGCGGGCACGCCCTGGGCGGCAATGCCCTGATGATAGATCCTATTGCCCACGGCCACCTCGGTGGTGGCATGTCTCTTACCGGGACCGGCCGTCTGCCGCGCGAAGTACTGCGCCAACGCCTCGATGGTCGCATTGGACAGCGGGCTCGCCATGCCGTACATGTACGCGAGCGCGTCCGGATCGCTGCGCTTGTGGTCTTTGAACTCGCGCAGCTGCTGCGCCAGATACCCGGCATGCTGGCCGGCAAGGCGCGGAAACATGGGATTCGTGGTGTTACCGTCGACGCCGTGACAGGCCCCGCAGGTCCCGATGGCCAGGTCCCGCACGCGGGCCGACGGCGCGGGCACGCCGCGCGCCAGAACCGGCGCGCCGAGGACGGCGAGCGTCACCATCGCGGCGGTCAGCAGACTCCGATACGGCCAGTCCTTCAGGTTATCAATGCGCATGAGCCCACCTCAAAATGCATACCATAGCATGAGTTGCAACACGTTATTGTCTGAAGCGCTGCGTCCATACCCATCGTAGTTGTCTGTCGCCCCCATGAACTTATTGAAAATGACGTACTGCGCCGATAGCTTCACGTTGTACCAAGGCAGGTAATCGGCCTGCACGATGTAGCCATTGCTGTCCGGCGAGCCGGTGGCGCTGGTCGTGAGCGCGTTCGCTGCGCACGACGCCATCGTCTGGGCGGCGGAGCAGGCAAAGCCGTACAGTCCGCTGTCGCGACTACCCGCGGTTCCGAACCACGCGATCGAGCCCCCATACCTGCGCCGGTAGTAGTAGTTCGCCCACAGCTTGGTGACCGCCAGGGTGTCGCTCGGGTTTGCGGCGCCAGCGGGCGTGGCATGTAGATTTTCGTGGATGTAGGTACCGGCCGCGGTGACGATATTGTCCGCGCCGATGTACTGATACTGAAAGTCGCCGGCGACGTCCAGATAGCTCGACTGCGGCCCCGCGAGCGGCGCCCCGCCGCCCGGATACACCTTGAAATCCTCGCCATACGTGCCGACCTCGAGCGAATTCGCGTTCCAGTCATACTGGTACGCCGCCCGCCAGTAGGGCGAAAACCCGGCAAGCACGGCGCTGTCAGTGCTATCGAGGGGCGCGACCGCGCCGGGCTGAAACGAGCGGTACCCGCCGAATTCGAGGTACACCGAGTTGTCATAGAATACGTAGCCGGTCAATCCAGCGACCAGTTGCCCGAAATTCTGGTTGATCTGCACGTTGGCCGGACCACGCGGCGATCCGGCAACCGCGACATTGCTGTGGGAGAAGGGGAAGCCCCATGCCGGAGTGCTGTTCCACAGGTCCTGCACCGTCGGGTTGTTGTTGAGGTCCAGTCCGTAGATCAGGGTGTTCTTGTCCGGCAGCACCGCCATATCGGCAAAACGCACATCGGTGTTGTCGATGCTGACGTGATCCCCCTTGCCGCTGTAGGTCAGCTCCGACAGGGTGCCTAAATGCGGCGCGATTCTGCCCGCATAGACCAGGGTCAACTGGCGCGGAAACTGGGCCGTGCCGTTTTGCGTCGAGCCCCCGTTCGGGTCGGGCGTGGCCTTGTTCATCTGGCTGTAGGCGGTCTGCATCAAGATCGACAGCGTCGGGATTTTCGACAGCGACAGCAGCTGCTGGCCGGTGCTGCTTTCGGCTCGTACCTTCTTCAGGTTATCGAGCACGTAGCCGTTGGCCTTGAACTCGCGGCCGAAGGGCGTCAATTCGGGGAACACCGTATGACAGGCCGAGCAGGCCAAGCCGGTCTGGCGGGAAAAGCTCGGCACGGCCCGGGCCGCCGGCGCAAGCATCACGGCCACCATCACCGCCAGCGCCAGCTGGAATCGCGTCGCGTGTCGCATCTCGATCCTCTCCTCCCGCAAGCTCGAGCGGGTTCGGTACGGAGCATAAGAGCCGACCCGCGGGACTCGTAATCCGCATTCCCTACTATGGTGTTTCGCAAAACCGATAGGTGTGAGAGCGCGGTGCGCGGCACCGCGCGACCGGACCGCTCACCGCGGTTGCGGCGCCGGTGGTGCCGCGGGCGCCGGACGGGCGATCATGCGGCCTGGCGCGACGGCCCGATTCAGCGGGCGATACAACGGCGGCGGCGAGCTCGGCACGACATACGCACCCACATCGGGGAATGCAACTCGGCGACCGGAGGCACCGCCGCGCCCGTCTTCGCCCCGGCGCATCGGCGGGCGGCTCAGGCGCGGTGGGGCGGGGTGGCCGCGGAACGTGGGCCGCGGCACGCCAGCGCCGTTGCTCGCCCGGATTGGCCCGACATGCGGCGTGGATCGCCGCGGCGCCGGCCACGCGAACGGCTCGCCCAGAGCCCCGTTCGGCCAACGCCCGCGGAGCAGCCGCCCCCAGTGCCGGCGGTCGGCGCGCGCACCGGAATCCCGCGCCAGTGGCGGCCGGCCGGTGGACTCCCCTCGCCTGCGGCCGCGCGGTAAGCGAGGCGCCGTAAACGGCTTGGACGGCGCCAGCCGCACGACCGCGGCCGGCATGTTGGGGCGCAGCCGCGCCCACTGCGCGACCGTCAGCACGTGGCCGCCGTTGGCCCGGATCGCGGCCTGCTGGCGATCGAACCAGACGGGCGCCCGCGGCGGCAACAGCCGCGCAACGACCGGACGATTGGTCAATTGCCGCGGCGGCGTCGGCCGGAACCGCGGGGCGCGGGCGCCGAACACGCTCGAGCGGGTCGGCGTGAGGGCCGGTCCCCGCCGTGAGAAGCGCATCGCGAGCACTCCGCTGCGCGCCTGCACCAGCAGATGCGCATCCACGGGCTCGGACTGTGCGAACGCCGCGCGCGGCACCGATGTGACTGCGCCGGTGATCCGGCTGTTGGCGTACGACTGTCCGCCGCGATCCCGGTAGGCCGCGGCGATCAGTCGGGCGTTCAGGGCCCGGGTGTCGCTCAAATTGACTTTGCGGACATACGACTCGCTGGCCGCATAGCCCGGGACATAGACGTTCCTCGGGCCGAGCGGCAGCCAGCCGACGTCACCGCGATCACCGTGCAACCACGCGACCAGCGCCGGTGCGTAGACCGGTTGCGTCCAGGGCGGCCCCGGAATCCAGCACCAGGCGCCGTGCCAGAACCCCCAGCGTCCATAATGAAAGGGCGCGAATCCCCACGGCTCGGCGTCGATCCAGGTCCAGCCCCAGGGAAAAATCCAGACCCAGTGACCGAAGCGGTAAGGCGCCCAGCCCGCATCGACGTCGGGAAACCAGGCGTAGCCCCACTGCGTGTCTTGCCAACTGCCGTAGGTGTCGAGAACGTAGACCCCCACCATGTCGGGCGAGACGTACTGCGTCACGCCGGCGGCGTTCTGCGCCTCCTGCCGGTCGCGAGACGCCGACCACGCTTCCAGTGCATCGAGCGGCCCGAGCGAGCCGTAGGCGACGCTCAGGGTGTTCGTGCCGCGGAACTCGGCGCGCTGCCGGGCCGAGATCGTGAAATCCTGGCCGCCGCCGCCGGCGATTGCGGCCCCGCGGATCACCTCGACGATCGTGGTGTCGCCGGACGGGCTGACGCGCACCTCGTAGGTGCCGGGCCGCTCGAGCTCGATGGCGAGATTCGGCGCGTCGATCTCGTCGTGCTCGCCGCCGGCCAGGGTGCGGACATGGACGATCATCGTGCCCGCGCTGAGCTGCATCTGCGCGATCTGTCCGGTGAGATTCAGGAATGAGAACCCGGTGCGGCTGCCGAGCCGGATCACCGCATCTCCGATCTCGATCTCGGCCCGGGACTCCCAGTCCGTCCAGATCCGATCGCCGAGGGTCATGGGCCAGTTCAGCTCGGCGGCGATCCAGCCGCGCGTACCGGCCGGCTCGAACGAGACGCTGCCGCCGATGTAGCTGATGCGCGCCACCCGGCCCGGCGGGCTCTGCTGCCCGAACGCGGCCGGGGCCGCCGCCGACAGCAGCACGGCCAACACCCCCAACGCCCAGAATCGGCGGACCGCGAACACGAGACGGATACCTCCGGTGAGGAGCGCGCGCCGACCTCACTGTGCGCGCGACCCCCATTTCAGCCGATGATTATCGCACGGGGTGCTGATCGGCTGGAGGGTCCGACCCGACGCGGGATGCCGCCGCCGGGACATTTCAGCGCGAAGGGGTTCTCAGTCCTGACATTTGCCCCCCCGCCTATCGCTCCTGCGGGGTCCCGACCACCCGTCCGGCGCGCAAGTCGACCTCCCAGACGCCCGGCAGCGGCCAGACCCGGTAGCGGTACTGGCGCGCGCCCCGGCCCGGGGGCCCGAGGCGCACCTGGCGCTGAGGCTCGCCGAGCAGAGCGAGCACCTGGGCGCGGGTATCACCGGGCCTCAGGCGCGCGAACGCCTGGTCGAGCGCGTAAGTGCGCGAGATCAGGAACATCACCGGCCCCACCAGCACCAGCGCAATACCCAGCAAAACCAACAGCGCGCGGCTCATCCGGTCCCGTAGAATCGTCTCGTGACGGCAGTCATCGTACAGGAACTGCGGATCTATCCGCTGAAATCCGCGCGTGGAATCTCCATCGCCCACGCCTGCCTCGGCCGCGCCGGCCTGCGGTGGGATCGGCACTGGCTCGCGATCCGCCCCGACGGCACGTTTCTCACCCAGCGGACACATCCCGCATTGGCCCGTATCGCCACCGCACTCCGCGAGCGGGGCCTGCGCCTGCAGGCCGAGGGTCTGGAGCCCCTCGACCTGGCGTTTGAGGGGCCCGGCGTCGGGCGCGAGGTGCGGATCTGGCGCGACGCCTGCGAGGCGGTGGATCTGGGCGATGCGGCCGCCGAGTGGATCAGCACCGCATTGGGCGAGACGGCCCGGCTGGTTCGCGCGCCGAGCACTCCGCCGCGCCGGGCCGACGCCGCCTTTGCCGGTTCTCGGCTTGTCCCGCTGGCCTTCCCCGACGGCTATCCGCTGCTCGTCTGCAACCAAGCCTCGCTCGATGCGCTCAACGAGCGCCTGGCCGAGGCGATTCCCATGGACCGGTTCCGCCCCAACGTCGTCCTGGTCGGACTCGCGCCTTTTGCCGAGGATCACATCGATTGCGTGCAGATCGGCGCGGTTCGATTAAAACTCGTCAAACCCTGCACGCGTTGCATCATCCCCTCGACGGACCAGCGCACGGGTCTGCGCGGAATCGATCCGCTGACGGTATTACGTACGTTCCGCTTCGATCCCGTGCTGCGGGGAGTCACTTTCGGCGAAAACGCGATCATCGAGGCCGGCATTGGGCAGCGGATCGAGCGCGGGGCGCGCTGCGAAGTGACGAAGGAAAATACGGAGAATCGATAGTAGCCCGGACTTTGCCCGGCGTGGAGCCGCTCCTGACCGC
>DAHXNE010000015.1 GCA_027366635.1 Gammaproteobacteria bacterium | reverse complement strand
TCGCGGCAGGCGCTGATCCAGCGGGCCGTCAGTTTCTCCTGCAGGGAATTCTGGCCGAGGCGCTGGCGCAGCACGGCGAAATCGACCCGGTCCATCTCCTGGTCCTGGTTCAGGCAGGTGAAGACGATCGTCTCGATGCCGGTGGTCGGATCGCGATGCGACTGCAGACACTGCGCGCAGATCGCCTTCATCATGCACTGCATTGGCGAGTTGATGCTGGCGAGTGCGACATGTCCGCGCTTGAGGCGCGCGGCGAGGCTGCCGCGGCGCGCGGCGGCCACGGCGGCCATCATCGACTCGGAGCCGATGGCGATGATGCGATCGACGTCCTCGAGGGCGATGGCAGGCTCGCCGAGCCGCCCGGCGGCGTACGCCTCGAGGGCCTGCACGACATTGCCGACGAACTGCCGGTCCTGCGGCCGGCCGGGCCGCGGCGCCGGCGCCGAATCGGCGCACCATACGAGCGCATCGGAGGCGTCCTCGAGATCCTGGCGCTTGAACACGTCCGCGGCACAGCGATAGCCGGCGAAATACAGGACCCGGCAGCCGGCGGCGCGCATGGCGCGCCCGATCGAAAACAACACGGCGTTGCCCAGGCCGCCGCCGATCAGCACGACCGTTTCATCGCGCGGTATGTGCGTGGGCTCGCCGGTCGGCCCCATCAGCGCGACCGGTTCGCCCGGCTTAAGCAGCGTGCACAGGCTCGATGAGCCGCCCATCTCGAGCGCCACGAGCCCGATGTGTCCGAGTTGCGGACTCACCCAGGCGCCGGTCAGGGCGATGCCCTCCATCGCGAGACGCGTTCCGCAGATCCGCGGCGCGCCGGCCTCGTAGTTCTGCAGTCGGAAGAACTGGCCGGGGCGGAACGCCCGCGCCGCGAGCGGGGCCTCGACGACCACCTCGACGATGGTGGCGGTCAGCCGCTCAACCCGCACCACGCGCGCCGAGCCTTGCGCGCCAAGCCGCGCGAGCACCGTCGAGGGCTCGGCGCTGCCCGCTACGCGCTCGAGCAGGCGCGAGACGATGGGATAGCCGTTCTTGGCGCTGGCCATGGCCTTCACGACGGTGCCGGCGAAGGAGGGGTGAAGATCGCCGAAGAAGCTGATGGCCCGCCCGTCCGCGGCCAGATGCGCAACCACGTGGGTGGCGGCCGGCTTGCCGCAGCGCTGCGGCGAGACCGGCGTGCCGTGTTCGTCGTACGCCTGGAAATGATTACCGTCGAGCCGCAGGGCCGGCGCCTCGCCGGCGAGCACCGTATTGGGCACCGTGCCGGCGGCGATCAGCACGGTGCGCGCGGGCACCGTGGATTCGGCGCCCGTCACGGTATCGCGCACACTCAGGCCGCAGGCATGACCGAACCGGTCGATCTGCACCGCAAGGGGCTGCAGATTCTCCGCGTAGGAGATCCCCTCCTCCAGCGCCTTGATGATCTCCTCGTGATTCTTGTAGGCCGGCGATGCCGTCATCACGCGCCGGTACAGAATGCGTGCCCCGCCCCAACTGCGCAGCAGGCCGACGGTGTCGGGCTCGCGGCCGTCGCGCTCGGCGGCGGCCCGTTCGGCGCGCAGCGCGTGCGCGTGCTGCAGAAACTCCTCGGCGACGCTACGGTCCTCCTCCGTCCAGCCGCTGCGGACCTGCTCGGCGCCGAAGCGGGCGCAGAGCCTTTCGTACCGGGTCAGGAACCGCTCGACCTGCACCGGATAGTAGGCCAGCGCCTCGGTGCAGGTGTCGATGGCGGTCAGGCCGCCGCCGATCACCACGACCGGCAGCCGCATCTGCAGGTTGGCCAGCGTGTCGGCTCGCGCCGCGCCCGTCAGCTGCAGTGCCATGAGAAAGTCGGACGCTTGGCGCACGCCGCGGGCGAGGCCATTTGGGATCTCCAGCAGCGTCGGCCTGCCGGCGCCCATGCACAGCGCGATGTGATCGAAGCCGAGCGCAAAGGCGTCCTCGACGCCGAGGGCGCCGCCGAAGCGCAGGGCTCCGAGCAGCGCGAATTGCGTGCGCCGCTCGAGCAGCAGCCGCAGGATCTTCAGGAAGTTCTTGTCCCAACGGACGGTGATGCCGTATTCCGCCACGCCGCCGAATCCGGCGCTGACCCGCTCGGCGAGCGATTCGCGCAGCTCGTCGATCCGGCGGATCAGACCGAAGCGGATGTTGCCGGCGCCGTCGCGGCCGGACAGCTGCGGCGGCAGCGGCTCTATCTTCAGCCCATCGATCAGCGCGACCGCGTGGCCGTCGTTGAGCAGGTGATGGGCCAGCGTGTAGCCGGCGGGACCGGCGCCGACGATGAGCACGGAGCGGCCGCTCGGCGGGCGCGGCAGCGGCCGGCGGAAGTTCAGCGGGTTCCAGCGGGTGAGCAGGCTGTAGATCTCAAAGCCCCAGGGCAGCTCGAGCACGTCCTTCAGGATGCGGGTCTCCGCCTGGGGAATGTTCACCGGATCGCGGTGTTGCTTCTGATAGATGCAGCTCACCATGCAGTCGTTGCAGATCCGATGACCGGTGCCGGCGAGCATGGGATTGTCGAGGCAGGCGATCGCCAGGGCCGACAAGACATGGCCGCGCCGCTTGGCCTCGTGCATCTCCGAGATGCGCTCCCCGAGCGGGCAGCCGGTCTGCGGCGCGCCGACCGCGCTGTGCTCGAATGACCCGGAGGCTGCGCGCAGGCCGCTCGAGCAGGAATCCTTGTCCTGGTGGTGACAGTAGATACAGTAGTGAATCTCGCCCATCGCCCCCGCCAGGTCGTATCCGGCGTCCGTCAGCCCGAAGCCGCGCCGCTGCCGCAGCGGATGCTCGGCCGGCGCCTCGAGCCAGGCGATGTCGCCTTCCCGCCGGATGCGGGTTGCCACCAGCTTCAGCGGGTCGTGTTTGTGCGGTACGTGGAAGAGGGCATGATGGCCGAAGCGCCGGCGCCCTTCAGCCGAGAGGGTGGCCCAGGTCACGAACCGCTCGGCCGCGGCGAGCTGCGAGCGGCACTGCGGCTCGCGCTCCAGCCACGAGCGCACCGCCCGGGCGAAGCGTATTGGCTCGAAGGCGCCCTGCAGGTGCGCTTCGAGCGCCTCGAGCGCCTCGTCCCCATCGATGCCCGCGGCCGCCTCGCCGCTCGCCTTCTTGGCGATGTGGCGCTGGACGAACTTGCGGCGCACGTCGAAGACGACCTCCAGATCGTCCTGGCGCTCGACCAACTCCGCCACCTGCGCGCCGATCGAGAATAGCGCACAGAGAAACTCGTCCACGAACGGGGCAAGAGCGAGCCACAACTCGCTCTCCTCCCGGCCCGCCGGCGCGTTGCCCGCGCTGCGCGCGGCCGCCAGACGTTCCGCCAGCCCCGGGTCGCGCTCGCGCAGGAACTGGCGGAAGCGGACATCGAGCCGCTCGAGCCCAGGGCGGGAATAGAGGTCTTCGGGCGTCGGTGGCAGTGGTGCGGACCGCGCAATGGTGACACTCATCGCTTCAAATCCACGAACTCGGTGGCTCTCGTGCGCCGACCTTCGGCGTCGGGGGGATGGCAGAGTATTTCATCGACTGGATAGACGTGCGGCGGTTTCGCTTTGAGCGCGCGCATGAGCGGCAGGTCGGGAGGGCGGTCCACGTCGGCGATGGTCGCGCAGCTCGGCCAAGTGGACGATCGGGGGCGCGTTTCAGGCAGTCGATGCAGTGTTCTTAAGTTCATGCCAGGAATATTGAATGCGGCATCAAAGCAGTCGACGGGCACATTTCGAGGTAAGTTCAGCGCCGTGACAGCCTACGCGCATTCCAGTCACGACGTAATTCCTGCTGTTTGGCAGGTCTTGTGAGCGCTTGCAATGCACCCGCATCCCGGCTAGGCTAGCGGCGCAAATTAATGAAGTAAAGACTTAATTCTAGAAGTCCACCGACGGCACTGGCCCGCGGTCCGGCCCAGCGCACGTGCAACGGCGGAGCACAGGCGGCATGAGTGAGCATTCGACCGAGCATACCCGCGTCGATCACGGCGCCGACAACCTCGACCCGACTACACCGCTGACCCCTGGGCCGACGGTGCTTGAGACGGAGCCGACGGCGCGCATGGCCGCCAACAAGGTATTGTGCGAAGCGTGTCCGGTCCTGTGCCACATCAGCGCAGGTCGCACGGGAGCCTGCGATCGCTGGGGCAATGTGGATGGCGTGCTGACCCGGATCCAGTCTCTCGTCGTGATGCAGCACGGGGACACCGACGTCCAGTCGGGGGTAGCCGATCCCAGGGCCCTCATCGGCGGGCACGGGTCTGATTCCCGCGGCGCTCCCTCCGAGGAGGCGAGCGTATTCGTGACGGGAGTCGGCGCGGGAACCACCTACCCGGATTACAAGCCGGCGCCGTTTATCGTCGCAAGCCGCCACGAGGGTGTGGACATGGTGACGGTCGTCACCGAAGGGATCTTCAGCTACTGCAGTTTCAAGGTGAAGATCGATACCGATCGCTTTCTCGGACCGGAGCAGGCCAACATCCGTCATCAGCGCGAGATCGTAGGCCATGTCACCACGGCTGAGTACGGCTCGCAGATGCTGTCCATCGGCGGCGTGCATCACCTTACCGGTGGCAGCAGAAAAGAGGGTCGCGTCACCTGCGACCTAATGGCGGCTCTCGGCAACAGAGAGCCGGTTGAGCTCGCGATCGACGGCGGCGCAAGTATCGTCGTCCAGGCGGGATGGGCGCCGGTGGTCAACGGGGTGCCGGAGGATCGCATGCGCGTCGGCTGCGGCTCGGCGACCATCGGCATATTCGCCAAGCAATGGATTGGAATCGTCGACGAGGTCGTCGTGGTGGATGACCACATTACAGGCGTTCTGACGGAACACCAAGCCGGGCGCTGCCTCGGGATGAGGCCATCAGGCATCGAGATGAAGGGACGCCGATCCACGGCCGGACGCTACTTCAAAGTCGCCAATCCCGGTGCTGGCTGGGGCGGCACCGATCTTGCGGATCCCCTGTCAATCATCGTCGGCTTCGATTCCGCGGTGAGCTGGCCGGGTCTGCGTCTGCTCATGGTCTCGACGACCGGTGAGCATGCGGCGTACTTCGTTCTCGACGAGGCCCTGCGGCCCCAGGTGGAATCGATGCCGCAGAGTGTCCGGCGCGCGGTGGAACGTATCGCCGAGAACTGCGAGGCCGCGCTTGCGACCGTGCTGTTCATGGGCGGCGCCGGAGGAAGCCTCCGCGCGGGTGTCACCGACAGCCCCGTCGAGCTGACTCGCGCGATCAAAAGAGCATTGGTCAACGTGACGTGCGGCGGCGCGCCCACCTACGTCTGGCCGGGGGGGGGCATCACTATCATGGTCGACGTGGGGCGAATGCCGGAGAAGTCCTTCGGTACAGTGCCGACCCCGGCCGTCGTTGCGCCGATTGAGTTCACGATGCGCCGCGCCGACTACACCGCTCTTGGCGGCCATGTCGAGAGCATCAGACCGTTGCAGGACGTGCTGGCGCAGCACGCGACGCGCCTGGTCTCGTCGAGTGACACTGGTCCGTGGCCCCTCGGCGGCCGCGCGCTGCTCGGATGATGCGGATGAGCGCGATCGCGTGTGGCCCGGTTCGCAGTCGTCTCGATGGAGGACGGTGGAACTTTCAACACGGCCCAATAACACTCATCCTCGACGCCGAGGGTGACGCCCGCGCATGCGAACAGGCATACGCCCTCTGCTGGCATCGGTTCCAAACAGTGCTCTCCGAACTGGTGGGCGAGCTGCAGCAACTGCGGCGGCCGGCTGCCGAGCTGCTCGAGTATGGCGCATCCGCGGTCTCAGGACCGATTGCCGGCCGGATGGTCGGGGCATGCCTGCCGTTTGCGCGTGAGCGATTCGTGACCCCGATGGCGGCGGTCGCCGGCGCGGTCGCCGAGGAGCTGATCGAAGTTTTTAGGCGGCCCGGAATCCACCGGGCGTACATCAACAACGGAGGCGACATCGCGCTGCATCTTGCTGCGGGCGAATCGTATCGCGTCGGCATATGGTCGAACCTCGACCGACATCCCCGCAGAGAGGCGACCGGCTCCGAGCTCGATGGTGACTTCGCGGTCGAGGCCACAATGCCCGTCAGAGGCGTCGCTACCAGCGGCTGGCGCGGGAGGAGTCTCAGTCTGGGCATCGCGGACAGTGTGACGGTGCTCGCCGATGGTGCGGCGGCCGCCGACGTGGCGGCGACGCTGGTGGCGAATGCGGTGAACTGTGAATTCGAAGGGATCATTCGCGTTCCTGCCGATCGACTCAAAGACGACACGGATCTTGGCGGGCTTCCGGTCACGGTCGCGGTTCCATCGCTGCCGCCCGAGGCTGCCGCCCAAGCGCTGCAGGCCGGGAGGAAGGAAGCGGAATACTGGCGCGAGCGTGGACGTCTGTACGCCGCGGTACTTCTCCTGCAGGGACGCGCCGCGACCGCCCTGCCTCGCGAAGCCGGCGCAGCAGCGCATGCGTCGTTGCTGCTCCGTTCCGTTTGCCTGCGAGAGGTTGCATGACCGAGCTGAGGCGAGTGTTGACGCACGTTGAGGACGTCTTTCATGAGTTTGGGCCGCGCCCCGCCAAACCCCTGCGGCGCGCAGCGGTTCTCGCCGTGGTTGGGAACCCGTTTGCCGGGAGGTATGAGCCGGACCTTGCGCCGTACATGGAGGAACTCAAGCCTCTCGGCCTCGATCTGGCGGGCAGACTCCTGCTAGTCCTTGGTGCGCGCGCGCAGGGGATCACGGGGTACGGGAAGGCTGCCATCGTCGGCGCCTCCGGAGAGCTCGAGCACGGTGCATTGTGGCATTCCCCAGGCGGATACGCCATGCGCCAAGTGCTCGGTTGGCACGCCGAGATGGGCGCGGACTGCGAGGTCCGCCGGCACGGCAATGCGCTCGCGATCGTGCCGTCCACCAAGAAAGTGGGCCCGCCCGGTGTGTCCATCGACGTTCCGCTGACGCACATCAACGCAAGCTACGTCCGCAGTCACCTAGATGCGATGGAGGTGCGGGTGGCGGGTCATCCCGCCGCCGATGAGATCGTATTCATACTCGCCATGAGCACCGGGCCGCGCATTCACGCTCGCCTGGGGGGGCTGCGCGAGGATCAGATCGAGCGTTGGGACGGCCAGCGCTGACCGAGGAGATGTTCACATGAGTGCCGCGATCCGCAAAATCGTCGTTCAGCTCGAGGAGACTCGGCTCGAGATGGGTGTTTCGGTGCACCCGCCGACCCGGCGCGCGCTCGCTATGGCGGTGATCGCCAACCCGTGTGCGGGTCGCTATGTAGAAAGCCTGGATGAGCTCGTGGCGGTCGGCGAAGAGCTCGGGGCGCTGCTCGGAGGGAAATGTGTCGAGGCTCTCGGTATACGGCCGGAGCACGCCGAAAGCTATGGCAAGGCGGCCATCGTGGGCGAAGGTGGCGAGTTGGAGCACGCGGCGGCGATCTTGCATCCGAAGCTCGGCGCGCCGTTGCGGCGGGCCGTCGGCACGGGCGCGGCGCTGGTGCCCTCGGCAAAGAAAGTGGGCGGACTCGGCACGGCCATTGATGTACCGCTAGGTCACAAGGACGCGGCGTTCGTGCGCAGTCACTTTGACGCCATCGAGGCGCGGGTCGCGGATGCCCCGCGTGCGGCTGAGATCGTGGTCGCGGTTGCCGTGACCGACAGCGGGCGGCCCCTGCCGCGCGTCGGCGGATTGCAGAAGCACGAGATCAAAGGTGAGGACGGCTTGCGTTGACCGGACCCACGGGAGAACGAATCATGACAGCACCCTCACAGCCGCAAACCTCGGGAAAGGTCGTTATCCGCAACGTGGGCTTGATGCTTTCCGGACGGCTCGGCGCGCCGATTCTCGATGCCGACTCGGTCGTCATCGAGGACGGGCGCATTGTCGCGGTCGGCCGGCAGCGCGACTGCGACCTCGAGCATGCGGACATCAAGATTGACGCACGCGGCACGGCGCTCGCGCCTGGGCTCATCGATTCTCACGTTCACCCGGTGGTCGGTGACTGGACACCGCGGCAGAATCAGCTCAATTGGATTGACTCGACGTTGCATGGCGGCGTGACCACGCTGATCTCGGCGGGCGAAGTGCATTTTCCCGGACGCCCGCGCGACGTCCTCGGCGTTAAGGCCCTGGCAATCACCGCCCAGCGCAGTTTCGCGGCGTTCCGACCGGCGGGTGTCAAGGTGTTGGCGGGCGCGCCGGTTCTCGAGCAAGGGATGGTCGAGGCGGACTTCGCCGAGCTCGCTGCGGCCGGGGTGAGGCTTCTCGGCGAAGTCGGACTCGGGTCCGTCAAGGGCGGCGCCGAGGCTCGGCAGATGGTCGCGTGGGCGCGCAAGCACGGCCTGCAAAGCACCATCCACACGGGTGGACCGTCCATTCCAGGCTCCGGCCTGATCGACAAGGATGTGGTGCTGGAGGCGGACGCCGACGTGATCGGACATATCAACGGCGGACATACCGCATTGCCTTACGCGGACGTCTGCGAGCTCTGTGAGCGCTCTGCGCGGGCGCTCGAGATCGTTCACAACGGCAATGAGCGGATCGGAGTGCTCACCGCGCGGCATGCGCGCGAGCTCGGCTGCGCCGACCGGCTCATACTGGGAACGGACGGCCCGGCCGGCTCGGGCGTGCAGCCGCTCGGGATACTGCGCCTGATCGCGCTGCTCGCGAGCATGGCCGAGATTCCCGCCGAGGAAGTGTTCTGTTACGCAACGGGCAACACGGCACGGCGGCGCGGCCTCGATTGCGGGGAGATCGCCGTCGGGCGCGCGGCCGACCTCGTGTTTCTCGATCGGGCGCAGCACACCGCGGGCCGTGATCTCCTCGAGAGCGTGCGGCTCGGTGATATTCCGGGAGTGGGCCTGGTGCTGATCGATGGCGTTCCGCGCTGCGGGCGCAGCCGCAATACCCCGCCGGCCACCCAGATACCGGTGGTGGAGGAAGGGACGCGATGAGCCTCGGACACGCCCAGAGGGGGGCGCAGGCGTTTGGATCCGAATGAGCCACCGGCCCCCGGGCCGGAAAATTCACCAACGCCCGTACCGGCAGACAAGGCGGGCGCGCTTGCGCACCTGCGCGTGCTGGACCTGACTCGGATCCTGGCCGGTCCCTGGGCGACCCAGACCCTTGGCGACCTCGGCGCGGAGGTCATCAAGATTGAGCGTCCCGGCACCGGAGACGACACGCGGAGTTGGGGTCCGCCGTACCTGTCCGGCACCGAGCTCTCCGCCTACTTTCTTTGCACCAACCGCAACAAGAGGTCGGTCGCGATCGACATCGCGCAGCCGGACGGCGTGGCGCTTCTGCGGCGGTTGGCGCTTGAGTCGGACGTGCTCGTGGAGAACTTCAAAGTGGGAGGCTTGAAGCAGTACGGACTCGACTACGAGGCGCTGAAGGCCGTCCATCCCGGTCTCATCTTCTGCTCCATCACCGGCTTCGGCCAGACCGGTCCCGAGGCAAACCGTCCCGGATACGATGCGATGATCCAGGCGGTGGGTGGGCTGATGAGCATCACGGGGCGGGCGCAGGGAGAGCCGGGAGACGGGCCGCAGAAAGTCGGGGTTGCGATCGCCGACATCATGACGGGCCTGTATGCGACGATCGCGATTCTCGCGGCGCTCGAGCATCGCGCCCGCACCGGCGAGGGGCAGTATATCGACATTTCTTTGTTCGACGTGCAGGTTGCCTGTCTGGCAAACCAGGCATTGAACTTCCTCGCCACGGGGGAGCCTCCTGGACGTCTGGGCAATGCGCATCCGAGCATCGTGCCTTATCAGGACTTTCCTGCGGCCGACGGCTATCTGATGATCGCCGTCGGGAACGACGCCCAGTTCGGCCGAATGTGCTGGGCCCTCGAACGGCCCGAATGGGCCTGCGACGCTCGTTTCGCCAGCAATCAGGCCCGCGTCGAGCATCGTGACGTGCTGGTTGCGCTGATCAGCGACGTCACCGGCGGACACCTGACTCAGTGGTCGCTGCGGCGCCTCGAGGCGGCGGGTGTGCCTTGTGGAGCGGTGAATTCCATTGCGGATGTCTTTGCGGGTGCCCAGGCACGCGCGCGCGGCCTGGCCATCGAGATGCGCAGCGATGCGCAACGCGTTCCGCTCGTCGCAAGCCCGTTGCGTCTATCCCGGAGCGCAGTCAGTTATCGGCACACTCCGCCGCGGCTTGGCGCCGACACATACGCCGTCCTGCAGTCACTGTTGCGGCTCACCGACCACGAGTTGGACGCGCTGGCACGGCGCGGCATCGTGCAGGGGGATTCCAGCCAATGCGCGGATCAGCCCAGCCCGTCGCGATCAAGCTGAGGGTCAACGGCGTCGCGCACGTCGTGAGCGTCGACCCTCAAGTGCCCCTGCTCTATGTATTGCGGAACGATCTGAGCCTCAACGGACCGAAATACGGCTGCGGCCTGGGACAGTGCGGAGCCTGTACGGTGCTGCTTGACGGCAGAGCGGTGAGATCCTGCTGCCTCAAGACCGGATCGGTCGGGGAGCGCAGCGTGCTCACGCTGGAGGGGCTGGGCACTCGAGCGATTCCGCACGCACTGCAGGCCGCTTTCATCGCCGAGCAGGCCGGCCAGTGCGGCTACTGCATCAACGGCATGATCATGACCGCGCTGCCGTTGCTGCTGCGAAATCCAGGCGTCGATGCCGCGGGCATTGCTGCAGCTTTGCGCCACAATCTGTGCCGCTGCGGCGCACATGTGGAGATCGTGCGAGCCATTGCGCGCGCGGCCACGGGCGCGGCGAATTGGCTTCATGTCTGAGCCGGCCAAACTGGATGGCACGGCGCTCATGGCGCTGCCGGATTCGCTGTTGGTCTATCGCCCGGCGCCCGCGGGGACGGCGGGGATCGAGCCCTTTGTCCTGCTCGAGGAGTCCGGGCGGGTGTATGGGTTCAACGGCCACGTGGATCTCGGCACCGGTGTCCGGACGGCGCTGGCGCAGATCGTGGCCGAAGAGCTCGACGTGACGCTGGATCGGGTCACGATGATCCTTGGCGATACGGCGCGTACTCCCGATCAGGGGCCGACGATCGCGAGCGAGACCATCCAGACATCGGCCGTTCCTCTGCGCGCGGCGGCGGCCCAAGCCCGCGGGCACCTGCTGGCGATCGCCGCGCTGCGACTCGGGGTCGGTGCCGATTCGGGGCGGCTGACCGTCGAGGACGGCGTGATCTGCTCGGGGGGCGATGGCCGGCGTCTTGCGTACGGTGAGCTCGTGCGGGGCCGCCGTGAGCGTTTGATCCTCGATGTTGCGACCCCCGTGAAGGCGCCGGCGAGCTATCGCCTCGTCGGGACGTCCGTCCCTCGCGTCGATCTGCCCGCCAAAGTGACCGGCGAGTTGATTTACGTGCACGATGTGCGCCTGCCCGGGATGCTGCACGGCCGGGTCGTGCGGCCGCCTTACGCCGGGATCGACACCGGCGAGTTCGTCGGCACAAGCTTGATTCGGGTCGATCGCGACTCCGTAGCCCACCTGCGCAGCATCGTGCAGGTCGTGTCGATCGGCGACTTCGTGGGCATAGTTGCCGAGCGCGAGGAGGACGCGGCCGCCGCCGTGAGCGCGCTGCGAGTCGAATGGAAGGCCGTTCCGTCCCTTGGGAGTCTGGATGATCTGGCGACGGCGCTGCGCGCCAACCCATCGCAGCCGCGGCGGCTGCAGGATAAGGGGGATGTCGAGCGGGCGTTCGCGTCCGCGCCGACCAAGATGGCGCGCACATACCTCTGGCCGTATCAGATGCACGCGTCCATCGGTCCCTCGTGCGCCGTCGCCGACTGGAGCGACTCGGCCGTGCGTATCTGGTCGGGCACCCAGAACCCGCATCTGCTGCGCAGCGATTTAGCCCTGCTGCTCGACATCCCGCCCGTGCGCGTCGATGTCATCCGGATGGAAGCTTCCGGATGCTATGGCCGCAATTGCGCCGACGACGTCGCGGCGGATGCGGCTCTGCTCTCGCGGGCCGTCGGCCGGCCGGTGCGCGTGCAGCTCACCCGGGAGCAGGAGCACCTGTGGGAGCCCAAGGGCGCCGCCCAGCTGATGGAGGTGAAGGGCGCCCTCGATGAGGGCGGCGGCGCGGTCTCCTACGACTTTCATACGCGCTACCCCTCCAACGGCGCCCGCGCCCTTGCGCTATTGCTCACCGGCAAGGTGCAGCCGACGCCCGAAGTGTGGCAGATGGGAGACCGTACGTCCGTCTCGCCATACGATCTGCCGAACATGCGCGTTACCGTACACGATATGCCGCCAATCGTGCGAGCGTCGTGGCTACGCGGCGTGTCGGCGCTTCCCAATACGTTCGCGCACGAGAGTTGGATCGATGAGGCGGCCGCGATGGCGGGGGTGGACCCTGTCGAATACAGGCTGCGCTACCTTCACGACTCGCGCGGTGTGGCCGTGATCGAGGCGACGGCCGAGCGGTCCGGATGGAAGACGCATACGGTGCCGGGATCGCTCGGCGGTGAGGGGGACGTACGCTGCGGCAAGGGTTTTGCCTACGCGCTGTACGTTCATAGCAAATTTCCTGGATCCGGTGCGGCGTGGGCGGCGTGGGTCGCGGACGTGACGGTCAACGTTCGTACGGGAGCCGTCAACGTGCGCAAGGTGACGGTGGGACACGATGCGGGTCTCGTGATCAACCCGGACGGCCTCAGGCATCAGATTCACGGCAACGTCATTCAATCGACCTCGCGCGCCCTCAAGGAGCAGGTGCGGTTCGAACCGACGGGCGTTGCCGTGGCCGAATGGGGCGGTTACCCGATCATGGGCTTTCCGGAGGTGCCGGAGATCGAGGTTGTGCTGGTGCCGCGCCCGCAGGAGCCCCCGCGGGGCGTGGGAGAGTCGGCATCGGTCCCGAGCGCGGCCGCCATTGCCAATGCGATTTACGACGCGACGGGTGTGCGCTTTCGCGAACCTCCCTTTACGCCGGAGAAGATTCTGGCGGGACTACAGGCAGCGGGCGGTGGTGCGGCCGCGGCGCTCCCGGCCCAAGGGCGGACGCACAAGAGCTTTTGGGCATGGCTCCTGGCGCTCGGCGCCGGCGCGACCGCGCTGTTGCTCGCGATGCGGCCGTGGCGTGCCGCGATTCCCCCCATTCCGCGTCCGAATCCCTCGGTCTATTCGGCGGCCACCATTGAGCGGGGCAGGACACTTGCGGCGCTCGGCGATTGCGCGGTGTGTCACACGACACCGGGCGGCGAGCGGAATGCCGGCGGCAGGCGCTTCGAGACGCCGTTCGGCACCGTCTACAGCACCAATATCACGCCGGATGTGCAGACTGGTATCGGCGGGTGGTCTTATCCTGCTTTCGCGCGCGCCATGCGTGCGGGGGTCGGCCGCGACGGCCGATACCTCTATCCCGTCTTCCCCTATACGGACTTCAGCAAGGCGAGCGACGCGGACTTGCAGGCGCTCTACGCGTATCTGATGAGCGTCCGGCCGGTACACGCAGCGCCGCGGCCGAATCAGCTGGCTTTCCCATTCTCGCTGCGTCCCTTGATGGCTGTTTGGAACCTGCTGTTTCATCGCCCGGGGGAGTTTCATGATGATCCGCGTCGCTCCAACGAGTGGAATCGCGGGGCCTATCTCGTTGAGAGCCTCGGCCACTGCGCGGCCTGCCACAGTCCCCGCAATTTTCTCGGAGCCGAGGAAGCCGGCTCACGCTATCTTGCCGGGGGTCGCGTCGACGGTTGGGATGCGCCGGCCCTGAACGGGACCGGTCCGGGTCCCCTTCCCTGGACGGCGCAGGAGTTTTATGACTACCTGCGGGAGGGTCGCTCGCTTCGGCACGGAGCGGCAGGTGGCCCCATGGCAGCAGTCGTGCAGGAATTGCGCCTGGTGCCTGAATCTGACATTCGGGCCATGGCGGCATATCTGGCCTCGTTCGCCGCGTCTGCAGAGTCGCCAGGCCGCGCGGCGCCGCTCGCCAGTCAAGGCGCGCAGGGAATTGCGGCAAGCGCCGGGGCGCGGCTATATGAGGGAGCCTGCGCGGTCTGTCACGACGCGCCTGCCGAAGCGGATCGCCCCGACACGGTGCCGCTTGCAGTGTCGAGCACCGTGCATGCCGCGCGACCCGACAACTTCATTCTGACGGTGCTCGACGGGTTCGACAGCGCCCACACCGACAGCGAGGTCATGCCTCCGTTCCGATCGAGCCTGAGCAACACTCAACTCGCGGAGCTGGCCGCCTACAGCCGAGGGCGCTTCGCGCCGGAGGCGGCGCCGTGGAAGAATCTAAAGAAAGCGGCGGCGCGATTGCGGTTAGTGCCGTCGGTGGAGCGGACAACGCCATGAGCCCGACGAATTCCATAACGCCGTCCAGCCTGATGGCGAGGGCGGAGTCTTGCGATTCCGCAGCAGGCCGAGGCGCCGAGCCGCTCAATGCTTGCGCCCCTTGCCGAGATGCGGGGTAGTGGCCTTCGGCGCGCTCAGCGACCGCACGCGGGGGTGTCCCTGCTTATGACGTCGAATCTCAGCAGAGCCTCCTTCAACGGTGCCAGCCATGGCTCGAAGTGGCGCCATTGGTCGAGTCCGGCGCGGTTGATCGGCTGCCGGACCTGCGCGGCGCTCGGGGTATAGATGGCGCGCTCGGTCTTGTGAAACTCGAAACACGCGGGCTGCGGCTGCAGGCCGCAGAATTCGACGAGGCGATGCACGGTCGCCGAGAAATCCGTGACCAGCTCCTCATGCTGGATCCGCAGTATCTTCCCCGGCAGCACCGGTTCCCAATGACGCATGAGCTCGCGATAAATGCGATAGTACCCGGCGATGTCTTCGAAGCTGTAGGCAAATTCCGGTCCGGCTCCCGAGGGAAAGAGCTGCTTGAAAATGCCGAAGCAGCAGGCCATCGGCTCCCGCCGCGCGTCGATGATCCGGGCATTGGGCAGAATGAGGTGAATCAAGCCCAGGTTGTGGAAATTGTCCGGCCACTTGTCGATGAAGAATGGCTTGCCATGACGGTACACGCGCGTATCGCGGATGTACTGCTCACCGAGCCGCGCACAGTCGTCCCGGGTGAGCTGCGCAAGCACGCCGGGATAACGCGGATCGTCGGGCGGCCGGGTATGGTCGTGGAGTTGCAGCACGAGGTGCGGGATGTTCGGCAGCTCCATGGTGCCATCCACCGCGGAATGCGAGGCGAGAATCTGCTCGATCAGCGTCGATCCGGCGCGGGGTAGTCCCACGATGAAGATCGGCGCCGCATCCGGATGTCCCCAGCCGCGGCGCGCGGCGAAGAAATCC
>DAHXNE010000119.1 GCA_027366635.1 Gammaproteobacteria bacterium | reverse complement strand
CCGAGACGCGGTTCGGTTCAACCGAGCCAGGCAAGTCCGACCGCTGAGAAGCGCGAACTGGATGGAAGGTCCCTCGGGACCGAGGCCATGCGCGTGCTGTCAGGAACAGCAGAGTGCAGGGTCAAGTCTGGGTGCCAAATGGCCCCCTGCGCCGCGCTGTGGCGGCACGACCGCTCGCGCAGCGTCATCCGGGTGTGGGATCTCAGGAACGCAGCTCCCGTGCAAGCTCGCGGCGTGCGAAGTACGTCAGCAATCCGATCACCGCGACCGTTGCGACGAGGCCCAGCCACAACAAGATGTCGCCACGTTCGCCCATGGATGCTTTGCCGTTGATCACTTCGGCGAGCGTGGCGGCAGCTGTGCCGGCGTATACGTAAAGCAGGGAGCCCGGCAGCATCCCGATCCAGGAGGCCAGCAGATAATCGCGGGCGCGCACCGTGGTGATGCCGTAGGCATAGTTGAGCAGGCCGTAGGGGATTAGCGGCGACAGGCGGGTGAGGAATACCACCCAGAAGCCGTGTCGTGCGATGGCGCGATTCAGGGCCCGGAATTTCGGCCAGCGGTCGATGCGGCGGTGGACCCAGTCGCGAGCGACGCTCCTGCCGAGGAAGAAGCCCGCTGCCGCCCCGAGCGTGCTGCCGATCGATACGAGCACGAGTCCCTTGGTCAGTCCAAAGATCGCTCCCGCCGCGATCGTGAGCAGCGAATCGGGCAACAAGACCAGTGCGGCGAAGGCGTAGAACAATATGAACGGAACGGCTGCCGCCTCCCTCCAGGTCGCGATCCAGGCGAGCGCCGGCGCCACCTCAGACCTCGCCAGCACCGCCGCGGTCACGGCGGCAGCCAAGCCGAGCCCGATGAGTCCGCTCCATAGGAGTATGCGCGTTTTCATCCCGGGCCTGTTACGAGTCAAAGCGCATGGAGCATGTTTCCGGCGCAACGGTCATTGCGCAGTATGCGTCCCTCGGCAACCGGACCGCTCGCTGGTCACGGGTCGCTAATGCCCTTCGGTCGAGTGCGCGCCCCGCCGCGGTGCGCTGGCGGTCCCCACGATTACCCCGAGATCGCCCTTCGGGGGAAGCCCTCCGATGGTATAGACCTTGCCCCGGGCGTTGGCGAGAACCAGGCCCGGCGTTCCCTCGAAGCCGAATGCCTGCATGAGCGCCTCGTTGTGAGCGAGTTCGCGCATGTCTTTCGCGCTCGGATGCGAGATGGGTGCGATACCGCCGCCGGGATTGACTCCGTGACCCCAGCGGGCCTCGTTCATGCGCAAGGCCGCGGCCGGATCGGCGGCGTCGAAGATGGCGGCCGCTTTGCCGGGGCTGCTCGCCGAGATGACCCCGACCAGGACTTCCCGCACCTGCAGGCCCGATCGGTAGTACGGCTTCAGGGCAAGCCACAGCGCGTGGCAGTAAGGGCAGTTCGCATCCATGAACACATAGATGACGTGGCGAGGGTGCGCGCTGCCTTCGGCTATCCAGTGACTCTGCCGCAGCGCGCGCATCTGCGCGCGTGCCGTTGCCGTCTGGCCCCGTGCGGCGAGCGGGAGTGCCAGGGACAAAAGTACCGCCGCCCAGGCGACAATTGGCTTGAACTGATTGCGCATCATCTCTCCCGCGGGCGATGGGGCAGGATCCTGCTCCGCATCGAAGTATTGCGATGACTGTTCCGGACGGCATTTTACCGGTGGCCGGACGATACAACCTCTGGCTCGTCCGGGTCGAGTTCAGACGCCCTCGAATCGCCAGCGACCCCGCCGGCGTTGAGCCATTGCGCAGCGTCCGCGCGCGCCAGTGATCGCGACGTTGCGTGTGCGGCAAAGCAGAGCAGCTGGCGGTCGGTGTTTGATCGTCCTGTCCGTTGAGGCGGGGCGCGGACCTGATTTTTCCGCCAGTAATTGCGAGACTCCCACTCTCGAGCCTGCCTTCCAGCTGCGGGCGTAACCGACACGCGCTCAGCAGCGCACTCCCGGGCGGCTCATCGCCCGGTACGGGCGAGAGGCCCGGAAGTAACGCGCTGGAAGTGGCCTGCGCGGCCGATGTGGCGCAACCGGAAACGCTCATGCCGCTTCAGCGCCGCCCCACGGTGAACCGCGAGCCGGCTCAACGCGTCGTCAGGAACGGCGCGCAGACGGGTCAGGGCGAGACCTGTCCGCGCCGGTGACGATCGTGACGCGTTCGTCAGCCGCGGTTTGCAAGACGCGCGGCGCGGTCACCATCGCCACTGCAATACAATGGCGGTGGTGATCAGAAGCGCCATCAGCTGATGAAAGGCGACCAGCGTGCCGGGGGACTTCGGCTTGGAGTTCACGGCATGAAACAGGAAGAACCCCACGGCCGCCTGTAGCAGCGCCAGTGCGAAGGCGACCGGAAAGGCGACACTCAACCATCCCAGGGTGCCGAGCACCAGCAGTGCCGCGATGCCGTGCACGACGAAGATCCACTGCGACGCGCGTCGCGGGCGCAGGAAGGGCTCGATCGGCTTGCCGAACCCGCGCTGACCGGTGACCATCCCCCCCATGAAGATGGCGAACAGCACGGCGTGCAGGGGGATCATGCTGTCGAGGTAGGCGCCCAGGTGCGCGGCCGGCAAGATCATGGCGACCAGATAGTTGATGAATACAAGATAAGCCAGCAGGCCGTGGGTCCCGTGCACGAAGGCCGGCGCGCGGCCCGCGAGCACATAGAGCGTGCCCATGCCGAACAGCGCCGTGAGCACGATCAGGCCGAGGCCGAGCAAGGTGCTGTAATCCGGATGCAGGACGGCGAGAATCACGGCCGTCAGACCGACGGCTGTGGCCAGCACGCGATGTGCCGCTTCGGGGTCGCCGCGCCACATCAATACGACGATGTTCCGCGTATACGGCCAGCGCGTGCCCAGCGACAAGCCGTAGCCGAAACCCTCGACGATGCTGCCGAGCAGCACCAGCGCCGCGGCAAAGATCACCTCCGCGGTGCTCAGGCCGACGACGATGGCTTCCCGGGTCGGCAGCGGGCTGATCAGGCCGCGCCATGCGCCCAGGACGATCGCCAGCACGATCATCGCGGCGATTCCCACCCCGATGATGCGTACCGTCAACGTCATCTGCCCTTCGACGACGTGATGGTCAGCGGCGGAAGGGGGATTGTCGGCGCTTTTCATGGTTGGAATCCGTGGGATGCGGGTCACGCTCGCGGGTCGGGCCGGTCCCGGGTGGGCAGTATCGTACCAGCCTCCGTAAACCACGTGGACGGGTCGATGCAATGCCACCTGACCGGTGGGCTCGCGCCGGCCGTCGGGTTTTGTTGGCGGGCAGCTTCGAGCCGCGGATTACCGCAATACTCGTGGCCGCTCTTCGTCGAAGCCCCTCGCCATCGCCTCGTGCGCCGATGACGCGCCTGCCGGGGGGGGGGCTGTGCTGTCCCCCCTAGCGGTCGACCAGCTTCTGCAGCTGCTCCGGATAGCGCGCGCCCTGCACGGACACCTGCGCGAGCGCGGTGTCGATTTCCTCGAGGTCGGCGCGGGTCAGCACGCTGTCGGCGGCACCGATGTTTTCCTCGAGGCGATGCCGCCGGGTCGTGCCCGGAATCGGCACGATCCAAGGCTTCTGCGCCAGCACCCAGGCCAGGGCGAGTTGCGCGCGCGTGATGCCCTTGCGGCCGGCAATCTCGCCGATGCGGTCGACCAGGACTTGGTTCGCCTTACGAGCTTCCGGCGTGAATCGCGGCACGATGCTGCGCAGGTCCCCGCTGTCGAATTTCGTATTCGCATCGATGGCGCCCGTGAGAAAGCCCTTGCCGAGCGGAGCGAAGGGTACGAAGCCGATGCCGAGCGCCTCGAGCGTCGGGAGCACTTCCTGTTCCGGCTCGCGCCACCACAACGAGTACTCGCTCTGCAGGGCGGCGACCGGCTGAACGGCGTGCGCCCGGCGGATGGTCTGCACGCCGGCCTCCGAGAGGCCAAAGTGTTTCACCTTGCCTGCGCGGATCAGATCCTTCACGGTGCCGGCGACATCCTCGATCGGCACATCGGGATCGACCCGATGCTGATAGAAAAGATCGATCCGATCGGTCCGCAGCCGTTGCAGCGAGGCTTCGGCCACCCGTCGGATGTGCTCGGGCCGGCTGTTCAGGCCGCGTTGCAGGTGTGTGCTCGACTCGATGTCGAAGCCGAACTTGGTTGCAATCACGACCTGATCGCGCACCGGCGCAAGCGCTTCGCCCACCAGCTCCTCATTGATGAACGGACCATACATTTCGGCCGTATCGAAGAAGGTGACGCCCAGATCGGCGGCTGCGCGGATCAGCGCGATGCCTTGCTGCTTGTCAACCGTATGGCCATACCCATGACTGAGGCCCATGCAGCCGAAGCCCAGGGCCGAAACCTCGAGGGTGCTCTTTCCAAGTCTGCGCTTTTCCATGACGGGGTCTCCTGTGTTCAGGGGTGTTGAGGCTCGATCGCGACCTCGGGCGGACGCTGGTCAGCTATCCGGCGCGACATCCGTGCGCTCGAGCATCGGCAGCTGCCCTCGAGCGCCAGAATCATGCTCGCCGAGTGACGATAAAGTTAACGCCAGGGCCCGCCGTTAACCAGCCGGCTCATCGGCGCCGGTCCATGAGTGCAATTGCGCCGGGCGTCGCCGCTGCAGCACGATCAGCCGGAATCGGCAACGCGTCGCGCCTGAGACCTACGCAACGGCGCGCAACTACATCGTCATCGTCACGATCCGCACGAGTCTGGGCGTGACCGTCTACGCGGGCGAGTCTATGCACAGCTTGAAGAGGTCGGCAAGGAATATGACGGCAATTTTGCGCGGTCTCTTATGCCGAAAAGGCGTGAGGAGTTACAATGGACCATGGAAAAGCTGTTCATCTCCGCCGACGAGCTGCTTCGGGATTCACTGGAGCTTGCCCGCCGGGTCGTCGCGAGCGGCATGCGCCCGACATTCCTCGTCGGCATGTGGCGCGGCGGCGCGCCGATCGGTATCGCGGTGCAGGAGGTGCTCGAGTACCACTCTATTCATGCCGATCACATCGCGATCCGTACGTCCTCCTACAGCGGTATCGACCAGCAGCACAAGACGGTCCGGGTGCACGCCACCGACTACCTGGTGTCGCGCCTGACGGCCGAGGACGAACTGCTGATCGTCGACGACGTGTTCGATTCCGGCCGCAGTCTCGATGCGGTCATCGCGGTGCTCAGGCGGCGCTGCCGGCGCAATCTGCCGGAGAAGATCCGGATCGCCACCGTGTACTACAAACCCGAGCGCCGCCGCAGCACACTGGTCCCGGATTTCTTCGTGCACGAGACGTCACACTGGCTGGTCTTTCCGCACGAGATCCAGGGTCTGACGCGCGAGGAAATTCTGGCGCACAAGCCCGTGGGGCCGGACTTCCTCGATCCCTTCGGTTCCCCTGAGCCGGTCGCGAGCGAGGCGCCGGTCAGGCGAGATAAATGAAGCGGGCGACGCACAGCGTAGCCAGCAGGTAGACCAGCCAGTCGCGCGCGCGCGCCTGGCCGCGCACGAGCTTCAACACGGCGTAGGCTACGATGCCAAAGGCGAGGCCGTTGGCGATCGAGTAGCTCAACGGGATCATGATGGCGGTGAGGAAAGCCGGGATGGCTTCGGCCGGTTCGTCCCAGCTTACCTCCGCGAGCGCGCCCATCATCATCGCACCCACCAAGACCAGCGCCGGGGCGGTCGCCACCGCCGGAATGGCCTGTACCAGCGGCGCGACGAACAAAGTCCCCAGGAACAGCAGCCCGACGGTGACGCTGGTCAGTCCGGTGCGTCCGCCCACCGACACGCCCGATGTGCTCTCGATGTAGCTGGTGACCGGACTCGTGCCCGCCAGCGCGCCGAACAACATCGCGATCGAGTCGGCAAGCAGGATGCGGCTCATGCGCGGAACCGTTCCGTCCTCCTGTACGAGCCCGGCGCGTTTGGTGACCGCCATCAGCGTCCCGACGTTATCGAACAGATCCACGAACAGAAAGACAAACACGATCTCGACGAGCGATACACCGACGCCGCCCTTGAGGTTCAGCGCCGCCGGAATATCGAGCCGGAACGCGGTGGACGACAGATCCGCCCAGTTGTACGAGAACGAGCTGAAGTGGGTTAGTCCGAAAATCCACGCGGCGCCCGCAACGCCCAGGATGCCGACGAGTATGGCGCCCTTGACGGCTCGGGCCTGAAGCGCGGCGATGACCAGCAGTCCCAGCACCGCGAGCGCCGGTGTCGCGGCGGTCAGATTGCCCAGACCCACCGTCGTGCCGGGGTTGGCGACGATGATGCCGGCGTTCTTCAGGCCGATGAACGCGATGAACAGGCCGATGCCGCCGCTCACGGCTGCGAACAGCGAGCGCGGTATCGCGTTCATGATGAGCTGGCGCACGCCCGCGACCGTCAGCAGGAAAAATGCGACCGCGGAGATGAACACGCAGCCGAGGGCAACCTGCCACGGCAGGCCCATGGTCTTCACGACCGTGTATGTGAAGTAGGCGTTGAGCCCCATCCCGGGGGCGAGCGCGAGCGGGTAATTCGACAGCAGCCCCATCAGAATGCTGCCGAAGCCCGCCGACACGCAGGTTGCGACCGCGACCCCCGCGATGGGCATGCCCGCGGCTCCGAGAATCACCGGATTGACCACCACGATGTACGCCATCGTCAGGAAGGTGGTGAGCCCGGCGAACAGCTCGGTACGCACGGTCGTGCCGTGGCCTTCGAGGTCGAAGTATCGTGACAGCATAGGTTCGCAGTGTTGCGGTCGGTCGGTCATGAAGCGGTACTTCGCCCGCCCCGAGTCAGCTTCGCGGCGCGTTCCGCGGCCGTGCTGCGCGCCAGAGCGTGCGGCGGCGTCATGCGAAGCATGGGCGCGCGGTCGCGCAGATCATCGAGTGCGCCGGGCGCGGCGCGCGTGCAATCCGTCCCGGACGCCCGCTTGTGCGCGGCCCTCCCCGTGCGCAGGTGCAGGACGAGGCGGGCCGTCACGCGACACGCGCAGCCGGCTTGTCTCGGCTGCGGCCCCCGCGCGCATCGACGCGCATGCCTGCCGCAGGCACACCCTTGGCAACATCGACAGCGCACAGCGTCAGGTGGCCCATTGGCGGCGATTCTACGGGGAGCCCATTGGCGGCGATTCTACGGGGATGATAGATTTACGGCAAACCCCCGTTTCGTGAGTACCATAAGTCCAATGAGTTCGAGGGAAGCATATGTAAGGGCTCTCCCGAAGGCAGAGTTGCACCTGCACATCGAAGGAACCCTGGAGCCGGAGCTGGCTTTCCGGCTCGCGCAGCAGCATGGCGTGGTGCTACCGTACGCCAGCGTGGCGGAGTTGCGCGCTGCCTATGATTTCACCGATCTGCAGTCGTTCCTCGATGTGTATTACGCGCTGGCGGACGTGCTGCGGGATGCGGACGACTTCTACGAGTTGGCCCTGAGTTATCTGCAGCGCGCCCACGAGCAGGGCGTCGTGCATGCGGAGGTGTTCTTCGATCCGCAGACCCACACCGCGCGCGGCATCGCCTTCGACACGGTGGTCGCGGGCCTGCATCGGGCGCTTACCGAGGCCGAGCGCCGTTTCGGCATGACGCACCGCCTGATCGCCTGCTTCCTGCGTCACCTGAGCGCGGCGGATGCGATGCTGACGCTCGATGCGGTGCTTGCGCACCGCCAGATCATTGCGGCGGTAGGTCTGGACTCTGCGGAGGCCGGCCATCCGCCCTCGAAGTTCGTTGCCGTGTTCGAACGTGCGCGAGAGCAGGGCTTGCTCGCAGTGGCGCATGCCGGGGAGGAGGGGCCGCCGGCCTACATACGCGAGGCGCTCGACCTGCTGGCCGTGCGGCGCATAGATCACGGCGTACGGTGCGAGGAGGATGCCAAGCTGATGCAGCGTCTGGCCCGCGAGCAGATCGCGTTGACGGTCTGTCCACTGTCGAACGTGAAGCTCGGGGTGTTCGAGCGCATCGAGCAGCACAACCTGAAGCGCCTGCTCGAGGCCGGCCTGTGCGTGACCGTGAACTCTGATGATCCGGCATACTTCGGCGGGTACCTGCTCGAGAACTACCTCGCCGTTGAGCGCGCACTGGGGCTCACGAGCGAGCAGCTCGCGACCCTGGCGCGCAACTCGATCGAGGGATCGTTTCTCGATGCGGTGGCCAAGCGCCGTTGGCTCACTGCCATCGATGAGTGCGCGCGCGGCGAACTGGCCCACTGAAGCCAGATTGTCCGCAGGCCCGATCACGGTCATCGGGCACGCCGATGGGGTGAGCGGAGCGGCTCTTCGTTGCTGAGCGGCAAGCAGGCTGCGCCGGCCCGCGTGGATCGGCGACGCAACGCGCCTAGCGCCGGTTGCGGCCTGCCGCGACGGTCAGCCGGCGGTGCGGTGCAGGAATGCCCAGACCACCACCACCGTCATCACGATCACGTAGGCGCGCAGTCCCCAGAAGATTATCCGCTGACCCGGCGTGAATCGAACCCTGCGCACCTCGGAAAGCGGCTCGTTCCAGCGCTCCTGCTCGATCAGCCGGCGGATCTCCTGCGTATCGAAATCATGCAGTTCCTTCATGGTTCAGCCTGCGAAGACGTGGGGGAACAGCGTGACGGTCCCGTACAGCCCGTTACAGACGATCAGTCCGATCATGATCGCGATCGATAGCGCATTGCGGCTTGGCGAGTTGACATGCTCGCCCATCAGCTCACGGTCATTGAGCAGCATCAGCAGGAACAGCATGGCCGCCGGCATGAACACCGTGGCGATGACCTGCACGCTGAGATTGAGAAAGCCCAGGTCGAGCCCGGGGAGTAGCACCAGCCCCGAGGCAATCGCGGTGCCGGCGACCGCGGGCAGGTAGAATCCGAGCGCCTGCCGCGGCGCCGCATTCAAGGAGCGATCGATGCCGAAGGCCTCCCCGACCGCCCAGGCGCTGCTGGCGGTGATCACGATCGCGGCGATCAGCCCGGCCTCCATCAGGCCGAGTGCGAACAGCGCCATCATGTCCGTGCCGAGGTGCGCGCGGATCGCGGCCAGGATCGACACGGCATCGAGCTGCTGCGCGCCCGAGCTGCCCGGCAGGACCCGGGCCGCGAGCACGATCAGCGCCATGGCCACGAGCACCATCCCGAATACGCCCAGCATCAGGTCGCGCCGGCCGGCGCGGATGTCGTGCGGCAGCAGTCCTTTGTCGACCACGCAGGACTGCTGAAAGAACAGCTGCCACGGCGCGATCGTGGTGCCGATATTGGCGGTGATGAGCACGAGGAACGTAAGGGATAGGAATCCGCCGGGAACTCTCCAGCCCTGTCCGGCGAAGGCGCGCGCCACACCTTGCCAGTCGGGATGGGCAAGCAGTGCCAGCGGCACGAACACCAAGTTGAACGCCGCCACGAACAGAGAGATGCGCTCCCAGGTCCAATAGCGCAGAAACACCAGGACGACGGTGATGAAGACCAGTGCCGCCGGGACCGTCAGCCACGGCGGCAGGCCCAGCGCCTGCCCGCCCAGGCGGATACCGATGAACTCGGTCATCAGGGTCAGCACGTTGGCCACGATCAGATCGACAAGCGAGAACCAGCCCCAAAAGGGGCCGTAACGCTTCCAGATCAGCTCCGCGTGTCCACGGCGCGTCACCGCTCCGAGACGCACGGTCATTTCCTGCACCACGTACGCCACGCAACCGAGCAGGATCATCAGGGGCAGGAACATGCCGAGCCCGTAGGCGGCGCCCGTCTGCATGTACGTGATCACGCCTCCGGCGTCGTTGTCGCCGAGCATCACCAGTACGCCCGGCCCGAGCAGCGCCAGTCCGAGCAGCAGGCGGCCCCGCCAGTTGATGGCCCCACGGTGCAGCTCCGCCAGGTACAGGCGGTCGCGCAGTCGGTGCTGCAGCCCCTCCGGGATCGGTGGGCAATCCGGGCACGGGCGAATCATCCCGCGCTCGATCCGGGCGTTCATCCGCATGCTCCGTTGACTGTGATCATAATCCACCACCCTTGAGCGCCCATGACCGGTGGTACCGGACCTTGCGGATACAGGCGCACCGCTCGCCGCGCCGAGCCCGCCGGGCGACAACGCACGAAAACGCGCGCCCCGGAATCCGGAGCGCGCTACCGAGACAGAGAAACGGGTGGTGCCGATTCAGTCGGCGCCGCGATCCCGGCGCCGAGCATTGCGCCCGTCAGCGGGCCACCGCGGCTTGGTTCTCCGGGGTCAGCCCTGCCGAGCGCGGAACGTTGCGCCGAGCGCAACGCCTGCAACCACTCGTACAACTACTGCCCAACTGGAGAAAACCTCGCGGTCCAAAACGACGGCGCGAACCGTACTCCGCGCGTCGTGCAAAGTAAATAGTTGTCCAGCGATTGCCGCGCGACCCCGAGTCGTGAACCGGCCCGGCAAGGTGACAGGCACAGGGAGGTGCCCCGCCGCCGCAGGTGGCGGACGTTGAGCCAAAAACCACGCTTTTTGGTGCCACGGCGCTGGGCGGGGCAGGAGTCCCGATCCAGCGCTTATTAATAGTTGTCCAGCGATTGCCGCTTGACCCCGAGTCGTGAAACGGCCCGGCAAGGTGGCAGGCACAGGGAGGTGTTCCGCCGCCGCAGGTGGCGGACGTTGAGCCAAAAACCACGCTTTTTGGCGCCACGGCGCTGGGCGGGGCAGGGGACGCCAAACGCGTAATCCATTCCCAGGCGTCGCGGCAGACAGACGGCGACGCCGCTGTCCGGGCGCACGGACTTAGGTCCCGTGGCGTTTCAGTTTGCCGCGCGCGCTGGCGTGGCGGCGCACGGCCAGGAGCAGAGCAATCAACGTGGCGGCGGCCAGCAATACCGCCGGAACGTGGGCATCGAAGCCCGAACGCAGAGCTTGGAGGTGGTTGCCGAAGAAGTAGCCCGCGAACACGACCCCACTGATCCCCAGGATGACGCCCGGCGTATTGAAGCGCAGGAAAGTAAGGTAGTTCAATCGGAAGATGCCCGCCAGCGCCGGTGTCACCCATGACAGCGGACCGCTGAGCCGGGCGGTGAACACCGCCATGGCGCCACGTCTGCGAAAGAACTCGACGCCTTTCCGATAGTTATCGTGATGCACCAGCCGGCCGACCACCGGCCAGCGCGCCAGGCGCTCGAACAGTTCGATGCCGAAGTGACGGCCCATCCAGTAGCTGGAGTTGTCCCCGAGGATGCCGCCGCCGTACAGCGCGAGCATCACACCCCCGAGCTCCAGGGTTCCCATGCCGGCAAGCAGCGCGCCGCCGAGGAAGAAGATCTCCCCGGGCACGAACAGAGAGAACGGTACGACCGTCTCGAAATACGCGCCGAGAAAGAGTACCAGGTAGGCCCACTGGTGGTGTGCGCCCAGGAAGGCGAGCATGCGCTGCACAGACCCAGGGCCGGCGGGTTGCAGCGGGTGTCCGGCGAGGTGTGCCGCGCCCGCGACTGCCGTTAAAGCCGCCGCGGCGTGTGCCGGGTGAATGAAATTTCCGTGCCGCAACTGCTCGATCCATTCCTAAAGCCGCGGCATCTTACCGTGCGGCCGATCGGGGCGAAAAGTCGCGACCCGATCAGCGGGTCGGACCCGCGGCCGTGCCGAGCCTGGCGCGCGGCAGCGGCATGGAGCCCGGTGTACGCCCGCGCCGGGGGGGCTTGGGTACTATACTGACTTCGCGCCATGCCTTTGCATCAGCGGACTGCGCAAAGAGCGCCGAGGAATCACGCATGCCAGCCGAGACATCACAGCCGGTCACTGCCCCGCTCACGAGCGCGGCCATATTCCTGGTCGTGACCTTGAAGCCCGGCGCGCAGCACGCTGCCGCAGTGCGTGCGCTGTGCGCCGACCTCGCCGCCCTGGTCCGCGGCGTCGGCTTCCGCGCGCCCAACGGTCAACTTTCGTGCGTCGTGGGGTTCGGTTCCGACGTCTGGGAGCGTATTTTCGCGGCGCCGCGGCCCAAGGAGCTGCATCCTTTCCGCGACATCAACGGCGTGCATCGCGCGGCCGCGACGCCCGGGGACATGCTGTTGCACATTCGCGCCGAACGCATGGATCTGTGCTTCGAGCTGGCCACGCAGATCATGCTGCGAATCGATGGCGCGGTCTCGGTGGCCGACGAGACGCATGGCTTCGGTTATTTCGACCAACGCGACGTGCTCGGCTTCGTCGACGGTACGGAGAATCCGGTGGGGCAGTCCGCTATGGATGCCACGATCATCGGGCAGGAGGATGCCGCCTTCGCGGGCGGAAGTTATGTGATCGTCCAGAAATACCTGCATGACCTCAAGAGATGGAATGCCGTCCCGGTGGAGGAGCAGGAAAGAATCGTCGGACGGACCAAGCTGTCGGACATCGAGCTCGATGAGACCGTGAAGCCGACGTCGGCGCATAACGCTCTGACGAGCATCGTCGAGGACGGTCGCGACGTCGAGATTCTGCGGCATAACATGCCGTTCGGCGAATTCGGCAAGGGCGAGTTCGGCACCTACTTCATCGGTTATGCGCGCTCGCCCGGGACGATCGAGCAGATGTTGCGCAACATGTTCGTCGGCAAGCCGCCCGGCAACTACGACCGGCTCCTCGACTTCAGTCGGGCGGTGACCGGAACGTTGTTTTTTGTGCCGTCGGCAGCCTGGCTCGAGAATGCCGCGGCACAGGCCCGTCCCGCGTCCGCCGTCGGCGGGAGCGGCGCAGCGGGCGATACCGCGGCCGAGTCGGTGCCCGGCGCCGCGGTGTCCTATGGCTCACTCGGTATTGGTTCTCTGCAGCAGGAGGCGAAACATGAATAATCTCCATCGCGAGTTGGCGCCCATCTCCGCGGCGGCCTGGGCTCAAATCGAAGAGGAGGCCGTGCGCACGCTCAAGCAATACCTGTCCGCGCGGCGGGTCGTGGACGTGCCGCCGCCGAAAGGTCCGGGCGCCTCGGCCGTCGGAACCGGTCATGTGCAGACGATCGAGGCGCCGGTGGAAGGAGTACAGGCGGTGCAGCACGCGACGCGGCCGCTGGTGGAGCTGCGGGTCCCGTTCGTCCTGTCGCGCCAGGCGATCGACGACGTCGAGCGCGGCGCGTTGGATTCCGATTGGGCGTCGTTGAAGGACGCGGCGCGCAAGATCGCCTTCGCCGAGGACCGCTCGGTGTTCGACGGCTATGCGGCCGCCGGGATCCAGGGCGTACGGCAAAGCGCCGCCAATCCGATTGTGACGCTTCCGGCCGTGGTGAGCGGTTATCCGGGCGCCGTTGCCCGGGCGGTGCATCACCTGCGTCTGGCCGGTGTCAACGGCCCTTACGCGCTCGTGCTGGGCGCCGATCCCTACACGGCGATCAGCGGCGGCACCGAGGCCGGCTATCCGGTTCAACCGCACATCGAACGCATCCTCGAAGGAAAAATTGTCTGCTCGCCCGCCATCGAGGGCGGTCTCGTGCTCAGCACTCGCGGCGGCGACTTCGAGCTGGTGATCGGTCAGGACATCGCCATCGGGTATGCCGGGCACTCGCATTCCGCCGTCGAGCTGTATCTGCAGGAAAGTTTCTCCTTTCGCGTGCTGACGACCGAGGCCGCCGTGGCGCTCGCGGTCGCCAAGAGCAAGGGCGACAGGTGAGCCGTCGCTTGCGGACGAGCGCGCGATTGCACCCGTCAGCGGAGCCTCGGCGGATTGCGATGCTCGAGTGCGGGCGCTGCCGAAGGCTGGCACCGAGCCGTTCGGACTATTCGCGAGCGACAAGGGACCGTGCCGCGATTCTAATGGGAGCATAGACATGGCGGATCGCAAGCCACGATACCGGCCGTACGAGCGCCCCGCCGGCGGCTGGGGCGCCGCGGCCGCGACCGCCCGGATACTGATGCAGCAGAGCGTTCTGACCAAAGGATCGCGCGCGCTGCTGGCGATGAATCAGCCGGGCGGGTTCAAGTGCCCGAGCTGCGCATTCCCCGACCCGGATCGCAGAGGCACGCTGGAGTTCTGCGAGAACGGCGCCAAGGCGCTGGCCTTCGAGGCGACCGCGCGGCGGCTGACGCGGGAGTTCTTCGCCGAGCACCCCGTCGCCGCGCTCGAGCACCGCTCCGACTACTGGCTCGAGATGCAGGGCCGTCTGACCGAGCCGATGCGCTACGACGCGGGTTCCGACCGCTATGTTCCCTGTACGTGGGACGATGCGTTCGCGTTGGTCGGCCGCCACCTTGGGGCGCTCGCGAGCCCGCATCAGGCGGAATTCTATACTTCCGGGCGCACGTCGAACGAGGCGGCGTTTCTGTACTCGGTGTTCGTGCGCCAGTTCGGTACCAACAACTTTCCCGACTGCTCGAACATGTGCCACGAGCCGACGAGCCGCGGCCTGCCGCCGGCGATCGGGGTCGGCAAAGGTACCGTCGTCATGGAGGACTTCGAGCACGCGGAGGCGATTTTCGTCATCGGACAGAATACAGGTACCAACTCACCGCGCATGATGAGCAACCTGGTGGCGGCGCGCCGGCGCGGCGTGCCGATCGTGGCGGTCAATCCGATGCCGGAGCGGGCATTGATCCGCTTCACCGAGCCGCAGGACGCGCTGCAGATGGCCACGTTCGGTTCGACGGCCATCGCCAGCGAGTTCGTTCACGTCCGCATCGGCGGCGACTTGGCACTGCTGAAGGGCATGATGAAGGTCCTGTTCGAACTCGATGCGGCGGGCGAGCAGGTCATCGATCGCGAATTCCTTCAGCAGCATACGCACGGACTCGAGGCCGTGCGCGCCGAGGTCCTCGCCCACAAATGGGCGGACATCGTCGAAATCTCGGGCGTCACCGAGGCGCAGATCCGCCGCGTCGGGCGGATCTACGCCCGCTCGGGCGCCACGATGATCTGCTACGGCATGGGCTTGACCCAACACCAGAACGGCTCGCGCCTGCTGCAACAGGTCGTGAATCTGCTGCTGCTGCGGGGTAACTTCGGCAAGCTGGGAGCGGGCATCGCCCCCATCCGGGGCCATTCGAACGTGCAAGGCGACCGCACCGTCGGCATCGACGAACGGCCATCGCAGGCCTACCTCGACCGGCTGCGCGAGGTGTTCGGCTTCGAGCCGCCGCGCGCGCCGGGCCACCACACGGTCGAGTCGGTGGCAGCGATGCTGCGGGGCGAGGCGCGTGTGTTCATCGGGTTGGGGGGCAACTTCGTGCGGGCCGTTCCCGATACGGACCGGACCTACGCCGCGATGCGCCGGCTCGCGCTGACGGTCGGCATCTCGACCAAGCTGAATCGCGGCCACGTGGTGCATGGCCGCGATGCGCTCATCCTGCCGGTGCTCGCCCGCTCGGAGGTCATCCGTACGCCGGCCGGCGAGCAATTCGTCACCATCGAGGACGCGATGTCCAGAGTAACCCCGTCCCGCGGTGTCCTCGAGCCCGCCGGTCCGCAATTGCTCGCGGAAGTGGAGATCGTGTGCCGCATGGCGATGGCGGCGCTGCCGGACAGCAAGGTGCCCTGGGCACGTTACATGCGTGATTACGATCTGATCCGCGATGCGATCGCCGAAGTCTATCCGCAGATCTTCGCCGGCTTCGCGCAGAAGATCAAAGACCCGCGCGGGTTCCATCTCGACGTGCCGCCGCGCCGCCGGGTCTGGCCGACACCGAACGGCAAGGCGAATTTTCTGCTGTTTCCCGGACTACACGCGGATGCTCCGGTGTCCGAGCCCGGCATGCTGCGGCTGGCCACCGTGCGCTCTCACGATCAGTTCAACACTACGATTTACAGCTACAACGACCGTTACCGGGGCGTGCACCATGATCGCATGGTGCTGTTCATGAGTACCGCGGACCGGGTCGCCAGAGGCCTGCAAGCCGGCGCTCGAGTCGCGCTCGAGACGATCAGCGACGACGGGGTCGGCCGCAGAGTCGACGGATT
>DAHXNE010000117.1 GCA_027366635.1 Gammaproteobacteria bacterium | reverse complement strand
CCGAGACGCGGTTCGGTTCAACCGAGCCAGGCAAGTCCGACCGCTGAGAAGCGCGAACTGGATGGAAGGTCCCTCGGGACCGAGGCCATGCGCGTGCTGTCAGGAACAGCAGAGTGCAGGGTCAAGTCTGGGTGCCAAATGTGCGGTACTTCGAGCCTGCGGCCGGGCAGTTCGGATTCGAAGTGGTGACGTCCGGGACGTTCCTGAAGAGGATCAACACATGAGCAAGAGCACCTATCCTCTGAAGCTCCCGGCATCGGTCAAGAAGGCGGCGGCCGAACTCGCCGCGAATGACGGGGCTTCGCTGAACCAGTTCATCGCCGCCGCCGTGGCCGAGAAGGTCCGGTGCCTGAGAACCGCACGGGAGTTCCTGCGTGAGCGCGCCGGAACGACAAAGCCGAAGGACATGCTGAAGTACCTCCGTTGGGCACCGAAGGTGCCCCCGCACAGTTCGATGTCATAGGGGCGTCTTGCGCTTCGACGGTTCCGGGTTGCGACGATCGCTTTCGTGGCGAAGCCACGATCGCAACCGTCTGGTCGCAATCCCAGAGGATTCAGACGGCGGTCGACAAGCCGGAATATCGGGCGCGTCTGCATAGCAACGGGGGTTTTCTGCCGGATTGCGGCGGACTCTGTTAGGTTCTGGAGCGCTGGTGGTGGTTTCTCGAGCGATTCCAATCGCTGGTCGTCGGCAGGTTCAGCCCCGATGCCGCACTGCGGCCACGTGCCGCCCGGCGCCAAATGCGCTTCAAACTGGCGCGTTGCACGGCGCCCGGAACGTAGGTGGCCACGAAGCCGACCGGCGGCGAGTTACGCTCGGCTCGCCCTCAGAGCGGACTATCCGGTGGCCATAAACGCACGGCTGCCGAGCCCTCGAACGATACGCAGATGCAACCTGGAGCGTTGCAATTCGGTGTCCGTACGAGAGTCTGCCGCAAGCATTTCGTCCTCAACTACGCCCCGAATCCGAACCGGCAAGTTCCGGAACGGTCCGGCGCACGTCCCCGTTGTCGCCGTTGGAATCGCGTTTGGCGGTCGGTGGAATGTCCGGTTTCGCGCTTGTTTTTTGCAGCCGTTCGGTCGGCGCACCTGGCTCGCCGAAGAACTTGCTGTAACCATATAGGTTGCAGGACTGTGACCGATTCGGTTACACTGCGCATCATGATCAAGACGTTCCGGCATAAGGGGCTCGCGACACCCTTCGAGACCGGGAATACTCGCAAGGTACAACCGAAGCGCGCAAAACGCCTGAATCTGATCCTTACCGCCCTCAATGCCGCGACCCAGGCGGCGCAGATGGCGATGCCCGGAATGCGGTTCCATCCGCTGCATGGCGACCGCTATTCCGTTTGGGTGGACGAGAATTACCGCGTGACGTTCCGTTTCGACGGCGGACACGCGTACGAGGTGGATTATGAAGACTAGCATTGAGAGTTCGGGCCGGATGCACAACCCGGCCCACCCCGGTGAGATCCTCAAGGAGATGTACATGGGGCCGCTTGGGGCGACGATCACGCAGACGGCAGACGCACTTGGAGTGAGCCGCAAGCACGTATCGGCGATCGTGAACGGTCGTGTACCCGTATCGCCGGATATGGCGGCGCGTCTGGCTGGCGTCTTCGGCACAGAGCCGGATATCTGGATCAACCTTCAGGCGCAGTACGACCTGTGGCAGGTGCGGCAGCACGGGCGCCCGAAGGTCAAGCGATTGGCAGCCTGAGGGCTGATGGAGCTGAGATTCACGTCGACTCGCAGGAGCGGCTGCTACCTGCGATGATTAAAGGCGAAGCCGCTCGCGCTGGCGCTTGCAGACACGGAGAGCAGGTCTGCTTTAGGAACCGCTTCATGTTGTCGACTCAGGCGTTGTTAGCGGCGGCGTGCTTTGGGGGGGGGGGAACGGCCGATTTGCACGGAAACTGACTCGCCGATCACAGTGTGGTCATCGCGCCGGAAATACACCATGTCGCACATACAGCGCAACAGCACGGTTCTACAGATCTCGCCTCGCGTGAAGCTCCCATTGGCCGAGGTGGAGCTGACGGGCGTGCGCGCCCAAAGCGCCGGAGGTCAGGCCGTCAACAAGGTGTCGAGCGCGATTCACCTGCGTTTCGATATCTACGCCTCTTCACTGCCGGCCGTCTACAAGGAACGGCTGTTTGGTCTATCCGATCAGCGCATCACCAAGGAAGGCATACTGATCATCAAGGCGCAGCAGCACCGCACGCAGGAGCGCAATCGCGCCAGCGCGCTGGCACGATTGCGCGAGCTGCTGCAAAGCGTTGCCGTCGCGCCCAAAAAACGCATCGCCACCAGGCCGACCGCGGGCTCTCGGCAGCGACGTCTTGAGGCCAAGAGCCGCCGTGGCAGGACCAAGGTATTGCGCCACAGCTGGGAAGAATAGCAGGGGATGGCCCAAGCCGGCGCCGTGGCCGCGCGCCGCAATCCGCGCTGTCGAGGCCCGCGGTGCGCTACGATTGGCAGCGCCGCGTCGACTGGAGTGAGGGGCTCAGTCATGGCCGATAACACAGAAGAATGCCTGCCGGGATACACCGAATACGTCATTCGCCGCAGCGGCGGCGAGACCGCCCTGCGGTTCTACGGCCATATCGTCGCCAAAGCAAAGGATAAACTCGACAGCCGGACCGTGCGCCGCGCGGTCATTTACGAGACGCAGGGGGGCAATCTCGTGAGCGAGCTGTGCTTGATGCAGGACTACGGCAATCAATTCGCCGAGAAGTGTCTGGCCCAGGTGTTCGTGACGCTGGAGGAGGCGATCGCGTGGTTCGAATCCGGCCGCCTCAAGAGCGAATTGGTCCGGCAGCTCGCGGGTCCGAAACCTGAATTCATCAAGTAGGGCGGCATGCCAGCGCAGATCGCGCCGGGCGCTTTTGCGGCGCCGCGGCTCGCAGCGCGTCCTACCTCAGACCCGCAAGCCCAATGCGCGCATCAGCTCCAGTCCGTTGCTGCGTGTCGCGACGCCTTCGCGCAGCGTGAAGTCAAAGCGCATCTGTCCCGCCTCGATGGTCTCACCGAAGTGAACGTTGTGCACGCGGCCGGCGAGACTCGGCAGTTCCGTCAGCGCCAGATCGTGAGTGGTGACGAGGCCGAGGGAGCCGAGTGCGATTAGCGTGCGCAGCAGGCCTTCGGTGCCTATGCGCCGATCCTTGGAGTTCGTGCCCTGCAGGAGCTCGTCGAATAGAAAGAGCAGCGGTGTGCCGGCCTCGGAAATCGACACGATGCGCCGCAGGCGGAGAATCTCGGCGTAGAAGCGCGACTGGCCTTCGCGCAGCGAATCGCTCACGCGGACGCTAGCGCCGACGGTCATGACTGACAGACGCAATGTCCGCGCCCGTACCGGAGCGCCGGCCATGGCCAGTACGACATTCAGACCGACAGCGCGCAACAGCGTGCTCTTGCCCGACATGTTGGAGCCACTCACCAGTATGACGGGTGTGGAGCCAGAGAGGGCGAAGTCGTTACGGACGCAGCGGTCTGCGGGCAGAAGCGGGTGGCCGAGCCCGTGGGCTTCGAGGGTTGCCGGCGCGGCGAGGATCTCGGGAAACGGGTCGTCGGGGTGCTCATGGCGGTATTGCGCGAGCGAGGAAAGCGCCTCGAAGCGAGCCGCTGCCTCGAGCCAGCCTTCGATGTGCGGTGCGTGATCGCGGCGCCAGCGTTCGGCGGTCCGGGCGATCTGCAGGGGCAGGAGCAGCGGCAGGTTGAGGAACCAGCGTACGAACGTCGAGCCCAGGCTCGCCTCGGCCAGGGATGCGATCCACGCCAGCCGATCGAAGGCCGCCGATGCGGACCGGTCGACCGTGCTCAGGGTCGCCTGCAGCATGCGCAGAGCGGGAGAATCGAATGCCTCGCGCTCGATGTGCCGTAGCAGCGCGGCGAGCGTTTTCAGGCCGCCGGAATCGTAGGCGGCCGTGACGGCGGTGTTGACCCGGGCGATCGCGGCGCGAAACCGGTAGAGCGCGGCCCATTCGAGCAGCAGCAGCGCGATGGTCGGAGCCCACACGCCGAGCGTGAAGCCGCAGATCAGCGCGCCGAGCAGCGCTGCGGGCAGACCCGCCGCGAGCGCACGCACTGCCGGATGCTCAAGATCATTACGCTCTCTCGACCATTCGAGAAGCGCCTGGGGGTTGGCGGCCGCCGGGGCGTCCGCGGCGAACGAGGCGATGCGCTCACGCTGATCCAGTCGTGCAGACAGGTCCGCGATTTCTTGCTGACGGCGCTCGATCTCGGCCCGATCAGCCGGTGCGAGTAGCCAGTCGGCCAGCTTGCGTGCGCCCAGGGGCGTGCGCGCCGCGCACAACAGCTCGAACAGGCTGCCTTCACCGAATACATCGAGATCGGACCCATAGAGGTGTTGGTCATCCTCGAAGAGTGTGCCGCGCTGGCCGGTGCCCGCCCAACGCTCTTCCAGGCGCGCCAGGCCGCGGCGATAGAAATCCACTTGGCGCGAGGCGTGGGCGAGCCGGTCGCCCGCCAGCGTGTGGGCAAGGACGGCCGCCGCGAACGCCAGCACCGGCAGCGCGATCCACGCCGGTGTGAACCAATGGGCGTACCAGGCCATCCAAGCCATGGCCAGAGCGAGCACGGCGAGCGCCAGCCGTAAGGAACTCAGCCGATCGCTCCGGCGCCGCAGGGTGGCGACACGAGATTCGCGGGCGGCCTGTCTAGCGGCGTACTGTTCGTGCGGCGTCACCCACAGAGTATAGCGGGCCGTCCGTCCGCCGGGGTCCTGCGCAGCGCACTGTTCGCGCGAGCGGCGCATTGGTAGGATGCGCCGCCCGCAGGCCCGAGCGAGCGCGCTCACACAAGCGCGCCGGCGGGTGGGCGATCGATGACATCATGCGTCGGGGGGCGAGCAATGAACGACGAGACCATGCCGGTCGGCGCGGCTGGAGCGACCGGGACGCTCTGGGGACATCCGCGTCAACTGTGGATGTTATTGGCGGTATCCGCGAGTTTCAACTTTTCGTTTTACGGCTACCGCGCGTATCTGGCGCCCTACATAGCCGAGCACTTCTACGGCGGTCTGTCGGCCGCGGCGGCCCAGCGCCATGCCGATCTGCTGGCGAGCGGGTTTCTCGCGCTGCTGTATGCGACGCCAATCGCCGGCGGTTACGTCGCCGACAAGATTCTTGGCGAGGCGCGGGCGGTGCGGTTGTCGCTGTGGCTGAACCTGGTGGCCCTGCTGCTGATGGCGCAATCGACGCTGTTCGGCTTCGAGATCGGCATGGCGTTGTGCGCGCTGACCGTCGGGCTCAACATTCCGCTGACCGTGCTGATCGGGCGCAACTATGCCGATGATGATCCGCGCCGCGAGGGCGGCTACACACTGTTCTATCTGGCGATCAATTTCGGCTCGTTCATCGCCCCGTTCATCTGCGCCGATTTGGTCGGCCACCACTACGGATATCGCTGGGGGTTCATCGCCGCGGCCGGTGGCGAGGCGATCGCGGCGATCATCTTCCAGTTGCGCGAGCACAAGCTCGCGCCGCTGCTGCCGCGCACCCGGATCGTGGCGGGCTGGCGCGCCACCGCCGGGGTGATCGCGGCAATGGCGGTGCTGGTGGTGCCGACCGCGCTCCTGCTGTCGCAGCCGCGGATTCTCGGCTGGGCAATGTATGCGTTCATGGGCGCCCTGGTGACGTATTTCGTGGTCAGTTGCATTCGCCGGCGCGACCGCGTGCAGACCCGGCGCTATCTGGCGCTGCTGCTGCTGTTCGGGGCGCTGGTGATGTTCTGGACGTTCAGCTTACAGGGCGTGACGTCGCTGAACTTCTTCGCCCGCGACTATGTCAACGCGCCATTCAACTACACGCTGTTTCAGTCCGCCAATCCCCTGTACATACTGTTGCTCGCGCCGTTGATGGCGCTATTGTGGCCGTGGCTCAGCCGCCGTGGCCGCGATCCGTCGACGCCGCGCAAATTCGGCATTGGCATCCTGCTGGTTGCGTTGAGCTACGGTCTGGTCGCCGCCGGCATCCACTTCGGCACCGGCGCCGACGGCAGGGTGGGCTGGTGGGTCTTGGCGGGGTGCTATCTGCTGCAGACCATCGGGGAGCTGGCGCTCTCGCCGATCGGTTATGGCCTGGTGGGACTGCTTGCCGCCAAAGAGGAAACGTCGTTCGCAATGGGCGGATGGTTCTTCGGCAGCGCGCTCGCCTATCAGTTGGCGGGCTGGATCGCCACCCTTACGACCGGGTCCGGCGCGAGCGCCAGTTCCGGTATCGCCGATTACGAGCACGTCTATCTGTGGTTGTTCGCAGTCGGGACGGTGGTCAGCCTGGGCTATCTGCTCGGCGCGCCGCAGGTCCGCAAGCTCATGCATGGCGTTCATTGAGCGTGTGGTGACGGCGTATAATGATGGCTGGAGTTGTGGCGCGGAGCGGATCGGTGGGCGGGGAGGTGAGCGTTCAATTCGGCGAGTATGTCATCTCGGACGATCCGCAACGGATCGATGTCCGGGCGGTGCACGCGTTTCTGCGTACCGCGTATTGGTCGAAGGGAATCCCGCTGGAGACCGTCTCGCGGGCGCTGCGGGCGTCGCTGTGCATCGGGGCCTATGCCGGCGACGGGGCGCAGGTCGGGCTGTGCCGGCTGGTCTCCGATTTCACGATTTGCTGTTATGTTTCGGACGTCTATGTGCTCGAAGCGCACCGCGGCCGTGGCGTGTCCAAGGCCATGATGGCCGCGGCGATGGCTCATCCGCGATTGCAGGGCCTGAGGCGCTGGCTGCTGGTCACGCGTGACGCGCACGGGCTGTATCGGCAGTTCGGGTTCCAGGCGCTCGCTCACCCCGAGCGGCACATGGAGCGTGTCGAGGCGGAGATCTATCTGCGAGCGGCGCAACGGGTCGAGGCGCACGAAAATCCGGGCTAGTGGTGCGGCGCGCAAATCCGCAACGGTGTTTGGCACCTTGATCTCAGCTATGCCTATCCGCAAGCCACGAGTGACGTTGCGAAATCAACGTGTCGCTGCACTACGGACCATGCGGCGAGCACTCGCTCGGCGCGGTGCTCGGGGACGGACTCGAGGCGACGGCCATTCGGCGCTGTCTGCGCTCGGGCAGGTCGTAGAGACTTACGATAGGGACTATAGCGCTGCGGAGATATAGCAGCGGCACGGGGCGGGGTTTGCCGCCGATGCGGTGCGACTCGAGGATCGGCCAGCAGGCGCGTGCGGCGACACGGCAATTTTGCCGGCGGGTCACGGTAGTTTTGTAGCTACGACTGGTGGCGCGCTGACGCGGGCATCGAAGCGCACAATTTCAGCCGTTGCGCAGCGGCTTCAGCCTGGGAACTGCGTCAAATTCCAGTAAACTCACCCTGGGTAGGGGCGCGCTCGGTTTTTCCCGTGAGTTCGCGAATCGTGGCACAGTTCATGGCGAACGTCTCGGCGCCGAGGTAATCATTTCCTGATCATGCGCGGGATGTTCTCCTTCATTGGCACGGTGGTGCTGGGCTCGGTGGGGTGGGCGATCGGGGCATACGTGGGCTTCGGCACCGCGTTCGTGCTGAGCACCATCGCCAGCGGATTCGGAATGTACTGGGGGCGCAAGCTGTTCGACCAATGGCTGGGTTGACGGGGCGCCCGGCAGTACCGCGGAGGAGCTATCGAGCGTGACGGGCCGGAGGTGGCGGCGCCACCGGCTCTTCGTCCCGCGCCGGCTCGATCAGTTCGGGACCGTCGTTTCTTGGATTGTTCACCCGGGTGCTGACGCGGTAGGCGGCCATTCGCCGCGCCGGAAAGGCGTGCAGCGCCGCCTGGGCTTGCGGCGCGCTGCCCTCCAGCCAGAGGGAGAAATCCGCCGGCGCGAGGATGGCGGGCATCCGTCCAGGATGCGAGCCAGTGTTGTGGATGCCGCGCAGCAACTCGTTGGCCGGCAGCGTCACCAGCGCACAACTGTCGATCACCGTGCCGTCAGCGGCGGCGCTGCGGTCCCAAAGGCCGGCAAAGCCGAAGACGTCGTGATCAGTCAGATGAATGAAGTACGGCTGCTTGCGGCCATCGGCCTCGAGATGCCACTCATAGAAGCCGGCCGCGACCTGAATGCAGCGTTGGCTGCGCGTCCATGGTCCACGCCAGACCGGCGCGCTCTGGAGTTTCTCGATCGTCGCGTTGATGGTGGAGTACTTGGGTGGCACGCCGTGGGCGAAGAACGGGATCAGTCCCCAGCGCATCATGACGCCCTCGCAGGCACCGTCGGTCATACGCACCACCGGCACGGACTGCGAGGGTGCAACGTTGTACCGCGCAGTGAACTCCCAGTGGATGCGGCCGAGACGCAGTTCGCGTTCAAACTTGGCCTGTTGCGCAAGGATGTAGCGTCCACACACGATTGCACTCTAGCCGACCGGCGTTCCCGGTGCGACGAGCACGCGCCGTTCGGCATGGATGCCAAAAGAATTCAATACGTTGCAGCATCCAGCGCCGCAGCGCAGCGAGGACTGCGTGGACAGCACGGCCGCGCAGGCGGAACGATAGCGGATATGGCCTTGCCGCTGACGTCCTCGACCCGACTTGCCGACCACCGTGATGCCTTCGTGCAGCTGCGCTGTGGCGCGTGCGCCCATCAACGCGAAGTCCGTGCAGAGGCGCTGGCCAGAATGTTGGGGTGGGAGACAGCCCTGATGGCGTGCCTGGAGCGGTTCCGCTGCTCGCGCTGCGGCGCCCGCCGGGCCGAGATCCACTTCGGCTACGAGCGCAGGCCCAGGGGTTGGGTGTCGCATTCGTGATGAGCCGCCCGCGCCAGGATGCCGCGGACCATCGGGCTGAGCTCCTCGGCGGTGCGCTGCTTGCTGACGAAGCCGTTCACGCCGGCCTCGGCGGCCCTTTCCCGGTAGACCTCGGTGTCGCTTCGAGAATGGATGATCACGGGAAGCGCCGGCGCAATGCGGCGAATATGACGAGTGGCGTCGATGCCGTTCATGCCGGGCAGGCTGATGTCCATCACCACCACGTCAGGCGGATCGCTCGCAATGCGCTCCAGGGCGGATTCGGCGTTGCGGACCGTTGCGATCGCCAGGGTCCCGTCCAATGCGGGCGCGCGGCTCAGGGTGCCGAGCAGCAGCTCGCCGACAGCCTTGCTCGTCGGCGCGTGGTCCTCGACGATGAGGATACGGATTTCGCGGCGCTGGCCGGTAGGCGGATCGTCTGGACTGCAAGTCGTCATCGTCACGTGGCCAGCTTGTGTATTTCCGGCGCAGTTCAGCACGGGGTTGACTCTGGGTCTGTCAGGAAATCTCGACGAGCGCGCTACTCGAGCGGCGTCAGGCCATGAAGGATGGCGAACTTGATCAGCCCGGCGAGATCCACGACCTGCAGCTTGTGCATCAACCGGCTACGGTACGTATCGACGGTTTTGGGGGACAGGCCCAGAGTTTGGCCGATCTCAGCGCTCGAGCGTCCGTCACAGACCAGTTTCAGAATCTGCCCCTCGCGGTTGCTCAGGCTGGCGATGGGGTTCGCGCCGCGCCGGTTGCTGATGCCCTCGGCGACGATCTCAGCGATGCGTCCACTCAAGTGCCGTCGCCCGAGATTGACGGCCCGGACGGCGTCAGCGATCTCACGGCCGGCATGCTCCTTCAGCAGATAGCTGCGCGCGCCGGCTTCGAGCGCCTGCATGACGTGCTGGGCGGAAGAGTGCATCGATAGAATCACGATCGCGGTGTTGGGCCGCTCGGCGAGGATCTGGCGCGTCACGGCAATGCCGTCGAGCTCGGGCATGGACACGTCGAGGATCGCGACTTGCGGGCTCAGCGCGAGAATCCCCTCGATCGCCTGTCGACCGGTCGCGGCCGTGCCCACCACTTTGATGTCATGGGAGGACTCCAGGATCGCGACGAGCCCGTCGCGCACCACCGCGTGATCGTCGGCGACGAATACGGTGATGCGGCAGGAGGGCACGCGATCAGATCCGCGCCGGCTCGGCCGGTGGAGGGGCCGTGACGATCACCCCGGTGCCGCCGCCCGGACTGGCATCCACCGTGCACTGCGCACCGATGAGCTCGGCCCGCTCGGTCATGGTGAGCATGCCCATGCCGCCGGGGGGGCGCGAGGCGGGATCGAAGCCGAGGCCGTCGTCGCGCACCTCCAGTCGTGTGCCTTCGCCGGTGGGCTCGAGCGTGATGATCACGTGCGTGGCTGAGGCATGCTTGACGACGTTGTTCAGCGCTTCCTGCGCGATTCTGAATAACGCGATCGCGGTCGCAGAACGCAACGGCGGCCGGGGCTCTTCGCCGCGAACCGTCACGGTGAACCCGGCACGTTCCGCCACCCGATCGGCATGCTCGCGCAGCGCGGCTAGCAGTCCGAACTCGTCGAGGCCGGGCGGACGCAGCTCCGCCATCACATCCCGCAGGCGCAGCGCGGCGTCCTCCAGCAGCTTCTGCGAGTCGTCCAGCCGCCGGGCGATCGCCGCATCGAGCGGCTGGCCGAGCTTGCCGCGCAGGATGGTCAGATTCAGGCTGACCGCGCCGACGTCCTGGGCGACCGAATCGTGCAGCTCCCGTCCGAGAGCCTGGCGCTCGCTCTCCTGGATCTCCAGCACTTGGCGCGAGAGGCTCTGCAGGCGCTGCAGGTGCGCATCGCGCGCCTGCTCCGCGGCTACGCGCACGCTGATGTCGATGCCGACGCCGACCAGGAAATCCTCACCCGCGAAGCTCAGTCGCCGGCCGGTGAACAGATAGGGAATCGCGCGACCGGAGCGCGTCACGAGCGGCGCTTCGATCCAGTCTTCGCCTCGGCTGAAGACCCGCTCGATCTGCTTGCGGGCCAGCGCCTGGTGCTTGGAATCGATGAAATCGAGCGGCTGCATCCGCTGCAGCTGCTCGGCTGTGTAGCCGGTGACCTCGAGGAAGTTGCGGTTCCAGCGGCGAAAGCGGCCGTCGCGGTCTAGAAAGTACACGACGCCGGGCATGCTTTCCATGATCGCATCGGTGATGCGCTGCTCGCGCTGCTGCGCCGCGACCGACTGAATCTGCTCGGTCACGTCGCGGTAGCTGCCGATGTAGTGCGTGAGGCGCTGGTGTGCGTCCCGCACCGCCGAGAGGATCAGCCAACAGGTGATCTCGCGCCCGTCACGGCTGTGGTTGACGATTTCCCCGCTCCAGCGGCCGCGAGCGCCGAGCGCCGCCCACATCGACTGGAAATACTCCGGGTCGTGGCGGCCCGAGGCGAACAGCGCCGGATCGCGCCCGAGGACCTCATCGCGCCGGTAGCCAAAGAGCTTCTCGAACGTCGGGTTGACCAGCGCGATCCGGTTGTCCGCGTCCGTCACTATGACCGCCGCGACACTGTTCTCGAACGCACGTTCCAGGACGGCGAGCTGCTGATCCTGCCGCTCGGCGCGCTCGAGGGCGGCTTGCAGCGCGGCTCGGGTGCGCAGCATTTCGATGCACACGCCGAGATCGTCGCCGAGACGCCGGAAC
>DAHXNE010000112.1 GCA_027366635.1 Gammaproteobacteria bacterium | reverse complement strand
CATCTCGGGAAACGCGTATTTACAATGGTGCAGGGGTACGTTGCGATGCGCACCGGCAAGCTGCCCACCACGGGAGTTGCCGGTGTTCTGCCAAAGTCATCGAGCGGCCAGTGGTCCGCTGTCGGCACTGGCATTGCGGCCAGCGGCAGCGTACCGGCGGCGAATTATCTGTGCCGCGAAAGGATTTATCGGACCTCGCGGAACGATCCGCGGCTGACCGAGCCGTTGACGCCCGGCCAGCGCGGCCTCGCGATCGCGGCGCACATCTGAAGGAGCGCGTATGCAAGCTGTTGATCGAGCATTCGGCGTGTATCGGCGAGCACCGGCCGGACATGCCGCTCGTGACGGAGTGGCGTTGACGGGCAATGCGGCCCGCCGGTCATGAGCGGCCGGGGCGGTGTCTGAGACGGTGTTGATCGTCACTGTCAACAGCGGCAGCACCTCGATCAAACTGGGTGCGTTCGAGTGCGCGTCGGGCCAAGGCCGGCCGGCCGGCGCACCGCACGAGATCGCATCGGTGCGCCACGAGGGCACGCATCTCGATCCGGCGCAAGAGCTGCGCGGATTCCTCAACCAATTGACCGATCGGCCGGCGGCGTTCGCGCATCGCGTCGTGCACGGCGCGGACCGTTATACTCATGCGGTGCGCATCGATGCGGCGGTGCGCCGCGGGATCGGTGAGCTCGCGGTGCTGGCGCCTTTGCACAATTCCTTGGCGCTGCGCTGGATCGAGGCACTCACCGCGCTCGCCGGGCCCGATGTGCCGCAGGTCGCCGTTTTTGATACGGCGTTCTATGCGGCCTTGCCCGCGGTCGCGGCCGAATACGCGCTGCCGAGCGGACTGGGCCGGGACGTCGGGGTGCGCCGCTACGGCTTTCACGGCTTGGCGCACGAGGCCATGTGGCGTCGCTGGTGCGAGCTGAATCCGGACATGCCGGACGGCGGACGGCTGATCAGCCTGCAATTGGGCGGCGGGTGCTCCGTCACGGCCACCGCGGGCGGGCGGCCCCGCGACACGTCCATGGGATTCTCGCCGCTCGAAGGGCTGGTCATGGCCACCCGTTCGGGGGATATCGATGCCGCGGTCGTGCCGTATTTGAGCGAGCGGCTCGGCATTGCGCCGCAGCGGCTCATCGAGTCGCTCAACCGCGAGGCGGGCCTGCTCGGCGTCGGAGGGCGCAGCAACCCGGCGGAGCTGCTCGCTCAGAACAACGAGCGCGGCCGGCTGGCGGTGGACCTTTACTGTTATCGTATCCGCAAATACATCGGCGCGTATCTGACGGTGCTCGAGGGCTGCGACGGCATCGTGTTCGGTGGCGGCGTGGGTGAGCACGTACCGGAGGTGCGCGCCCGCGCGCTTGCGGGCCTGCGCTGGGCGGGCATCGAGATCGATCCGGCGGCCAACGCATCGGCTCGCGGCGGGGACCAGCGCATCAGCTGCGACGGCAGCCGGGTTGGCGTGTGGACGGTCGCGGTGGCCGAGGAGCCGATCATGGTGCGCGAGACACTGAGCGTGCTCGGGGATAGTCGCCCCTAAAGCTCGAACTTGATCCCCTGCGCCAGCGGCAGCGCATTGCTCCAGTTGATCGTGTTGGTCTGTCGGCGCATGTAGGCCTTCCAGGCATCGGAGCCGGATTCCCGGCCCGCGCCGGTATCCTTCTCACCGCCGAACGCGCCACCGATCTCCGCTCCCGAGGTGCCGATGTTGACGTTGGCGATGCCGCAATCGCTGCCGGCGGCGCAAAGAAACGTCTCCGCGGCTCGCAGGCGCTCGGTAAACAGTGCCGAGGAAAGGCCGTAGCGGCTGTCGTTCTGCTGGGCGATCGCCGCCTCGAGCGAGTCGACCGGGATGAGGTAGAGAATGGGCGCGAACGTCTCGTTCTGCACGATCGGCCAGTCGTTGCGCGCGCGGATCAGCGTCGGCTCGACGAAGTGTCCGGGGCGCTCGAGCACCCTGCCGCCGGCGAGCACCTCGCCGCCCGCCGAGCGGGCCGCGGCCACCGCGGCGCTGAAGCGCTCAACCGCCGCCGCGTCGATCAGCGGCCCCATGAGTGTCGCCGGATCGAGCGGATCGCCAATCCTGATTTGACGATAGGCATTGACCAGGCGGCGTTCGAGATCGGCGGCGATGATCCGATGCGCGAACACGCGGCGGGTCGTGGTGCAGCGTTGGCCAGCGGTGCCGACCGCGCCAAACACGATGGCCGGCACGGCGAGCTCCAGGCTCGCCGATTCGTCGACGATGATCGCGTTGTTGCCGCCGAGTTCGAGCAGACTCTTGCCGAGCCGCGCGGCCACGCGTTCCCCGACCTTGCGGCCGATGACGGTCGAGCCGGTGAATGAGACCAGACCGACGCGGCGATCCTCGACGAAGCGCGAGGCGAGGTCTGCCCCGGCGTCGATGAACATCTGGAAGATCGGGGGGAGGCCGTGAGCCTCGAGCACCCGGCTGACGAGTTTCTGCACGGCGATTGCCGTGAGCGGGGTCTTGGGCGAGGGCTTCCAGACGGATACGTTACCGCAGATCGCCGCGAGAAACGCGTTCCAGGACCATACCGCGACCGGGAAGTTGAATGCCGAGATGATCCCGACCACCCCGAGCGGGTGCCACTGCTCGTACATGCGATGACCGGGGCGCTCGGAGTGCATGGTCAGGCCGTAGAGCATCCGCGACTGGCCGACGGCGAAGTCGGCGATGTCGATCATCTCCTGCACCTCACCGCGCCCCTCAGCGAGGATCTTGCCGTTCTCGAGGCAGATCAGCGCGCCGAGGTCGTCCTTGACCGCACGGAGCGCCGCGCCGATCAGGCGCACAGCCTCGCCCCGTTTCGGCGCAGGAACGTCCCGCCACGCCGCCGCCGTCTCGCTCGCCGAGCGCATCAGTGCCTCGTAGTCCGCCTCCGCGGCGGTACGAACCGCGGCGATGCGCTCGCCGGTGGCCGGATTGTGCACCTCGAGCAACGGCCCCGCGCCGCGCCACGCTGCGCGACCGGTGCAGACCCCGGGGTTGAGGGCCTCTAGGCCCAGCCGCTCGAGAATGGCCTGGATGCAGATCCGCGTGTCCATCGCTCAGGCCGCCTTGTTGGTGCGCTGGTGGCCGGTCTTGCCGGCCACGATCACTTCGCCCGAGACGTCCTTGTTGCCGCCGCTGGCGTAGTAGCGCCCGAAGCGGTTGGCCAGGATGTCGGTGAGGCGGAATTGCTCCTGGGCGATGAACCCGTGGTAGCGCTCCGGGTGCTCCAGGACCAGGTCGGCCACCGCCGTGATGCCGGCCGCGGTGGTGACCTGGATCGCCGACCAGAGCCGTTCGCTGATCAGCTGCGGATAGATCTTGTTGACGTAGTTCTCCTCGCGCAGTTGCCCATCCTGCATGCCGGTGACCGCCACGTAGACGATGACCACGTCCTGCAGGGTCTGCGGCACCGCATTCTCGAGAATGCGCTTGAGGGTGCCGCGATCCTGGTTGAGCTTCAGGTCGTTCATCAGCAGGCGCATCTGCTCGCAGTGGCCCGGATAGCGGATGGTCTTGTAGTTCATCGACTCGGCGCTCACGCCGCGGGTCTCGGCCAGGGAGCCGAGCCCGCCCGAGGTGTTGAATGCCTCGTACAGAGTTCCGTCGATCTCGATCTCCTCGAGCCCCTCTAGCGGGGCAACGTCCACGGTCTGGCCCTCGACGATGGCTTGGCATGGGTTGCCGTACTCGTTGATCAGTCCCTCCGTCGACCACGTGAGGGAGTACTTGAGCACGTTGTTGGGATGTTGGGGAAGGGCGCCGACGCGCAGTTTCACAGCGCGCAACGATTCGAAGTGAGTGATGAGTTCCGCCGCGGCGATGCTGATGAACCCCGGTGCCAGACCGCATTGCGGCACGAATGCCCGGTCGGCGTCGACGGCGATGGCGCGAACCGCTCGCGTGACTTGCACGTCTTCCGTGAGATCGAAGTAATGCACGCCCGCGCGGCGCGCCGCTTGCGCAACCGCGACGTTGCAGTGGAAGGGCAGGCTCGAGATCACCGCGTCGACCGGGTGGGAGGCCAGATGGTGTGCGAGGCGCTCGGGAATCTGGGCATCGAGAGAGTGGGCCTTCATGCCCTTGAGGCCGTGGGCCTTGAGCACCGCTTCGGCCACGGCGCCGTCCAGATCCGCCAAATCGACGAGGTAGGCGCCTGAGCCGGCCAGCAGTCCTGAGATGAGCGCGCCGATCTTGCCGGCGCCGAGAATCAATACGCGGTGCATGGTGCACCCCCCCGAAGGTTAAGACTAATGGAAGAATTCTCCACTGACGGGGCGATTACCGCCAGTCCGTGCTAGGATTCCGTCACTTATGCGCTCCACAGAGACTACTGCCTGGCACCCCGCCAGCTGGCATGCCAAACCGGCTCTACAGCAGCCGGTCTACGATGATCCGGCTGCTCTGGAGCGGGTGGTGGCCGAGCTTTCCCGTCTGCCGCCGATCGTCGTCTCGTGGGAGATCGAAGCGCTGCGCGAGCGTCTGGCGGCCGCTCAGCGCGGTCAGGCGTTTCTGCTCCAGGGAGGCGACTGTGCCGAGACCTTCGCCGAGTGCGAGTCGGATCTGATCGCCAAGAAGCTGAAGATCCTGCTGCAAATGAGCCTCGTGCTGCTGCATGGGCTGAAGAAGCCCATCATCCGCGTCGGGCGCATGGCCGGACAGTACGCCAAGCCCCGCTCGGCCGATACCGAGACGCGCGATGGAGTGACGCTGCCGAGCTTCCGGGGTGATCTGGTCAACCGGCCGGAATTCACTCCGGAGGCGCGCCGGGCCGATCCGCAGCTGCTGCTGCGAGGTTACGAGCGAGCGGCGTTGACGCTGAATTTCGTGCGCGCTCTGGTCGATGGGGGCTTTGCGGATCTGCACCACCCGGAGTACTGGGACCTCGGGTTCGTCAAGCACGCGCCTCTTAAGGATGCCTATCAGCAGATCGTGCGCTCGATCGAGGACGCGCTCGATTTCTTCGAGGGGATCAGCGGCCGGGGCGTGCATGAGGCGACGCACGTGGACTTCTACGCCTGCCACGAAGGACTGCACCTGTTCTATGAGCAGGCGCAGACGCGCTTCATTGCGCGCCAGAATCGCTGGTACAACCTCTCGACCCACATGCCCTGGGTGGGAATGCGCACGGCGAAGCTCGATGCGGCGCACGTCGAGTACTTCCGCGGCATCGCCAACCCCATCGGGGTGAAGATCGGGCCGGCGATGGACGATGCGTGGCTACAGGGCTTGGTTACCGCGCTCAATCCCCAGGATCAGCCGGGCCGGCTCACTTTAATCCATCGATTCGGGGTCAAGGACATCGAGAAATCACTGCCCAAGATGATCGAGGCGGTGCGCCAGACCGGGCAGTCGGTGCTGTGGGTATGCGACCCGATGCACGGCAACACAGAGACAAGCACCGGAGGCCTGAAGACCCGGCGCTTCGAGAATATCCTCAAGGAAGTCGATCTCGCCTTCCGGATCCACGCCGAGCACGGCTCGCGTCTGGGCGGCGTGCACATCGAGCTCACCGGCGATGATGTCACCGAGTGCACCGGCGGGGCACGCGGCTTGACCGATGAGGATCTGCAACGGGCCTATCGCTCCACGGTCGACCCGCGACTGAACCACGAGCAGGCGCTGGAGCTGGCCATGCTGATCGCCGAGCGCAGTCAGAACCGCCGGCGCGTGGCGGGCGCCAAATTAGCGGACGGCCGCTCGGGCCCGTAGACTCGGTTTCGGGATTGGTCGGCGCGAATGCCGATACAATGCGCGGATGCAGTACGAGCACATCACGCCGCCGGCCGGCGGCAACAAGATCCTGATCAACCCGGATCAGACGCTTAGCGTTCCGGATGAGCCCATCATTCCGTACATCGAAGGTGACGGCATCGGCGTGGATGTCACCCCGGCAATGTTGCAGGTGGTGGACGCCGCGGTTCACAAGGCATATGGGCAGCGCCGGCGGATCCACTGGATGGAAGTGTTCTGCGGCGAGCAAGGTAAAGCGCGCTACGGGCAATGGTTTCCAGAGGAGACATTGCACGCGCTGCGCGCTCATGTGGTCTCGATCAAGGGACCGCTCGGAACACCCGTCGGTGAGGGCATCCGCTCGCTGAATGTCGCGCTGCGCCAGCGCCTCGACCTGTATGCCTGCGTGCGCCCGATCCGCTACTTCCCGGGTGTCGACAGCCCCATGGCGGATGCGAGCCTGACCGACATGGTCATCTTCCGGGAGAACACCGAAGATATCTACGTCGGCATCGAGTGGCCAGCGGGCTCGGCCGAGGTGCACAAGCTCATTGCCTTCCTGCACAAGGAGCTCGGCGTCACCGGCATCCGCTTCCCGGCAAGCTCCGCGATCGGCATCAAGCCGGTCTCGAAGGAGGGCAGTCAGCGCCTGATCCGCAAGGCGATCCAGTACGCAATTGACAACGATCGGGTTTCGGTGACCTTGGTGCACAAGGGAAACATCATGAAGTTCACCGAGGGGGCGTTCCGCAACTGGGGCTATCAGCTCGCCAAGGAGGAGTTCGGCGCCACCGAGATCGACGGCGGGCCATGGTTGCGGTTCGCCAACCCGCTCACCGGCAAGGACATCGTCATCAAGGATGTGATCGCCGACAATTTCCTGCAACAGGTGCTGTTGCGCCCCGAGGAATACGATGTCATCGCCACGCTCAACCTCAACGGCGATTACGTCTCCGACGCCCTCGCCGCGCAAGTGGGGGGAATCGGCATCGCGCCGGGAGGCAATATCGGCGACGGATTCGCGGTGTTCGAGGCCACGCACGGCACGGCGCCGGGCTTCGCGGGCAAGGATCGCGTCAACCCAGGCTCGTTGATACTGTCCGCGGAGATGATGTTGCGCTACCTTGGGTGGAGCGAGGCGGCCAACCTTATCATCAAGGGGGTTGGCAATACCATCGCCCACAAAGAGCTGACCTATGATTTGGCGCGGCTGCGCGCGGCCATCAAGATGCCCAAGCGCGAGCTCGCGGCACGCAAGAACGTTGCGGAGGATCTGCAGCGGCTCATCCCCGGCGCGACGCTCATGAGCTGCTCGGGCTTCGCCACCGCCATCATTCGCCACATGGATGACTGATCGGGCGCTCTACGACCCGGACTGCGTCCACTGTCCGCGTCTCGCCGGGTTCCTGCGCGAGACGCGCGCACGCTATCCGCAGTACTGGGCGCGCCCGGTGCCATCCTTTGGCGCTGCCCAGCCGCGCGTCCTGATCGTCGGACTCGCGCCGGGGATGCACGGGGCGAACCGCACCGGGCGGCCGTTTACCGGTGACTACGCGGGCATCCTACTGTACCGCACGCTGCACGCCGCCGGGCTCGCGAGCCGGTCCGTCTCGGCTTCGCGCGAGGACGGCCTGCAGCTGCGCCGGACGCGCATCATCAATTCGGTCAAATGCGTCCCGCCGCAGAACAAGCCCACGCCCGAGGAGATCCGCAACTGCAATACCTATCTGCGCGCGGAACTCGGTCGGTTGAACAGGGTCAGGGTGGTGATCGCGCTCGGGCGCATCGCGCACGAGGCGTTCCTGCGGGCAAGTGACCTGCGGCCGTCGGCTTTTCCGTTCGGACACGGACGCGAGCACGCGCTCGAAGGTAATCGCACGCTCATCGATTCGTACCATTGCAGCCGCTACAACACCTCGACCGGGCGGTTGACCGAGCCGATGTTCCGTCAAGTGGTGATGCGTGCCCGCGTGCTCGCGGACGCTTAAACTGCGGGTGTGAGCGCCGTATTTGATCCCAAGGCATTCGTGGCCGCGCTGCCGCGTCGGCCCGGTGTCTATCGCATGTTCGACCGCGGCCACGAGCTGCTGTACGTCGGCAAGGCGAGGAGCCTGCGGGACCGTGTCGGCAGCTATTTCACGGCGAGCAACGTCAGCCCCAAAGTTCAGGCGCTGGTACAGCAGATCGCGGACATGGAGGTGACGATCACGCACTCGGAGACCGAGGCGCTGCTGCTCGAGTACAACCTGATCAAGGCGCACCGGCCGCGCTTCAATGTGGTCCTGCGCGACGACAAGAGCTACCCCTACATCCTGCTCGGCACCGGCCATCCGTTTCCGCGGCTGTCACTGTACCGAGGCGTGCGGGCCTCGGGGGCGCGCTATTTCGGTCCCTTTCCGAGCAGCGCCGCGGTGCGTGAGACGCTCAATCAGCTGCAGAAGCTGTTTCGGATTCGCAATTGCCGCGACGGCTTCTTTGCCCACCGCAGCCGGCCGTGCCTGCAGCATCAGATCGGCCGCTGCTCGGCGCCGTGCGTCGGTCTGATCGGGCCGCAAGCGTATGCGCAGGACGTCGAGGCAGCGGTGAAGGTGCTCGAGGGACGCAGCGAAGAGGTCAACCAGTTACTGACTGGACGGATGCGGCAGGCGGCTGAGCGACAAGAGTACGAGCGCGCCGCGCAGTTGCGCGATCAGCTCGCGGCGCTGCGCGAGATTCAGGCTCAGCAGGTGGTCACCGCCGAGCAGGAACGAGACGCCGATGTGTTCGCGATCGTCGGGGAGCCAGGCGAGTACGCGGTCAGCGCGATGCTGGTGCGTGGTGGGCGTAATCTCGGTACCACCAGCAGCTTCCCGCGGGCCATGCTCGCCGAGCCGCAAGAGGCGCTGTCGTCGTTTCTGATGCAGTACTACGCCCAGCACGAGCCACCGACCGAGGTTTTGGTGGGTCGGCAGCTGGAGGACGCCGAGGCGCTCGGAGAGGCGCTCGGCGCGCGCGCGGGCCACGCGGTGGCGGTGCGCTGCCCGGCGCGGGGGCTCACCGTCCGATGGGTGCAGCTCGCGCGCGAGAATGCCGAGCAGGCGCTGCGCATGCGCTTGGCGCGGCGTCAGGGCATGGACGAGATGCTCGCGGCGCTCGCAGTGGAACTCGACTTGCCGGCGCCGCCTGCGCGCATGGAGTGCTTCGACATCAGCCACACGGGCGGTGAGGGGACGGTCGCCTCGTGCGTGGTATTCGGCTCCGAGGGGCCCCTCAAGAGCGAGTATCGCCGGTTCAATATCACGGGCATCACGCCCGGTGACGACTATGGCGCGCTGCGGCAGGCGCTCAAGCGCCGTTATACGCGGGTCAGGGACCAGAAGGTTCCGCGTCCTGATCTGCTGCTGATCGACGGTGGATTGGGCCAGATCGAGGGCGTGCACACGGAGCTCGAGGCGCTCGGTGTGGTCGGCATCACCCTGGTCGGCGTCGCCAAAGGGCCGGATCGGCGTCCGGGGCAGGAGCGCCTATACTTGTACGCAGAGGCTACCGCGCGCGTTCCGGAGGCGCATTCACCGGCATCCCGACTCATTCAGCGCATCCGGGACGAGGCCCACCGATTTGCCATAACCGGCCATCGCCGCAAGCGTGCGCGCCGCTATAGCGAATCGGTTCTGGAGAGCATCCCGGGCATGGGTCCGGCCAAGCGGCGGGCGTTGCTGACGCACTTCGGGGGGCTGCAGGGCGTGCTGCGCGCCGGTGTGGCGGATCTGCAGCAGGTCGAAGGAGTGGGAGCAACTCTGGCGCGTACCCTTTATGATCACCTGCATCCAGGATCTTGAGACTCGTATGCCCTGGAATGTACCGAACACGCTGACTTGGCTGCGCATTGGGGCGATCCCGCTCATCGTGCTGCTCTTCTACATGCCGTATCCCTGGGCGGATCCGGCTGCGGGGCTGCTGTTTGCCGCCGCGGGCATCACGGATTCGCTGGACGGGTATTTCGCCCGGCGGCTCGGGCAGACCTCTCGCCTGGGCGCCTTTCTCGACCCCGTGGCGGACAAGCTCATCGTCGCCGTGGCGCTGGTGCTGCTGGTGAGCCAGGATACCCGAGCCTTGATCGTGCTCACCGCCGTGGTGATCATCGGGCGGGAAATCACGATCTCGGCGCTGCGCGAGTGGATGGCCGAGATTGGCGAGCGGCGCAAGGTCGCGGTGTCCCAGCTGGGGAAGGTCAAGACGGTGCTGCAGATCGTGGGACTGTCCATGATGCTCTACCACCACCCACTGTTCACAGTGCCGATCTATTCCACCGGCGTGATGCTGATCGAGCTCGCGGCTGCGGCCACCTTGGTCTCCATGATCACGTATCTGCGAGCCGCCTGGCCCGAGCTCAAGCGGTAGCCGCGCCGATTGACTTCGCCCGGCCGTTCCCTAAAATGCCCGTTCCCATTCGCGAGCGGGAATAGCTCAGTTGGTAGAGCGCAACCTTGCCAAGGTTGAGGTCGCGAGTTCGAGCCTCGTTTCCCGCTCCATGAATTCAAAGGATTACGCCTAAAAGGTTGTTTCCGTACGGAATATGTACGGAAACCGCAGCCACCTCGGAAGCAGGCGCCGCCCGACCGTGTAATCAGCACGGCCGGACGACTCACCACTTCAGCAGTAGAGGTGCTGCAATGGCTGCCGTTCAGAATACCGCGCCCGCCGAGGCGCTGCCCTTCATCATCACCGTCGATCCCAATGTGCCGGTGATCCGGCTTGCCGAGGCGCTCGCCTCCGCCGGCCTTACTCTGCGGAACGACGCGCCTCGGGCTGCCAATTCCAGGGCTGCCACGCGCATCGTCGCGCGGTCGGGGGGATGGTGCTCGTCGGCACGATCGAGTGCGCCGGCAACCATGGTCTGCCAGTACGCGGTCATTGCGTACTACCCAGGTAGATGCACTTGCATGACTGTATAGTATAGTATACGCTTCTGCTCTGCCGTGCTGGAAGTCCTGAAGTCCGCAACGTACGAGAAGTGGTTCGACGGCCTTCGGGACCGCGAAGCCCAGGCGCGCATCAATGCCCGCATCCGCCGGCTCTCGTTCGGCAATCCGGGTGACGTGAAAGCAGTCGGCTCGGGCGTCTCCGAGATGAGGATCGACTACGGCCCGGGATACCGCGTCTATTACGCCCAGCGCGGGAACGTCCGCGTGATGCTCTGCTGTGGCGGGGACAAGCGGACTCAGGACGCCGACATCAAACAGGCAATCGCAATCGCAAAGGACTGGAAGAGGCGACCTATGGCAACCAAGCGACGCACGAAAGAGACTTTCTCCCGGTGGGATGCCGCCGATTACCTGAAATCCGAAGCTGACATGGCCGCCTACCTGCAGGCGTGCCTCGAGGAGGCGCCGGACGATCCTGCCTTCCTTGCCGCAGCGCTCGGCGATATCGCCCGCGCGCATGGCATGGCTCAGCTTGCAAAGGAGACCGGGATCACCCGCGATGGCCTGTACAAGGCGCTCTCGAAGGAAGGCAACCCGACCTTCGGCACGGTGCTGAAAGTCATGCGCGCCCTCGGCCTGACATTCGTGCCGAAGCCGCTGCACGTGTAGGACGCACGGGGAAGCCCGCAGAGCGGCGCAGGACTGGGCCGCTACGCTGGCCACGGCCGGGAGCCCCGGCGGGCGAGGCGGCGGTTACTTGTGGCGCGCGACCCGGTGAACGCTTGAGTAGGGAAGTTCGAGGCGCTTGGCGATCTCTGGCAGCGCAATGCCTTGCTTCACGAGATTGGCGATCTGCTCGCCGTGAGCCTTCGCGGTCGCCGGTCGGCCAATGGCTTTGCCAGTTCGGGTGTAAGGACTCCGTAATCCGCGTGCTTCCCGGTTTTGCCTGAGCGGGCGATGCTCTCGGTCGCGGCGCTTTTGCCGCTTACGGAGAGGGCGATTGAAGTGGTCCCTACGCCGCCGCGATCGCGGCCAGCACATCGGCCTCGTTGAACAACATCTGCTGCTGATCCGGCGACACATTGGGCTCGCCGAGTCGCTCGGAGGATCGGTCGAAGAGTTGGCCCTTCAACCACCGCACCTCCTCCTCGAGCATCCCCTTGCGCTCGAGCGCCTGGCGGTGCTCGCTCTCGAGCTGTTCGTGGACCTGCTTGAGCCGCTCGTGCGCCTGCTTGATTTGACGGATGGTTTCTTCGGAGACT